>JAUWBM010000055.1 GCA_030601705.1 Thermoplasmatota archaeon
ATATATCCCTCGATGGCGGGTTCATACTTCTCGGAAGACAAACCTTAGGTACAATTCCCAACATCCCTGCTGGAGATGAAGTAGCAATTACCTCTGATATCATCGTTGGATTAGGACCAACAATAATAACAACAAAAGCAACAATACCGGAAGGAACTGCAATTCGAGAACAAACCGGATTGATCTTTCTTTTCTTCGTTAAAGTCGATCCTGGTGGAAGCTAACACCATCGAAACTCTATCTACTAGAGCTACTTATCGTTATTTCTTAAATCCTTCTTTTTTTGCTCTCGTCGGGATTCGAGTGTCTAAATAACGTCACATCATTACTCCATATGATAAATAAACTAAACCGGCAAATTCATTTCTTAAATTTAATTGTTTTTGTCGTAAATTCTCAAGGACCTCGATTTTGAACTCAGGATTGTCACAACTAAGTAAAATTCAGTAGCCGTTTAGAATCAGCAAACCAAAGAGTTTTAAAATCCCATATACCACTGATGCTATGGATATCAATGTGAAAGGGACCAATATCCAATTTTCATGTATGAATAATCTTTCTCCTTTTAATTTTATATTTACTACTAATGTAGCTGGAATGGTATATATGATTACAATAAAGGAAAATATCTTCAGTTCTAAATTACTAGTTAGCAATATGATTAATGCAATAATGACAAGTAATACGGTAAGGGGATACATTGCCTTTAATATTTTTTTAGGGCTAAAATAAACAGCAGAAGTTGTAATACCTGCTTTTTTGTCAAATTCGTGGTCTGTTACTACTGTAGGTATATAAAAAATAGAAGTCATAACAAATGCTCCTAAGATTACTAAAGGAAACATATTTGCACCACCTATGCTTAACCCTGCAATAAATATTAAACCACCTGCAGCCGTATTGCATAGAATATCTCCTATGGGTCTTGCCTTTAACCTCGTTGGTGGCATTGAGTAAATATATCCCACTCCATCAACTATTAAAATAAGCAAGAAAAAAAGGGGATTTATCAACCATGCAAAGAATATAGAAGAAAATAAAAATATCATACTTAGATACAAAGCCTCTTTTTCAGTAATTTCACTCGTGGCAATTGGTTGGTGAGCAAGATTCATATCTTTTGATCTTCCATTATGCAGCTTGTCCACATCTTTATCTGCTATTGAATTTACAATAAAAGAAAAGCTCATCCAGCAGCTAAAAGCAATAAAAGCAAAGATGATATGAAGCAGATTGCTGTCTGAAGTTATGCCAAGTCCAAGACCTACGGCGAATGGAAAGAGGAATGTTATCCAGGCTATAGGTCGAAGCAATCTTACATATTTTGATCTCATGTTTATTCATCTCAAGGGAGATACTATTTATTATATTAAGGAATTTTAAATGACGCGATCCACCCGAGCGATTTAAATACTAGAATCATAAGACTACTTATTGTGATTCCAGTCAAACCGTAGGCATGCCACATTGGATATTCTGGCATTTTCTTTCGTATTTCCTCTAGCAATGCACTATTAGAAGATGTATCCAAAGATATTCTATAGAGACTGATAACCGCCCTCATGGAAAAATATCTTCCAACAATTATCAAAGGCAATAGTGCCATAAGCCAGATGTTTATCATTAGAAACATAAGCATAAATGCAATAGTGATCACGATAGAACCTAAAAGGTTTGATATAAACGAGATGTATAACGTTTTTTTAAGACCCCATTTCACAGCTGGTGTATATAACCCCATCTTTTTATCGGCAGGAAAATCTTCCGCTTGACTTACCAGTATTAAAGCGTAATGACCAACTGTTATACCAGCTGCCAGTAGGAAGAATAGATACGTATATAGCGCATCTAATGGTAGATCGCTAACAAGGAAATATGAATAGAATCCTGGAATGAAAAATATGGGTATGGCTATTAACGAATGCAGAATCCCTCGCCTTTTGAATCTGAAAGGCTCGACCGAATAGCCAACTCCTAAAAAAATGCCAATCCACACCAACACGCTTATCTCAATCCTACCAATGACCATGGTAAGATGGTATGCTAAGAGAATAGAGGCGACAATGTGAATAACTACCAAAACACCAAGATTCGAACGCCCCATCTTTTTTACTGCCAGATATAGCTTAGTTTTGTAGAGTTCATCCACCTTCCAGTCTGCCCAGCAATTAACCATAAACCCCACGTTAAACAGTAAGAGGAATATGATGATTCCTTCTATAAGAGTAATAGCGGATCCACTTGAAAGCAAATATTGAAATGATCCTGCGCCTAAAAAAATGCCTATCAATATTCCAACTAAAACCGCGGGTAAGAATTCCCATCGGCTGACGGTAATATATAATTTTATTGCATTTCTAATAGACATTGCTGAGGATAATCAGTTCAGTTATAAAAGAATACCCATGTGCTAACATTATGTTTTAAATTCTAGCAAATTTTTTTTTTAATTTCTTAAAATAAATTTCTGCTAAATTGATGTCACATTAAAAGTTTAAAAGCCAGATGGATAGCCTAGCTGAGCTATATTTTGTTATTTATGGAAAAGGAGATATTGACTTGCTTTTACCGGTAAAAAAGTGCAGGGGAGGAGATTTGAACTCCCGAACCTCTACAGGAACAGATCTTGAGTCTGTCGCCGTTGACCTGGCTTGGCTACCCCTGCGTAAAGAAGGCGTGAACAATTTAATGATAATTAAAGTTTAGGTTTTATTGATAAGAATTAAGGCAAATATATTTATTAGAATATATTTATAAGTCAACAAATTATATTATGCTTTGGTAGATATTATAGTAAGGAAAGAACATTGGGATTCTAGATTTGCTTTCGTCATGGCAGCAATTGGATCTGCCGTTGGATTAGGAAATGTATGGAGATTCCCCTATGTTTGTTACGAAAGCGGCGGAGGGGCATTTCTCATACCATATTTTGTAGCACTCTTCACCGCTGGAATTCCTCTCATGATTCTGGAATTTTCCGTTGGCCATTGGGCGCGAAGCTCTCCACCTGAAGCGTTTAAAAAAATTGGAAAAAAATGGGAATGGATGGGCTGGTGGGCAGTACTCGTGCCGTTCGTCATTGCCTTATATTACGTAGCAGTAATGGCATGGTGTTTCTCTTATATGATATACTCCCTTGATTTACGGTGGGGCGCAAACGCTGAACTGTTCTTTAAAAATTTTCTTGGAGATACCGGTAGTCCTGCGATACTTGGAGGCATAAGTGTACCAGTTTTTTTAGGTCTCATTGTCGTCTGGTTATGTGTCTTCCTCATTCTTTACAAAGGTGTCCACCGTATTGGTAAAATCGTATTAATTACGGTGCCTCTCCCCACAATACTTCTGATACTTCTTACTATTAGAGGACTGACTCTTCCAGGAGCTATTGAAGGGATCAGTTACTATCTTACACCTAATTTTTCACGCTTACTTGATGTTAACGTCTGGCTTGCAGCATATGCACAGGTATTTTTCTCCCTTGGAGTTGCCCAAGGCATCATGATTACTTATGCCAGTTTTCTTAAGAAGAAATCTGATATCACCAACAACGCAGTTATCATCTCACTTGCAGATGCAGGAACGTCGTTTCTTGCAGGATTTACCGTGTTCAGCGTTGTTGGCTATCTTGCTGCCTCACAAGGAGTGGGAATCACAGAGTTAGGCATAGGGGGCCCTACCCTCACATTTATCACATATCCAACTGCTATTTCGCTACTGCCTTTTGCTGCAGCATTTTTCGGGATAATTTTCTATATCGCACTTCTTACGTTTGGGATCGATTCTGCATTTTCCATGGTAGAACCCATCGTTTCGGGAATACACGGTAAATGGAAGATTTCAAAAGCAAGGGCAACTGGTATCATGTGTATTGTCGGCTTTTTAATTAGTTTGATCTTCGCTACAGGAAGCGGGCTATACTGGCTCGACATTACGGATCATTTTATTGCAAATTTTGGTCTTGTGATGATAGGACTTGTAGAATGTCTGATTTTAGGATGGATGTATAAACTATCTAAATTACGAGATCATGCAAATAAGACATCTGAATTGCACCTTGGCAGATGGTGGGACTATCTGATTAAATTCGCAATACCGTTTGTGCTGTTTATATTGCTAGCTGCCGCCGTAATAAATAATATCATTAATCCCTATTTAGGATATCCATGGTGGATTATAGTACTTGGAGGTGTTGCACCTTGCCTTTCCATATTTCTGCTCTCGTTTGTTTTCATGAAAATTAAAAAACGAGCTGAGGTGAATTAATGGGACTGCCGCTTTCTGCAATTGCAATGCTTATTTTTGGATCAGTTGTGTTATATGGTGGGCTTGTATACTTTTTATATAGAGCGTTAAGAAGTATGAAAAAATAGAAGTCAATAATCTTTTCTATTTCTTACGGGCAGAACAGTATAAATAGCGTTAACTAAAATTTTGAAACTACTAGATATTTTTTAAAAAATTATCATTTCAGGGCAAACATGTCATAAAACTAGCAGGAATGGCTATGTACCCGCATATTGGACATAACTGTTATAGGATAGAACGAAATTTATAAATGCGAGAAGAAAAAATTTTTATAATAGTAATTACTATAGTAAAATGAGATATTTTGATGACACGCGATACAAAAAAATCCAGATTACGAGGCCTATTTCATCGTCCTAAACAGCAAGTTAAAGAAAAGGATACTAGAATTGGTTTTTCATCGCTTAAGAAAATGGTGACTACGAAAGAACAGGAGGACATTTTAAAGCGTATAGAACATGAGACAATACCAACAGTTCGCGATGCATGGATAGATTATTTCCTTGAGCTTACAAAACGTTCTAAATATAAAAGTGACTGAACAAAAAATACCTTTGTAGCCCTATTTAGAAATGCTTTTTATTCAAAATCTGATCCCAAGTCATAACCGCAGTGGGAACATTCGTTAGTGCTATCCATTGCACCATGGCAGTTGGGGCAAATTCCTTCATCGCCGAAATTTTGTTCTCTTCCTTCTATAGTACAACCACATTTTTGACATACATGAAAAAGACCTGAGCTGTTGGTCAATCTTTTCATTTCATTTCCACAATTTGGGCAGATCCATAGCTCGTCCATAGAGTATTACTTTTTAACTAATTCTATATAAATATATTGTGTCAAAACGTCAAAACGAAAAAAACAGATCTATACAAACCAGTCTTCCTCTGAAAACTGATCACCATGCATACACATGAAAGAAGTAATTATTACTATTATTAGAAATATTCCCTGAGTTCTTTTGCATTTGGATTATCGAACCCACATTTTTCGATGGGAAACACCACTTCCAAGATTTGTACATCAGAAATATGATCTTTAAACATTGTGTGAAAAACTTCGGAAAATTTTTTCACTTGTTTAATATGACTTGCAGTAATGGAGAATACCCAATCATAGGAACCGTGAACATAGAAATTATCCTCAACATTCACTCCTAGCTTTGCCACTACTTCCCTAATTTCCCCCTTAACTAATTTGTCTATTATTTTTTCTGAAAAGGGTTTATTTGTTCTTTTGAGAAGTATAAAATATTTTTTTACATTTAGTTTATCGTTATCAGCCACTGCATAGTATCCCCAGATTGTTCTGTTTTCTTCCAATCTTTTTTTGATTCTCCACACCTTCTGTCTGGAAAAGCCACAATTTTTAGCGATATTTTCAATGCTATCTCCAGAATTTTTCTGCAGTTCTGCAATTACCTTTTTTTCATCTTCATCGATTTGTTTTTTACTACTTTTTGGCATATGTTTCTCCTCCATAGGGAGGTAAGGAGGGTTGATGAGAACGGCAAAAAAAGTATAGTACTTCTTAGAACTCTACAGCCCTCAACAGGGCAAATAGGATTGATTATTTAAATTTTTGCAAAATGTTTCATAAAAATTCTATAAAAGGTAGCAATAAAGAAATAAGTAAAACATTTGTCACATTAACGTATTAATTTATGGTATCGTCTAATGGATAACAAAAGAGTAAAGATCAGGGATAGCCGCCTATTCTTAGGCTTGGGTCTCCTAGCAGAATGAATTCCTCAACCGTGAACGCATCAGCAGGTATAACATCATTTATATATGCATTCTGTGCCTTCATCATCATCTGGCCGAGCATTTCACTACTGTCGTACGCGGTAAAAAATTCTATGGCCATTTTTCCAGCTCCATCTTCAATACCTCCAAATGCTACTCGGGTCGCTCCAATAGTGGCAATGGCACCGCCACCTTCATGCTTAACAAAATGCCACGCAAAACATGGTAATTTCACAGAGGTGTCAACGTTCAGGATTTGTGCAAGAATATTAAACATCCAATATCCTTTATAATCGAGCAAGTCTTGGAGTATAAAGTCAAGCCGGGCAGTAAGACAGGCATCAAAAAATATAATCGGTAGTTTATAATCATTTTTGAGATACTTAATATATGGAGTAAGATAAGATTTAAGTCTTAGTCCAGATGGAGCGTAGGTTCCCATTCCATGTTCAAATCCATGTCCTGAATAGTCGAGGAATCCTGCCCCTTTATTAATCCTGTTATTAATAACCAAAGGATTGAAGTTTCCCTTCGATGTCCATATCACAAATGGTTCAAAATCAGACATAATCTCCATAATAATCTTATTGATTTCTTCTCCCTCGTTTCCATTCCACCCGCGAAACGTATTTCCACCGATAAAGATCATATTGTGAAACCATTCTTGACCATAAGTTTCGTCTTCGTAATGGATGATTTTATCAACGACCACATGCACTTCATCAATGGTGTCACAAGCAAGTCTTCCGATAAGTACGTCAGGGTACAGATCTACCTGATCTTTTCCAGTTTCTCCGAATTTATTGTTATTGTTTGAATCCCAACTGCAGAAATCGCCGTTTTCATCGTAAATATCAGCATAATACAGGTCAGTGATCACAGTCTCTCCACCATACCATAGACGGACATGACTCGCTCGTATAGGAAGTTTATAAATACCTCCTATCAGCAGTACATAAGAAACGCCCAGGGTTTCAATAGCATCCTTAATAAAATATTTGATCTGTTCAGCCTCATCTCTTCCCGGATAGCTCGCATAGATGTCTTCGGTAGTATTGAGAGTTGTCATAAGTCCATAACTGTTCTTATGGTCAACTAGTGGCTGCAGTTCCTCTAAAAATTCAGATGGTGCGATCACAACGAGGTCGTATTCATCTGCAAATGTAATTGGAGTCTGTGCTGGCTCATAGGTGACTTTGATTTGTATCTGAGGGGTGTAATGTATGGTATGTTTTTGGGGAAGGTAAGTTATGGGGTAATAATGCACAGTTAGGAACATAACATGGTCATTGTTATCTAAACCAGCACCAGTTTGATATCTGAAACGAGAGTTGGGATAGGCGTTTTCACTTGAATAAATTTCTTTATTCTTCACCCGCTTTTCAACTTCATGTTTTGCAGTCGGAAGAGAAACTGGCATTGGTTCTGGTGCAGGCATAATATCTTTTGATAATATTCTTTCTTGTTCGTTAGAAAATGTACATGTTACATCTTTTATTTTTGTTCCAAGTGGGAACGTAAAAACCTTGACATAGACAGGGAGCATAGGGCTCCCGGTTTCTGTTAAGTAAGAATCGGCTTCGTTGAGGTGTATAGTTACGTATTGGTCCTGTTCTTGTAGATGGGGTTCAGTGAATGTGACTGATTCTATTAATGTAATCTCATCTGCATCATCTTCATCTATTGCATTTACTCCAAGTCCACTCAGGACTAAAACTAATACTATCAATAATGGCAACAATTTCTTCATATGGTTTCCCCTTTGTCAATCTAATATATAGGGAGATATCGTATATAAGTGTTTATGATAAGAAACCGGATTTCTATATAAAATCTATCTTTAGAACAATGATGTTCTCAAAAAAATAAATTTGATAAAGCAGTGGGTTTAAATTCGTTTAAAAAATTGTTAACAATAAACTAAATTTAAAGGTTGTAATTCAGTTTCACCAAAAAATATGTAGTATATGAGTCGGCATAAATATTTTGGAGAATATTTTGGTGGAACGGAATATTCTTTGACTCAGACACCTACTTAGACTATAAATCTACAATAAATCCTATATCTCTTCTTCTCTTTCTTTTAATTCCTTAAAATAAATCCCACAAAGCAATACAACATCATTAGAACTTATATACATGCAGTTAATTAACGATGTCATGATGAGATGGTTTAAAAGAAAGAAGAAACCCAAGAAACAATCTAAGAAAGAATTCAAATGTCCGAGATGTAATAGTATCTTACAAAATGTAAAAGACGATAGATCTAAATTCTATTGTCCAAAGTGTGAGGTGCATCATCATCGGTCAAAACTATAAAAAATGAAAAAATAATATCTCGCGGTAATCGCAAGAGGGGATCCTACCACCTTTGAAATTTCATGTGGCATAAAGGCGTATGGAGTTACATACCTTTTTTATTTCATACCAAACATTTAAATTATATTGTTCAATTACAATTTTACAGAACATAAAAGGGAGACATAGAAGAATATGAAAAATAGCAGATTTTTGATAATGAGAATTGTACTTATGCTGGTGGTCTTTTTGATGGTTGCTTTAGTGTCTACTAGTGTGATTGCTTGTGATTGTGATTTACCTGAAAAGCCTATGAATGCTCCTGAGTTGTTTCATCTTTTTATGAACCCTTTTAAGATGAATATTGACGGAATAGCATTTGGTAGACTTTCAAGTTTTGATATCGCTGCTTTGCAGAAACAAGTAGAAATTGAAGGTTGGACATATACTGTTGGTGAAAACGCCGCTACGAAATATTCAATAGATGAACTTTGTGGATTAGTTGAACCAGATGATTGGTGGGTCAATGCAAAATTCGATCCGTGTACACCAAGAGGGGACTTGCCAGATGAATTTGACTGGCGGGATGAAGTTGAAGGGGGTTTACCTTCAGTTAAAAATCAAGGTAGTTGTGGTAGTTGTTGGGCTTTTGGTACTATTGCTCCTTTAGAATGTAGTATTAAAATTAAAGACAATGTTGAAGTCGATTTATCTGAACAGTGGCTTGTTAGTTGTAATCAGGATGGATATAGTTGTAGCGGTGGTTGGTGGTGTCATGATTATTTTATGGAGAATGGTAAGACTGATCCATGTGGTGATTCAGGAGCTGTAATGGAGGATGATTTCCCATATACAGCATCAAATGATCCATGCAATTGTCCTTATCCGCATGAATATTTTATTGAAGATTGGGCTTACGTTGGTGACCCTAATGGTGTTGCAGAAGTTGATGAAATTAAACAGGCGATATATGATTATGGACCTGTTTCAGTTGCAGTTTGTGTGAATTCTGCTTTTCACGATTATGATGGTGGTATATTTAACGGTCCTACTTGCAGTAATATTAATCATGCTGTAGCTCTTGTTGGCTGGGATGATAACCAGGGGACAGAAGGTGTCTGGTTCCTTCGGAATTCTTGGGGACCAGGATGGGGTGAGGATGGTTATATGCGAATAGAATATGGAGTTTGTGATGTTGGCTATAGAACTGTACGTATTAGATATCGGGATCCATTACGAATTAATCTTGTCGATGGTGTTCCAGATAGTTTTCTCCCTGGTGAACAGGTAATTATCCAATTACAGATTGAAGAAATCGCAGATACATACATTGAGGGATCAGGTATGCTTCATTATCGTTATAGCGGAGGTGAATTTCTTAATTCATCTTTGGTTTCAATAGGTGGTGATTTGTATGAAGCTACGTTACCACCTGCGAGTTGCAGTGATACACCTGAATATTATTTTAGTGCTGAAGGGGAAAATACTGGTGTGGTATATAATCCATATTTAGCTCCGGAAGTTGTATACTCATCGCTTGTTGGAGAATTAACTCCTGTATTAGTTGATGATTTCGAGGATGATCTTGGTTGGACTGTTGAGAATGATTGCCTTGATGGTGAATGGGAGCGTGGTGATCCTGTCAGTTGGAATAGGGGGGATCCTCCTAGTGACTATGATGGTTCAGGTCAGTGTTATCTTACTGATAATGATCCGAATGATGAAAATTGTGATGTGGATGACGGGTACACCTGGTTAATTTCACCGTCTATGGATCTTATTGAAGGTATCGACTCTTACATTAGCTACGCATTATGGTACACTAACAACTTCGGAAACGATCCAAACAACGATCTCTTTAAGGTATATGTCTCGAATAACGATGGCGCAGACTGGACATTAGTTGAGACGATTGGACCCGCAACCCCAGCTCCTGTTGGATGGAAAGAATATAACTTTATGGTCGGTGATTTCGTAACGCCGACTAACCAAGTTAAAGTCAGATTTGAAGCTTCAGATCTTAACGATGGATCTGTTGTAGAAGCAGGTATTGATGCGTTTAGTGCTTCAACATTTGATTGTGTTGATGAGGATATGCCTGATTTAGATTGCAGTGGCAGTCTCAGTTGGACAGATGTCTCTCCAAGTTCAACTGTCAATGGTACCTTTGTTTTAGAGAATATAGGTGATCCAACATCACTCTTGGACTGGGAGATAGAATCCAAACCAGATTGGGGCACCTGGACAATTACTCCAGATGAAGGATATGACTTAACCCCAGAAGATGGGCAAATATTAGTAGAAGTAGAAGTTGTTGCTCCCAATGAAAAGAATCAACAATATAGTGGAGAGGTAAAGGTAGTAAATAAAGACGACCCTAGCGACAATTGTACAATACCCGTTTCACTTGCTACACCGAAAAACAAACCATTCAACGTATTCCAGCCATTCCTGAGATTCCTAGAAAACCATCCACAGATGTTCCCGATATTAAGACAACTGCTTGGGCTATAAATCAACACTAAAAACTAACCTCTCTTTTTCTTTTTTTATCCTCTACAAAACATTTAAATTAAATTAACTGATAGCAATTTTACCCTATTTTTGTGCATAAGGGTTGGAGGCAAAAAATGAAAAAGAAAATTGTAGGAATTTTAATTTGTACGCTGTTAATAGCAGCTACTGTTTTACCAGTAGCTGGAACAATAAATAATAATTCTATCTCTCAAATGGAAATAAGTATCGGGGATGTATCTGCTAACTTGAAATTGAGTGCCAATCGAATGGAATATAGTTCTGAAGAAAAAATGGCTATAACCTTGGAAAATATCGGCAATGAACCTATAGAATTTGATACATTTCCCAAGATAGAAATACATGATGAAGACGGAAATAAGGTCTATCCACCTTCAACTGAACAAGGTAAATGGACATTTAAACCTGGTGAACGCGAGATATATGTATGGGATCAAAAAGATCCTGAAGGAAACACCGTTCAAGTTGGTAACTATATCGTAACAACTACTTATCCAGATGTGCTAATCAAACCTTCTATCTTTGATATAGGATACGTGATTCTTGTTGCTGGTGATAAAGATCATGCACACCATGACCATCGTTGTTATGATGGTCCTAGAGAGATATATGATGATTTAGAAGACATGGGTTATTCCGATGAGCGAATACAATTTTTAAACAGGGAGAATTATGGTACAGACCCTGATATCGATGACGTAGCCTCGGAGAGCACAGTAGAAAATGCTATTAAAGTATGGGCAGCAAGTAGGGTGGATTCTTTCAACCCATTATATGTAATAATGTTTGATCATGGAGGTGGGAATAGCTTTAGCGTTCATAATTCCGGTACTGGTGATCATGTATATGCAGATGATTTACGTGATTGGATTGATACACTTCAAACCAGTAACAATGCAAAAGTACATGTTTGGATAATGGCCTGTTTTAGCGGAAGTTTCATTGATGAAGTTTCCAGGAATAATAACATTATAACCACCTCAACTTCGGCATCCACAGGTACGGCTGGAGGACCCTCGCCCTATTATGAATACTTTACTAAGTATTTCTGGCCAAAGATGGTGTGTGGTTATACTTGGTTAGAAGCATTTAATTATGCATGTTATCAAAGCCACAATGCTGTTTCTTCTAATACACCCCTTTTGGATGACAATGGGGACGGTGTAGGCCATGGTGTTTATGATACAAGCGGAGGATGGGAAGGATATCTTCCTCATTCAGGAGATGGATCATATGCCGACACGGTCTACATGGGTGGAATGCGTTTAAGATGCAAAGGCATGATTATGGTACCAGAATTAGCTATTGCACATATTTTTTATCCTGATCCACCGGAGGAGGAATATATTCCTTTATGGATCGTTGTAGACGGACCATTAAATGGCGTTAAAGCTTGTTTGCTTGATCCATATTATTCTCCTCAAGGATGCTGGGATGAAATCACAACCGAATGTTATGATATGTCTGATGATGATGGCGATGGAAAATGGACCTGTGATATTCCTGTTGAAGACTTAACAGAGTATGATGCAAAAGATTTCACATTTTTAATAATTGCAGAGGATGAAGAGCAACAAACATCACTTCCGATATGGACCGGAGTTGGTTTCGCTCCGGAAGGACAGGCACCTCCAGATAAAGAAATTCCTTTTGTTACCGTTGAAAGTCCCCGTGATGGAATGATAATTGGTGAAATGCTATCCATAAAGGGTACTGCATCGGATAATCGGGAACTAAAATCTGTTGAAGTATATTTAGACCAAGAACGAATAAAATCACTAAAACCTGAAAGTGCAAGTCATGCTCACTTTGAAGCATCTGTTGATACATCGAACCTTGCAGAAGGAGTTCACAATATTTTAGTTATGGTATTGGATACTTCTGATAATAGGTTCCAACACACAGTTTCAATAACTATCGTTGGAGCCCCGAAAAAACCTCAAACTCCCACTGGTGAGAAAAAGGGAAGTACAGGTAAGGAATATTCCTATAAAACTAGCACAATCGATCCTCAAGGAGATCAAATATATTACATGTGGGATTGGGGAGATGGAATAACGAGTGAATGGTTAGGACCTTATGATTCTGGTGACCCATGTGAGAGTTCTCATTCTTGGACTGAGAAAGGAGATTACAATATAATAGTTAAAGCAAAAGACATCTATGGGAAAGAGAGTGAATGGTCAGATTCACTTAAAGTTAGCATGCCAAAAAGTAATGCAATAAACACGAACCTGTTATTCTTCAGATTCCTAAAGGTACACCCAAATCTATTTCCAATACTACGACACATGCTGGGACTATAAAACAACAATAAAACCAAATCCTTCTCTTCTCTTTTTTTAATCAACAAAACGCTATACGCAGAATCTAACGCATTTACTTTCTTTTTTGTAACGTTGAGATGAAATCAGTTTAAGATGAATATTAGAAACAAGATTTGAATACGAGTTTACAGTGAAGTGAACGCCCGCATCGGGATTACGTGTTGGAGGTTAAATGCCTGATCAATTTTTATGTTCAAAATATTTATATATTCAGATGCAAATTATAAATTGATGAAAATGAAAAAAATATCTAAATATATCTCTTTTTGGATCAGTTTTTCCGTGCTATTTCTTATAATTTCAACGACGGTACTCGGATCTCCTTATCCATCCAAAAAAGGATGTTCTTTTGATAAAAATTATATTATTGAAATGATTGAACAGATTAATGAAACCAGAGTTCTCTATTTTTATGAAAAGATTATGATGTTCGGAGTCAGGTATACGGGAACGCAAAATTGTAGCATGGCTGGGGATTGGATCTATGAAGAGTTTGATAAAATGGGCTTAGACGTGGAATTTCATCAATGGGAATATCGAAAATTTGAAGACCGTAATGTGATTGCAACTCTTCATGGAAATGATTCTTCTAGTAATGCAATATTTATTATCTGTGCACATTATGATACAGTTGAAAATTCCCCTGGTGCAAATGATGATGGCTCCGGTGTCGTCGCAATACTGAGTATAGCAGAAATCCTTAGTAAATATTCATTTAATCATACCATCCAGTTTATTGCTTTCTCAGGTGAAGAAGTTGGAACTTATGGTAGTTTTAATTATGCTCGTGATGCATACAATCGAGGCGATAATATTGTCGCTGTGTTAAATCTTGATATTATTGGCTATGCTGAAACTACACAAGGGGGAAGAATTCTACGTTATTTCCATGAAGAACCATCAACATGGATTGCAGAATTCGCTCAAAAGATTAGTACAAAATATATAGATATAATTGATATGACCGTAGAAAACCTGCCAAATTATCCTGGGGCAGATAATCAAGCATTTGTGGATTACGGTTATGATGGTGTATGGATTGCTCAACATGATCCAAATCGAGTCGGTCATTCACCAGATGACACTCTTGAAAATATTAACATTACATATCATATAAAAGCGACAAAACTTATGCTTGCTGTTCTAACCGAGCTAGCAATTCGACCTATTAAAATACAGGTTATTCTACATACACCATTAGAAGGAACGGGGTATATCAACAATCATCCAGTCATCAAATTATCTTTTCCCAACTTTTATTTCTTGAGACTACGTGGAATAACCCTTGTTATTGGAAGAGCAATGGCTAGTGCAGAAGTAATTTGCGATGAAAATGTGAGATACGTAATTTTTTCGATCAATAATGTATTTACTTATTGGGATGACGAACCACCATATGAGTGGGAAATTCAGGGGAAGTTCTATCCTCTTATTGGCCGTCATAACCTAAAAGTATTTGCAATTTCCGAATCAGGAGAAATGGATACCGATGAAATGGAAATTATATTTCTTACACTTTCTTATCAATATGGCAAATGGTAACATACTTAATTTAATTTTTGAAGAGTTCTCTAGCAGAGGCACCTTTCAAAAGATGAAGTGCTTGAGAAACGCTCATAGTGGACGGTAGTCCAACCACAGTATGAATGTGACCCGGCATAACACTTAATTCCTCAATTTTTATTTTAGCCCAGAAGAATCTGTGATATTTATTGCAATATTTATTTTATGCCAAACATTTAAATTAAATTAACGAATAACAACTATTCCAGATGTTTTTCGGGGGAGAATAAAATGAATGGTCGTATTAGTAGAAAGGTCTTCGTTTTTGGAATAATGTTATTATTTTTTGGAGCTAGTATTGTTGTACCAAATTCTAAACAGATACATATATCAACAAAAAATTTTGGTGAGATGACTCCCAATCAAAATTATTCCCATACTGTTTTTGTAGGAATAGGAACATCCCAAAATTGTGAGCCCTGCGACCCATGGAATCAACATATTCATGAAGCGTATGTCTCAGGAGAATATGATTTTGAGTACGTGGAAATGATTGAGTTTGATCATGAAGGGAAGGTTCTAAATCAGAAGGCGCATGAGTGGGCAGAGAGTTATGGCATAGGGGCCTATCCAACGTCTATTTCTGACGGGGATTACCAAAGGATCGTAGGTAACTATCCTGGAAAGCTCCCAGACGTCCTCGATGAATGCGGTAATAGAGAAGTGGCAGATATAACCGCCAATATAACACTATCGTGGTTGGGAAACGCTACGATACAGGTTAACATTACTATTCAAAACAATGAATCTATTCAATATAACGGCCATATTCGAGCATTTATTACAGAGATTGTTTCACGGTATGATACTTTTGGGGGTGACCCTTATCATTTTGGGTTTTTGGATTACGCTTTTGATAAGGATATATTCATAGATGCAGGAGAGGAATACGTTAATAGCGCTGTTTGGAACGGCAATGAACATGAGGATAAACATGGTAACGATTTTGGAGACATTACAAAAAATAATACTCAAGTAACACTTGTAATTTATAATTCTGATGATGGATATGTAGATGAAACTGTAATTGATCGCATAGCGAATAGTCCCCCAAATATGCCAACAATTGACGGTCCAACAAGTGGAAATCCAGGAGCTTCATATGATTATGATTTTACTGCAACAGATCCAGATTTAGATGACATCGAAGAATATATAGTCAATTGGGGAGATGGGAACGAAGAAACCATCACAGGTCCTTTTGCATCTGGAAGCTCAGGAACAGCAAGTCATACTTGGACAGAAGAATGGGATTACATTATAACTGCAAAAGCAAAAGACATCAATGGTTTAGTTGGACCAGAAGGAACACTTGAAGTAAGCATACCAAAGAACGAACCATTCAATTTCAACTTCCCTCTATTGAGTTGGTTGTTTGAACGGTTTCCAAATGCGTTTCCAATATTAAGGCACATGCTGGGACTGTAAAACTACACTAAAACCAATCTCTCTTCTCTTTTTATATATTGACATTTTGACACGATAGATATATATACTGATATTGACAAATAATATCATGGTTTTAGGATGAGGGAAAAAACCTTGGATAGATTAAAAGGTAATTACTGTAAAATCGTCACCAAAGAACCTAATGAAGAAAAGGCTCATGTAGTTGTCGGAACGGTTAAAGATATCGACCATCATGATGGTTTACTTCTTATCGATTCAAAACGTGGCACATATCTTTTAAGCACGGAAACAATAATAGCAATAAAACCAAAAACGAAAAAGGGTTTTGCTGAATAATACTCTCTTCTTTTTTTATCCTTTACCAAACATTTAAATTAAAATAACTGATAACAACTATTCCAGATACTTTTCTGGGGAGGAAAAATATGCGAAAAAATAAGTTTAGGAAAGGATTAGTATTTGCAATTATTGTTTTGTTTGTTGGGACAAGTGTTGTACCAAGTATTAGTGGAACTATTGGAAACCTGAGTAGAAGAGTACGCAGAGAATCAACGGATACTCTCAGTAGAGATACCATCTATGTTGATAATGATTCAGTTTATCCTGGAAATGGTACTGAAGAAAATCCCTATCGTTATATTTGGCAAGGTATTGAAAACGCATCAGTTGATGATGCAATTTATGTTTACAATGGGACATACTATGAGAATGTGGTTATTGATAAAACTATTAATCTAACTGGAGAGGATAGAAACAATACGATTATTGACGGTGGTGGCAGTGGAGATGTTGTTCATGTAAATAGCGACAATGTAGAGATTTATGAGTTTTCTATTAAGAATAGTGGAAATCTTGGATGGCAAAATGATTATGATTCGGGGATAGATATCCGCTCTAATTATAATTACATCCATGACAATCGAATTTACAATAACTATTTACATGGGTTATATCTCCGTTCATCTAGTTATAACACAATCTTTTCAAATAATATCAAGACTTTTGCACTTTTTTGATTCACAGATATGTAAATAGAGAGTTAGATCATTCCATCCTCTGGATGGGATGATGCTATTTACGCAGAAGATAGATAGCTTTGGCAATACATTAGACGCCTATAGGGGCTGTTTT
>JAUWBM010000135.1 GCA_030601705.1 Thermoplasmatota archaeon
GGAGCAGACCCTAAGCGGTCTGCCGCGTGCGACAAAAACATGATATGTAAAAAACTAAGAAAAGCTAGACGGCTTCTTCATCTGCGGGTCTTACGCTACGCTACAGACCACGCAGTATTACCAGCCGGGATGGGGATAAAATGCTTACTATTATCTCCTATGATTTTATATCATTAATTAACTGAGATTCTTATGTTTGTAATGGTCTTCCTTGATCACTAAAACCGTTGTTTGGTTCATATGGATTAAACGCAGGATCTCCATATAGAACTCGCACATAGTAAGTGGGTGGTTCTTTATCAACTCTCTTTTCGCCCCTTAATGCTTCGCCGACACTATAATCATCTACTATAAGATGATTTTCAAAAATGGTTAAACCTGCTTCTGAACCGGTTTCCCTGGTAGCCCCGATGAAGCAGTTACATCCAGCATGAAGCATGGTTAGTCCTATATTCATCTGTGGAGGTATCCCATCGATACGTCCCATGAGACATGCAGATGTGAGGAAAATACTTGGCTTGGTATAAACCCAGTTTTTTGCATGTGCGATATCGATTGCTTTTGAATAGTAGTCGAGGCCATATAGTGAGGGTGTAAACCAGAACCAGTCTCCGTGACCAAGATATTCTATATAATTTGAACCAGTGTACGCGTTTAACAGTGTGGTTATTTGTCTGCTGTTCCTTAGATCACCGTAGACTCTTGGTTTGAAACCGTATTGTCTAATTTCATATGCATATGGTATTTGATGGAAGAGTCCTCCTGTTTCACCAAATCCTTCGCCAAAGATGAAACTGAAGCGGTTATGCCAATCTCTTGGCTCAGTTGGCTGACCGCATATGCCCTGGTAGAAAAAAGTCCGAGATATCAATAGTGAGACATCCTGTACATTCCATCCTATTATTCTACCAACCGAGAGATTCCAGTCGAGGGAATACGGGTTGTCAGATGGTAGACCTCTTTCAGGTAGTCCTTGCTGGGAAGGGCTGTAATAATACATGGGGACCATGTTAGTTCCAGCGAGTATTGCAAGCCATGCAGGGCCATCGAGATAGCTATTGAGCATGTTGTGATTGCTGAGTAGTGATAGTGTATTTTTCAGTTGTCCTATGGTATAGTTTACTTTTTGATTTGTAAAATTATGTAGTTTTTCGTTATACCATGGACCGGTTCCAGAACCGTTTGCTACGATTGTATAGTTATCGCTTGTGAGTCCAAAATCAGGATTGGCTATGATCATTCCTCCATGAGCACTAGTGAGATATGGAGCGGTCATGGAAAGCTTTGGAATAAGAGGCATATGTGGTTTTTCCAATGTAGAGATATTGATAAAAATTTCAAAGTCAGTGTTTACTATGGAGAGCCCTCGCTGTATAAAATATCCGCCTTTTATGCCATTATATATTTTGACAACTAGTGTGTAGTTGCCGGATGCATTGCATGTAAGTGTTTCCAGATATGTTTCTCCGATGTCGTAGGCAAGGCTATTGGAATATGCAGCAATGTTGTCCTGGGGATCATATAGGTACATGTAGATAATAGGGACAATAGGGTTGATTTTGTCCAGTAGTGATCTGCTTTTTCTACTGATGTTTCCATGGATCTGAACTCTGTTGACCTTGTTAGGAATACTTATATTATACTGTTTAATTCCTGTTCCCTTGATATCGATCTCTTTTCCGAGAAGTGTTAATTTTATGTTTGTAATATGATCGATGAATGTTGTCTCATTGGAATCAATGATGTATGATGGGATGGTATCTGATGGATTTGCTAGTGTGATATAATTGATCTCTTTGAATTGCTCCTTGATGGTGGCTATAACAACGTTTTGTATTACATCTTCAGTTTCTAGCACGGTAATGGTAATATTTGGAAGTGTTAATTGGATATCTCCGATGACGAAGGCATTGATGGTATTCAGTATGTTGCAGACATTTTGTAGTTCCATTTGGTTGTTATCGTAGATAAGAATGGGGATGTTGAGATAGCTTGCCAGAGGGCTTGCTATGAGACTTAGTCGATATGCATCCTCTGTATCATATGGGATTATTAGTACAGTTGAGGCCTGTGTGAATACATGTGTTGCGGCAGTCATGGCAACACTGGGCGGACTGCCCAGTATTTCTGTTGTGTTGTATTTGGTATGTAATTGTTCACCGAGTACCAGCAGTGTCTTGTTTTTTGTTTCCAGATATCGATCAAGGAATATCTCCTGATGATCAGTGAGTTTTTTATCATGTTGAACAAGAAATGGTAATAATCCCGTTGAGTTATTGTCTGGGTAATACCAGCAGGCTATATTTGCACCTATAATTCCGAAAAAGGGGTTACTATCTGGAATTATAATAGCATCTTCAATTAGTTTGCGGATTGAACCTAAATGGGATAATTCCTCTGGACATATAGTGTCTTCTTCCATATTTATGTTCTCAGCATGAATTGTGTATGAAATGATTATTAGGATGATTAGGTAAAATGCAAATGTTTTACGCATCAAATATATTTATAAGATTACTGTGTTAAAAATCTTTCCCATAACTCAGGATTATTGATTTCTGTTTGGGATCACAGATCTCGTCACTGTTACACGAAGAACAGCACGGGATCAGGTAATACATTCATTGCCTCAATATCACAACTTTGTACCCGTCATATTAACACTCAAAATACTCTTATATCTATAACGCATAATGAATCCAGATAACGTTTCACAAAACTGATGGTGGTATGGTGAATCAAAACATAGACATCAAGTTAGTAGATAGCTGGGTTGAAAAAGAGATAGTTGCCCTATACAAATCAGCAGGATGGTGGAAGGACTCCCATGATCCATCTGGAATTAAAAAATTGATTAGGGGTAGTTTCGTCTTTGCAGTTGTTGTCGACTCCGCTTCAGGTAAGGCTATTGGCATGGGTCGCATCTTATCGGACGGAGTCTCTGATGCTTATCTGCAAGACCTGGTTATTCTACCGCAATATCGCGGAAAAGGTATCGGTAGAACGCTTGTTGAAGTTCTCTTAGATTATTGTTTGTCGCGAAGGATCCTATGGATAGGACTTATATCAGAACCTGGACAGGACGAATTCTATTCATCTCTCGGTTTCAAACCCATGGATAAACATATTCCTATGAGGTATCAAAAGGGGCACTAATATGCTCTCAATTGATGATTTTACACCTGTTACACTAGAAGATAAACACATATTTGACAAACATTATGCAAAATATCCTCCTCTACACAGCGACTACGTTTTTACAACAATAATAAGCTGGATGGAGTACGCCAATTACCATTTTACATTCTTAAAGGATAATCTGATAGTAATGACTAGCGTAGAAAACTCCCGCCGATTCCGACCTCCCATCGGTAAACACAATAAAGATGTGTTCAATCAAGTCATGACACTTGCGAAAAAAGAAAGTTCTGAGTATCCATTCGGAGTTATTAATAAAAAAACAAAAGATTGGCTTGTACAAAACTATCCAAAATTAGAATTTACCCCACATAGAGAGTATTTTGATTATGTGTATCTCGCATCTGATCTTGCAGAATTACCAGGTTCGGACTACAAAAAGATCCGTAATCGTCTTAATAAATTTATACGGAATTATGCCTACACCACTGAAAAGATTTCAGAAGGAAACATAGATGAAATAAAAACTTTTCTTCAACGTTGGTGTCTCTGGAAGGATTGTGCATCTGATCCACTGCTTGAAAATGAAAAAAAGGCAATAATGTATTCTATGGCCCATTTCTTTGAACTAGAACTATCGGGCATTGTTATTCGTATCGATGGAAACATTGAAGCTATTGCTGTGTATGAAAAAATGAGTCCAGATACAGTCGTGGTACATTATGAGAAGGGGTCACCTGATTACGATGGAATCTACAAAGGTATTAATATAGAAACAGCAAAACTAGTTCAAAAAGAGGTTACATTCATCAATCGCGAGCCGGATATGGGTTTACCCGGATTAAGAAAGGCAAAAATGTCCTATCGACCTCATCACATGGTAGAAGTTTTTCATGTGGCTAGACAAAACATAGTATTATAACAATAAAATATCATGGGCCAATGCAGCTATACAATGATTCGCATGTATTCGTAAATTTAAATGTTATCTCCAGGTGCTAAAGAGGCATAAACTATCTTTAGTAAAAGTTATATGCTAGAACCTATATATATTTTTTATAGGGGAATAAAATGAGAAAAATATTCGTTGTCTTGACCTTAATTATTTTAGTTGCACCAGCTTTTTCAGCTGCCAGTATTGAAACGTTTTTCATAAAAGATTTAGCAAAAGAAAGTAAATTACAAAATATTAAAAATGAAAACATAAGGCCTACTTGTTTTGGACGAACATACATGGTTGAGATGCGAGATGGTATTAAATTAGCAACAGACGTTTACAGACCAATACTTCGCTTCTTTCCACATGGAACAATATTGATAAGAACGCCATACAACAAGGATGATTTAAAAAACCTAGGTTTCTTTTTAGCACTAATCGGCTGGCCAATGGTTATCCAGGACATGAGAGGGAGACATGCATCAGAAGGAAATAATACAGTTTATAGAAATTCACATACTGATGGTCCTGATACATTATCTTGGATTGCAAATCAAACCTGGTGTAATGGAAAAATTGCAACAGCCGGACCATCTGCACTTGGGATTAACCAATATTTCATGGCAGGCGCAAATCCACCAAATCTTGCAGGGCAATTCATAATGGTTGCAACTCCGAATTTACACAAACATGCAATTTTTCAAGGAGGACAATTTAGAAAAGCATTAGTTGAAGGATGGTTACAAGGTCAAGGGAGTACCTACATTTTAGAAGAAGCCCTTGAACATGAGAATTACTCTTTGGATTTTTGGACTAACGTCTCACTTGAGGATAACTGGCAAGATGTTAACGTTCCTGCTATGCACCTTGGAGGATGGTATGATATCTTTCTTCAAGGAATAATCGATGGATTTTTAGGGTATCAACATCTTGGTGGGCTTGGTGCACAGGGTAAATCAAAGCTAATTATGGGCCCATGGACACATGATGGATACATTGAACAAAACCAAGGAGAATTAATCTATCCAAAGAACTCGCTTGGATGGTGGTCATTGAAGATGTTTAGAGATATGATTCTTCAATACACAATGGATAAATCCTTCCGCTTTGATAACTGGCCTACCGTTACCTACTATGTCATGGGTGACGTTGATAATGCAAATGCTCCTGGAAATGAATGGCGATTCGCAGATGATTGGCCCATACCCTCAACAGAGAGAGAATGGTATTTTCGTGAGGAGGGAACGTTAAGTACAAAGTCACCTGAAAACTATGATTCAATAACTTATCTTTACGATCCAACAAACCCAGTTCCAACAATCGGGGGTCAGAATCTAAATCTTGAAAGAGGACCATTTGATCAACGGGAAATAGAAAATAGAGACGACGTTCTGGTTTTTACAAGCTCAGTTCTAGATGAGTCCTATGAAGCTACGGGTCCTATTAAAGCACGATTATATGTCTCTTCAGATTGTCCTGATACTGATTTCACTGTGAAACTCATTGATGTATATCCTGATGGGAGATCCATGCTTATAACCGATGGAATACTACGTATGAGAAATCGCAATGGTACAGATCATTGGGAATTAATGGAACCAGGAGAAATCTACGAAGTAGAGGTTGATCTTTGGAGCACCTCCTACGTTTGGAATACTGGGCACAAAATTAGAGTTGCTGTTTCATCTTCAAACTATCCAAGATTTTTAAATAATCCTAATACTGCTGATGGAATTTATAGTAACGACACATACAATGTTGCTCATAACACGGTTTTTTTAGACAGTGCCCATCCATCTTGTATTATATTGCCAGAAATAAATTCGTCAACCGCAGTATTTAACACCCCAAAACCTAGTTTTTTCCCTTTTTTCTTTTAGTATTTAAACTTAACCCACATATAGTCAGCGACATAAGTAATTGGAAGGATTAAGATTGAAATCATGCCCTGATAAGAATCCCTTAATTTTCATTTGCATTTTTTCAATGCTCTGAAAATATGTAGAATTAGTCACATTATGCCGTATAACTTTCCAACAG
>JAUWBM010000115.1 GCA_030601705.1 Thermoplasmatota archaeon
TTATAGGGCAGGCATATTGCCTGTCGCGTGCGACAAAAAAGAGATATGTTTTAACTGGGAAAAAGAGATGCGGCTTTCCATCTGCGGGTCTTTCACCTAACGGTTTCAGACCACGCAGTATTCCCAGCCGCAACTAATAAATATACCCACATTATTCTTCAAGATTTTATTACCTGAGATAGTGTTATAATTTGAACTTATTTTAATTCCAACATCATCTGCTCCATTTCCACTGTTCTGTATTGTAAACCCACTTATGTTAATCCAATCATAAGTAACATGGACTACATTTCCAATCCCATTGCCGTCTATTATTGTTGTGTTTTTATTCTCACCAATCAGATTAATTGATTTATCAACAACTACATTTTCATAATATGGTGATGAATCGTCATACACAAACACTGTATCCCCATCTGATGCATTGTCGATTGCCTCCTGGATTTTGGTATAATTTCCAGAACCTGAACCTCCCACATACAATGTATTCCCTTTTACAGTCGGCACAGTAATCTGTTTTACATCCGTAGTGCCAGTTGATGGAATAACACTTACGCTAAAGAATAAAAGAATAATTGCGACTGCAAGTAGTTTCTTCAATTTTCACACCCCTATGTCATAGGGTTCTTTTGCTGGACGCCAGTCATATTCTACATATGGTATCATTGCTATGAGAAGTGCATAAGGTTTTGGAATAGGCATAAAGATGTGAAGTCCCCATTCTCCTCGGATTGGTCGGGGTTGGGTGGAGTTCCAATCATCCCAGTAGTTGTTCCGCCAGCGTTGCCTAAACAAGGGCAGAATTGGGATGAGAAGAAAGGTTGCACCCTTGTAGAGATCAATGTGTTGGGTGTTTCCAACAAAGTTGTTTTTCTGTATCGTTGACCGAGTGATTAAAAGGTGGATGCCAACCCCGTTGTTTTGAAAATGATTATGTTCGATAACAGAGTCGAATTTCCCATTGTACAGCTCGATACCGACCAAGTTATTCACAAAGATGTTATGATGGACATGAAAATCATTCCCCGACAACGGAAGCCCAATGTCATTATCAGAAAAGGTGTTGTTGAAAATATCAAGGCGAAACGTATCAGCACCGTTATCAAATCCATCATAGTTCCCCCTGATAATATTGTCATGAATAGACACATCTGTCGTCTCCCATTGAAC
Source organism: Thermoplasmatota archaeon (assembly GCA_030601705.1). Taxonomy (GTDB): domain Archaea; phylum Thermoplasmatota; class E2; order DHVEG-1; family DHVEG-1; genus JAGLML01. The sequence continues at coordinate 1,171 of JAUWBM010000115.1, forward strand.
CCCTATAGCTTGATAATTCTCCTGGATAATGTTATTAAATATCTGGATATCAGAGAGGTGTTGAATCGCATCGACACCACGACCAAATGCACCATATTGATAAGGATCGCCGCCATGTTGAAGGGTAAAACCGCTTATGATAACTCCACTCGCCCGGATATAGACCACCCGCATAGATCCTGATCCATTGATGATAGTATTATCGCGGTCCTCACCAAGAAGACAGATACGCTTATCGATACGAACACAGGCCCAATTTGATGCAAAATAATGACTATAAATCCCACTGTAAACAAACACGGTATCTCCATGGCTGGCATTATCAACAGCCTCTTGGATGACGGTATAGTTATTTGGTCCACTCCCACCGACATACAAGGTATTACCAGAAGTAGTGGGCATGGTAATCTGTTTTACATCTGTAGTGCCAGTTGATGGGATAACACTCACGCTAAAGAACAAAAGAATAACAGCAACTACCACTCCTTTCTTGATGAGGTTATTTCCATCCATTTTGCTTTCCCCCATGATTTATAATGCACTCATGATATATTTGTTTATCCCTGCGAGGTAGGATTTATATAACACATCATTGATAGATATATGTATTGCAGGGAGGAATAAGCAAAGTGAAGCACATCATCCCAATACTGGTTATACTTCTGTTCATTGTTACGGCAGTCAGCCCTATGGTAATTGGATTCAAATCTGATGCTGTTAAAGATGTTAATAGTGAGATGGAGACTCTTTTAGATAATCTGGCATTTTACTGTTATGATGCAAGTGATAGCAATGCGAAGTATGAGTATTACAAGGAACAGATGCTCAAAGAACATCCAGAGAATGACATAGACATTGTAGAGGATGTTGTACAATCTGTAGAACCAATATCGACAGCATCATCTGGCGGTCCAATGGATTCTGCATGGCCTATGTTCTGCCATGACGTACGGCGTACTGGGAGAAGTCCTTACGGTGCAACGGGTGGTGCTGGTGTGGGAAAGTGGAAGTTCTGGATGGATGGTCTTCTTAAATCTTCACCGGCTATCGATGAAAATAGAACCATATACATTGGTTCCACAACACCTGATTCTTTGATTGCGATCTATCCAAATGGCACGGAAAAGTGGCGGTTTAAAGCAAAGGACTGGATACAATCTTCTCCAGCAATCGTAGAGGATGGAACCATCTATGTTGGGTCTGATGATGGGAGTGTATACTTCGGTGGTACAGATGGGTATCATGGGTACCTCTATGCGCTGAACCCTGATGGAACAGAAAAGTGGAAGATTGATATGATAGAGCGAATTCCCCAAACCCGCAGATAGGAGGCATCAACTGAAGATGGGCGAGCGGAAGAAAATGAAGAACAGATATCGGAGATTCTCCTTTCTTTCTGATATTCATGGGATAAAAAGTTCGATCGGAGAGATGAAGGGGCTTGGCCACCCGAAACAGCCTCCTTTGAACAAAAATTACACCTCTCGTGAAGACGACCCTGTGCTCAACGAAGAGTGGTTCGTTGATACGATAAAGGAGAACCTTGTCAATCATCCTGACAACATCATGGAGTATCCCTATTATGGGGAGAGGATATTTGAGGAGCCGCTGGTCGGATTTGTCAGAGGGGATGATTCTCTTCTGACTGAATACAAGAAAATCATTGGCCCCCACCATTTCACCCCTTTTGAAATCATGAAGTGGCAGGCAGAAAAAAATAACGTGCCTGCGCCGGATGCTGAGGACCTGTCTGTGGTCTCATTTGTCATGCCCCTGACAAGGAAGACAAAGAACGATAATGCAGGAAGAGATGACTGGGTTTCGGAACGCTGGGCCCAGACAAGACTTCTTGGAGAATTGTTCAGCCAGAAGTTTGTTCGTGAAATGGTCACCTACCTGATGAAGAGGGGCATACTTGCCATAGCACCTGATGTGACGCCCATGTTCAACAAAAAAAGATATCCGGTTGTGGGCTGGGCCTCGCCCTGGTCCCACCGTCACATGGCCTATGCTGCAGGGCTCGGATCTTTTGGTATGCATGATTTATTTATTACGGACAAAGGGTGTGCCCACCGTACTGCAAGTTTTGTTGTAAACTTGAAGCTAAATCCCAACCGGGAAAGACAGGATGATATACACGCCAACTGCCTTCATTATCAAGGGATAGAATGCCTTAAATGTGCAGAAAGATGCCCCATCGATGCCATAACTGCTGAGGATGCCCATGACAAAGAAAGGTGCATGAAACGTGTGGAGGCATCTACAAAGTACTGCAACAAGAATTATCACATCTTCATATATGGGTGCGGAATATGCGCAACAGGAACGCCGTGTGAATTCGGCATCCCCAAACCACTTCAAAAGGAAGGCCCCTAGAAGGGATCGAATGGACATCGTGCACGGGCACGAATTCCCGCCGGAAACGGCAGAGCCGGTGGTTTAGCCTTTTCAATTAAAGCTTTCTTTTGAATCACCGAATTTTCTCCGAGAAAGGTCGATGGGCCTGCTGAAGAGCGTTTGAATCAACAGGAGAAAAATCAGCCAGTACTTTGCGGTTTTTTCATAGTACTGAATTTCAAGCTTGCTAAACTCACTCTCTTTTTCTTTTTTTTAATTCCCTTAAAATAATCCCCGCCAATATTTTGTTTTTAGCCCAGAAGAATCTAAAAGGTTATAGTACGAGGAGAAATAATATCAGTCCACTAACCTTTTGTGACAGATGTTGCAATAAAAATAACAGGAAAGATATTTAAATAAAGTTATTATATCTTATAAAAGCGATTTTTATTTGCGGGAGGAAAAAATATGAAAAAAAAGATATTAGGTATTTTTGTATGTGTGCTGTTGGTTGCAACTGCATTTTCTGTAATCGGATTGGCAGAAGATGACAAAATTAAAGCGGTTACTACCCTGGCAGAAAAAGAAAACAGATCGTTAATCGTAACATTGGAGTCAGAGCCGTACACAATCACTACTTCTTTTGATGACAAAACAGAAATTAATATGATAGAATATGGTTCAATTTTGGTACCCGGGAATCCAAAGCTTCCATCAAAAATATTCAATATAGGGGTTCCACCTGGTGGAGAAGTCGTCTCGGTTGAGCTAATCAGTGAAAATCATGAGGTGATACCAGGGAGTTATAACATTGTACCTGCGCCTCCATTTTCCAATGGTGTTGATACAGTGAAATATGATGTAAATGAGGAAATATATTCGTCATTAGATCCTTATCCAACTACTGTGTTTGATTATTTAGGCATGGGTCAGCTGAGAAAATACAGCTTTGCAAGGGTCAGATTTTCTCCCATATCATATTTCCCGATTTCGGGAAAATTGAAAATTTACAAAGAGATAACCCTTAAAATTGATTATAAAATCGTAAAAGAACTTTCTAGTGAACTATTGGCGGATAGGGCTATGGATGATACTGCATCTGATATTATTGTTAATTTCCAGTCGATATATCAATCTTACATTCCTTCTTCACCGTCTCATCCTCTGGACACCTACGATTATGTGATAATTACTACGAGTTCGTTAGTAAATTCAATTAATTTTTTAAAAAACTGGAAAGAACTCATAGGATATTCAGTAAAAGTTGTAAATAAATCTTGGATTTCTTCTAACTATGCTGGTTTGGATTTAGAGGAGAAAATCAGGAACTTTCTCATTGATAAATATGCGGAATGGGGTATAGAATATGTTCTCATTGTTGGAAGTCATTCAACTATTCCAATGAGATACTGTTATTCCGATAAAAACAATCATAATGAAGCTGGTAAAACTCCAACAGATTATTATTATGCTGATCTTACGGGGAATTGGGATGGCGATGGTGATAGCTATTATGGTGAACGATATGATGATTCCCCTAATTTTAATGCTGAGGTATGGATAGGTAGAATACCAGTTGACACCCCAAATATAGTAGAGAATATCTGTCAAAAAACCATTGACTTCGAACAGGATGATGGTACATGGAAGAATGAAATCCTGTTATGTGGACCGATTGCTAATTTCGCAAATGAGGATTACAGTGGTTGGCCAGAAACAGATGATGCAACATTGATGGAGGAACTATGGAGCGATATTTATAGTCCTAGTGGGTACTCTCGGACTACAATGTATGAAAAAGCTGGGTTATCTCCTTCTTCTTATCCATGTGATTATCCTTTAACACATGCAAATGTTTTAACATATTTGCCAGATGGATATGGAATAGTCAATTTAGGCGGCCATGGAAGCCCAACTTCAGTGGCTAGAAAATGGTGGGATCATGATGATGGTGATGGTGTTCCAGAGAGCGATGAAATGAGCTGGGAGTCCTATCTTTCGTCATCTGATAATACCAATTTAAATGACGGCAAGCCTTCTATTATATTTTCTTGCGGATGCAACAATGCATATCCAGAGAATTCAGATAACTTCGGAAAATCACTTTTGGTAAACGGATCAGTTGGTTATGTCGGATCGACCCGATTGTCATATTATAGCGTTGGATGGGAGGATGAAAGCTATGGTGGTAATGCTGCGATTGAATATTATTTCTTTAAATATCTAGTAAACCAGGGACAGACATGTGCTGAGGCGCTATATAATTCTAAACTTTATTATCTAAACAATTTTGATTGGTGGGGATGGCAAATTTATCAAAACTTGTATGATTTCTGCTTATATGGTGATCCTGCTTTATCCTTAACGGTATATACAGAGTTTTCTCCTCCAAATGCTCCTAATAAGCCCTCTGGTCCAATCTCTGGAAAACCAGGGGTGGATTATTCGTATACAACTAGTACAATCGATCCTGACGGTCATCCAGTATATTATAAGTGGAGTTGGGGCGATGGAAGCTTTAGCAGTTGGCTAGGTCCATTTGATTCAGGTGAAACTGTTGAAGCAAATCATGAATGGGAGACGGGTGGTGAATATGAGATTAAAGTAAAAGCAAAAGATTTTATTGGATCTAAAAGTGACTGGTCGGAGGCTTTAGTTATGACAATTGAGAACGCACCTCCGAATACGCCAATGGTATCTGGTGAAACAAATGGAAAAGTAGGAGTTTCATATGTTTATTCCGCGTCTTCTATAGATCCAGATGGGGATCGAGTAAGCTATTGGTTTGAATGGGGAGATGGCGCTAACTATGGTTGGATAGGACCATATGATTCTGGGACTACAGTAAATGGATCACATGTATGGAGTGAAGAGGGAACATATATTGTTAAAGTGAAAGCTAAAGATATCCATGGTGAAGAGAGCACATGGGCAACTTTGGAGGTCACTATGCCGAAGAACCATCAAATAAACAGTTATTCTTTGCTACAAAAGATCCTAGAATTATTCCCAAATACATTATTGACACCTCTCAATAATAATTCTTTTAAAGTACAAAACTCAAATATAGATGTCTTGATTAATTCGACATTAGTTGATATGTATAATGAATATGGAGATGTGGTTCGTGGTTCTAAAGCTGAGTATATTGACCAGGAGCAGACGTTAGAGGATGGATCTGGGTTAAACATTAATTATGGACAATATGTTGCTCAATCATTTAAACCAAGTGTCCCAAGGCTTTCAAAAGTCTATCTGAAGCTTTTCAAGTATAATGGCGTTCCTACATATGATTTGGAATTTAGTGTCAGAGAACAGCTCAGTGGTAGTAATTTGGCGTATGTAACTAAAGAGGGCAGTGAAGTGATAAACGGATGGAATGAATTTGATTTTTCTGATTTACAGGTTGAGATAGATCAGACATATTATCTTGTCTGCGAAGGCGATGGCGGGCAGGGTAGTGATCCGATTTATTGCTGGTATTGTATAGATACTAATCCTTATAATCGGGGAATGACTTATGTTTATAATTATGGAAGTTGGCATTCTGTATCTAATGTTGATTGCTGTTTTAAGACTGCATATACCAATGATCCGCCAAATCAACCAAGTAATCCTGATCCATATGATGGGGAAACTGGGGTAGATTTTGATGCTGATCTCAGCTGGACCTGTAGCGATCCTGATGGCGATCCTCTTACCTATGATGTTTATTTCGAAGCAGATGATTCCTCTCCTGACGTGTTGGTTTCTGATGATCAGACAGGTACCTCGTTTGATCCTGGTTTTTTAGAAAGTGATAAAATCTATTACTGGCAGATTATAGCGGAAGACAATTTTGGTGTAACAACACCAGGTCCTGTTTGGTTTTTCACAACAATTGAAAACGAGCCTCCGAATACGCCAATGGTATCTGGTGAAATAAATGGAAAAGTAGGAGTTTCATATGTTTATTCCGCGTCTTCTGAAGATTTAGATGGGGATCAAGTATATTATTGGTTTGACTGGGGAGATGGTACGAACAGCAGTTGGGTTGGTCCCTATGATTCTGGGGCTACGGGACGTGAATCACATGTATGGAGTGAA
>JAUWBM010000044.1 GCA_030601705.1 Thermoplasmatota archaeon
AACTATTTTATATCCACGGTTACGAATCAAGTCCAGATAGCAACAAAGGCATCATTTTCAGAGAAAAATTAGATGCTAAGGCAATTAAATACCGAGATTGTAAACCTGAAGACCTCGTAATATCCGATTGCCTGAAACGTATTTCTGATGTTATAAAAAATGACACTAACGTTGTTTTAATCGGTTCATCTCTTGGTGGATTTTTGGCAGTTGAAACTGCTCTTGCCCACCCTAATGTTAAGAAGCTCATACTACTCAATCCTGCCATCATACCCCCTTCTGCCGATTTAGACAAACATGAAGGTGTGCCGAGAAGGATACTTGAAGATATGATGGACAAAAGATTGTTTGAAAAAAGATTAAAAGCCGATATAACCATATTTAGAGGTACAAAAGACGATACTGTTCCAGATGATTGGATTACCGAGTTCGCAAAGGTTCAAGAGGCAAAGATTATCTTATTAAAAGACGACCACAGATTTTCCAAATACTCGGATTCATTACCCGAAATCATAAAAGGTAATGATATTTTGAAATAAATGACAAATGACAAAGTTAGTAAATATCTTTTTATACGACTCTTTATTATTAAAATGTCAAAATGCCTCTGTTGGGTCTTAACATACCCTTTTTTGAAACTTAGAGTTTGCAACGGGTCAAGAGGCAACAGTTATATTTCTGCATGATGACTACAGATTTTCTCGCAACTTAACAAAACTTCCAGCTATTATCTCTGATCTATTGAAAAAATAGATTTCCAAAACTATGTGATTTGACTAGAAAGATTCCAAAGTTCATCACCAACATAGTGAATATTTTTTATGGCCTTCCCTGTGTTTTTACTTTTCATCTCTTCGCCAGTCATTAATGTCATTCCAACAGCTAACGGTTTACGATTTTTTTCATCACAAATCCATACGTAATCATTTTTTTGAATGTTTATATCAGCGTCTATTATACCTGGTGCCATTATATCTGCCCCCTTTGCCACAAAGCCTACTGCACCCATGTCCACTACTACAAAATGTTCTTTTGGATTATACTTATACAATCCACGTAAAGTAAAAACTACTTTATCTTCAATCATCATAAAATCTATTTCTTCATCCACAAGAATTACCCTAAACTGATCAAGATTTCCTATTTCAACAGACGAATCATCATCAAAAAAATCTGAACTAAATTTGGTTTTAAGTTCATTTAAGATATCCTTTATTTCTTTCTTCTTAAGTCGATGCCTATTTCTCAGTTTTACGGACATGTTTTAGTCATTATCTGAGGTATTTTTAATATTTGCCTACCCTAGTTCTGATGCCCAAACTATTATAAACAATATCCCCATTTCGTGTCTCCTAGGTAATATTATATGGAAAAACCACTAAAGGTACTACATGCAAGTCTAAACAGCCGAGTGATGGTAGAATTAAGAAATGGAGTGGAATACCATGGCATCTTAGACGGTTACGATGTTCCTCATATGAATCTTGTACTTAAAAAAACAGATGAAATAGTAAATACCGAACAAAAGGCCAAACACGAAACAGTTATTGTAAGGGGAGACAATATTATTTATATATCACCTTAAAATAAGAGGTAGCTAAAATGACAAAAGGAACATCCTCCAGCTCGGGTGGTAAAAAAACTCACATCGCATGCAGAAGATGTGGAAAACATGCTTTTCACGTACAGAAGAGGAAATGCGCTGCATGTGGATTTGGAGAAACAAGTAAAATTAGACATTACAACTGGATAAGAGACAAGTAAAAAAACAGAATGCAAACATGTTTTTAATCAATTTTTTTAGATATCCTTCTATGTTTTTCTATAGACCAGCAACCATTTTTACCCCAGATTGAATTATATATTCTTATTTCAACGTAGAGGGCTATGCCGAGTATAACGCCAAATAAAATGAAACCAAATGGTTCAAGTACGTCTAGTAGAATCTGTAAGAGAATAAGGGTATCTAAAAACATTAGAGACACAATAAAAATACATCTTAAAGCTTCTTGAGAAAGTGATCTTGACATACTTTTTTCAATGCTTTCTCGTCTTCTCTCTAAAACTCTCAATAACACATTATCAAAAGCTTCAAGTCTTGATTCCCATACTGACTCATTTCTTTTCTTTTTCATTATATCATATTATTTTTCGTAAAGATGGCATGCGACAAAATGCCCTTTTGAAACTTCTTTTAGCTTCGGTTCAATTTTTGAACATTTCGGCATACATTTTGGACATCTTGGATGGAAATTACATCCAAAAGGGGGGTTTATAGGGCTTGGTACGTCACCCATCAAAATCTTTTCTTTTTTTATGAATTCTGGATTTGGAACAGGTACTGCAGAAAGTAACGCTTCAGTATAAGGATGTTTAGCGTCATCGAATAATTTTTTCTTTGGGGCCAATTCTACAGTCTTACCCAGATACATAACGGCGACTCTATCGCTTATGTGTTTTATTACACTCAGATCATGAGCAATAAATAATAGAGTGAGTCCAAATTCCTTCTGCAGATCCTTTAGCAAATTAATGATCTGGGCTTGAATGGAAACATCCAGGGCAGACACAGGTTCATCAGCAACTATAAATTTTGGATTTGTTGCTAGAGCTCTAGCAATTCCTATTCTCTGTCTTTGCCCCCCGCTAAATTCGTGAGGATACCTGTTTATTTGATCCTGCGTTAATCCAACCTTCTCCATGAGCTCTATTGTTCTGTTTTCTTTTTCTTCTTTGGAAACAATATTGTGAACTTCCATCGGCTCAGCGATAGTTGACCCTATAGCCATCCTTGGATCTAGGGAACCAAAAGGATCCTGGTAGATGATCATCATTTTTCTTCTAAACTTCTTCATCTCCTTTTGTTTCAAGTGGGTTATATCGTTACCTTCAAAGTAGATACTACCTTCAGTAGGATCTATTAACCTCAAAATTACCTTTCCGCAAGTGGTTTTGCCGCATCCAGATTCTCCAACGAGACCCAGAATTTCTCTCTTTTCTATATAGAAGCTTACATCATCTACGGCTCTAACCGCCTCTTTTGTTCTAAAAGGTCCTCCACCAGTCCAAAAGTATTTTTTTAGGTTCTTAATTTCCACCAATTTTTCCATTTATTTACTGCTCCTAACCAAATGGCATCTTACCAGATGATTCTTTTCTACTTCTATCAATTTTGGCAGTTCTTTAGTGCATCCCTCAGAACAAAAATTGCATCTTGGATGAAAGGGACATCCAGAAGGCATATCTAGAAGAGTCGGTACTAGCCCCTTGATTATTTCTAGCCTTTTAGTATCTACATCAAGCCTCGGTATCGATTTCATTAATCCTTTTGTATATGGATGCAACGGGTTGCGAAAAAGCGTATTTGCATCTGTGTGCTCCACAATATGTCCAGCATACATTACGGCGACATTGTCACAAGTTTCTGCAATTACCCCCAGATCGTGGGTTATCAACAACACTGATGTACCAAATTTCTTTCTCAATTCATCGATCAATCTTAAGATCTGGGCTTGAATAGTAACATCTAAAGCAGTGGTAGGCTCATCCGCAATAAGAAGAGTTGGATTGCATGATAATGCCATCGCGATCATTGCGCGCTGCCTCATTCCCCCAGATAATTCGTGAGGATACTCATTTATTCTCTTTTCTGGATCTGGCATCCCAACTGTTTTCAATGATTCTATCGCCTTTTTTCTTGCTTCATCCTTTTTCAGTCCTTGATGCAATCTGATGACTTCTGCGATCTCATCGCCTATCGTAAACATTGGATCTAACGAAGTCATAGGTTCCTGAAAAATCATGGATATTTTTCTTCCTCTTATTTTCCTCATTTCTTTTTCATTGAGCTCTAAAAGGTTTTTACCTTCGAAATGGATTTCCCCGCCCACGATTTTTCCAGGAGGGTTAGGAATCAATCTCATGATAGACAAAGCCGTGACACTTTTACCACATCCAGACTCCCCAACGAGACCCAAAGTTTCTCCCTTGCTGACCTTTAAATTGATTCCATCTACAGCCTTTACTGTTCCGTCATGTGTGAAAAAGTACGTTTTTAAGTCTTTCACTCTGAGCAACTCTTTCATGGCCTCATCCTACGTCTTAAGTCTTGGGTCTAAAATATCCCTTAAACCATCGCCCAATAGATTAAGTCCCAGCACCGCAAATACTATTGCTAAACCTGGGAAGGTTGCCGCCCACCATGCTCCACTCACGATATAGAGGCGACTGTCCGAGAGCATAGCACCCCATTCTGGTGCCGGAGGCTGCGCACCTAAACCCAGGAAACCTAAAGCTGCGGCATCGAGAATAGCAGTTGCCATCATTAGGGTTCCATATACAATGATGGGCGCCATACTATTTGGTATGACGTGGCGAAAGACAATTCTCAAATTACTGGATCCTATTGCCCTCTGTGCCTCGATATATTCCGTCTCCTTAACATATAGTACAGAGCTCCTCATAACCCTTGCCATTTGGGGGGAATAAACTATTCCTATCGCAATCATGGCTTTATCTAACCCCTGACCTATAACTGCCACGATGACTATTGCAAGTAATAAACCGGGGAATGAAAACATGATGTCAACTATTCTCATAAGAATATTATCTATCCATCCTCCATAATAACCAGCCGTAATTCCAAAAGCTATACCAATAAGTACTGCAATTCCAACCGCAACGAAACCCACACTCAGACTGATCCTTGCTCCGTGTAGCATTCTACTCAAAATGCATCTTCCTAACATATCCGTCCCCAACGGCATACCTTCTATTCCATCTTCGCTCCAAAATCCGGGTTTAAGACTTTTTTCTAGTTCAGGAGGAGACGGTGTTGGATCATTAGGTGCAATAACGTCTGCAAATATCGCACAAAAAACAAGTATGAGGATGAGAATTAGACCGAAAACTGCCGATTTGTTATATCTGAATCTCCTTATCATCTCTTGAGTTTTCGTCTCTCTTTTTCTTTCCTTTGCCGATTTGTTATATCTGAATCTTTTTATCAACTCCTGAATTTTTGTTGCTATTTTACTTTCCATTTTTCACCTATTCATAATGAATTCTTGGATCGATGTACGTATAGAGAATATCTGTTATCAGATTCACAATAACAAAAATAATAGCAAATACCAATATGCATCCCACCACAAGGGGATAATCCCTTTCATACACTGCATTGACAACGAGCCTACCTACTCCCGGCCATGAGAAAACAGTTTCTGTCAAAATAGCTCCAGCGAGTAGCAAGCCAACATTTAATCCGATTACAGTTACCACCGGAACCATTGCATTTCTTACCGCATGCTTATATATTACCATTCTTTCAGATAACCCCTTTGCCCTTTCAGTTCGTATAAAATCTTGCCTCAACACTTCCAGCATACTCGATCTTGTCACCCTAGCAATCATTGCCATGGGTATCGTCCCCAGAGCAATGGCTGGCAGAGTTAAATGGCGAAGCACACTTATCAAAGCTGGAAGATTACCCGTGATTATACTATCAAATATCATGAAGCCTGTGACGCGTTGGAAAGGAATGAGAAGATCAATACGCCCACCTATTGGAAGCCATCCCAAGAATACCCCAAAAATCATCATAAGCATGATGCCAAGCCAAAAAACAGGCATCGATATACCAAAGAGTGCTATTCCCATACACGTATAATCAGTTATGGAATACTGCTTGGTTGCAGATATAATACCTGCAAAGACACCAATAATTATGGCGAAGATCATCGCACCGATAGCAAGTTCTATCGTATTGGGAAGCCTATCTGCTATTTCCTTTCCTACCTCTTCATGGGACGTTATGGAACGGCCTAGATCGCCATGCAGAACACCATTTAGCCATATACCATATTGAACATAAAGAGGTTCATCCAACCCATATTTCTCTCTAATCTCATTGAGTTGCTCTTGGGTTGCACGTTCTCCAAGCATCGTCCTTGCAGGGTCACCTGGAGCGAGATGTATTAAAGAGAATGCAATGATTGAGACCCCTAGTACGACAGGGACAAGCATTACCAGTCTCTTTATGATATACCATCTCATCTAGATTGATCCCTTGATGTGGGATGTTTGCAAGGAAGTTACTGTTTGTCTTATTCGATAGTTACAGGATAAAAGAACTTCCTACTTGTTGGATGCAAAACATAGCCCTTTACGTTTGATCTGAACACTACGTTCTGGTTTGAATGAGCCAAATATACGTGTGACGCATTTTCGTGGAGTAACATCTGAGCTTCTTCATAGTAATTTGCTCTTTCTGTAGTGTCATAGGTTTGTAATGCAGCCGAAAGTACCTCTTGCACTCTCGAATTGTTGTAAAAAGCAACATTTCCAGCCGTACCTATAGAACAAGCATTCTCTGCATATAACACATTCATAAAGTTGTCTGGATCACCATTATCACCAGTCCATCCTAACAGACACATTGGATGCTCCCCTGCCTCAGTTTTCTCGAGATATGTAGCCCAATCTATCTGGTAGATATCTACCGTTATATTCACAGCAGCTAGATAACTTTGGATTGCCTCTCCGATCTTTGGTGGATCAAACATATATGGTCTACTCACTGGCATCACCCATAAGGTACTGGTAAATCCATTCGGATATCCTGCCTCCGTCAGAAGAGTTCTCGCCATATCTGGATCATAAGAATAATCTTCTACATCATCGTTATATCCCAACATGAACGGTGGCATTCCGTTCTTTGCAACTACTGCGGTTCCTTTATATAAATTATCTACAATCGAATTTTTATCAATGGCGTAATTAATCGCTTGTCTTACTTTTTTATTTGCGAGTGGCTCAGAGTATGCCAGAGTTTTAACCCAAGGTTCATCTGGATCGCGTACTCCATTTTCATTCGAATCATTATATCCATATCCACAATTTATTGCCAAGTATCCGACATTCATGCCAGGTGCCGTGAGAAGCTGTAAATCTGAATCTGCTTCTATCGCATCAAAACTGGTTGGATCTGGGTATTCCATTCCCTGAATTTCATTCGTCTGCAAGGCCATCAATCTCGCAGATGGATCCTCGATAACCCTAAATATTAACTTGTCCAGTTTTGGACTTTCGCGCCAATAATCATCATTCGCCTCTAAAGTAATATGGTCATCTTTTATCCATTCGACAAACTTGAAAGGACCTGTACCAGAAGGATGTTTAAAAGCATCTTCTCCCCATTGTTCTGCATTTGCTGGGCTTACCATACATACAGTGAACATCGCCAAGCTTGTCATTATCGCAGCGTTTGTTCTTTCCAAGAAGATTTTTATTGTGTAATTATCAATTTTTTCCACTCTATCTATATCGCTAAACATATATCCCCAATACGCCCACTCGCCGTAATCATGGTATGGATGACTCGAGTTATATTGTCTAGCAAATGAAAAAACAACAGAGTCTGCATTGAAATCGGTTCCATCGTGAAATTTAACGTCGTGTCTCAAGTTGAATGTAATATTTAATCCATCTTCAGACATATCCCATGATGTAGCCAAACAAGGTTGTATTTCCGTGCTACTAGGTTTATATTCAACCAGGCTTTCAAAGATATTGTCCATCCTCTGGATAGACTCTCCATCCGTTACGTCCCCTGGATCCAATCTCTTTGCGTCTCCAGAGCTTCCAAAGATCAAAACCATTTCTCCAGGTTCAGGTTCTTCCTCTTCGGTTACACATCCACTAAAAGATGCGACTATCAGTACCAAACATAGGCCTATTGTTAATATACCAACTTTTTTGTTATTCATTTTCTCTCTCCTTTTTTCACCTAAAAGTATCTAGTGTTATAATGGAAACTGATTATTAACCTTTTCGTTTTTGTCCTTATACAGGTTTTAATGACTATCGGTAAAGACTAATGGGTTTTACCGCCGAGCGAGGCGCGGCATGACCGAACATTGGGTGAGGGGTTGCCGAGGAGTGAAGGTAGAATGGAGCTATAGAACTATAGCCCATATCTCATTAATTCCTTGAGATATCTTTATATTTGGCAACTTTTTCTATAAGTTGGTTAAATGAAGATAATACCAATTGCATCTGATTCGCTTGGCGTTCGCTCAATGGCAACATATATAGAAACTAAAGATTGTAAAATTTTCATTGATCCATCTGCTGCACTTGGACCCAAACGATATGGCTTGCCACCAGTACAGCATGAGTTAGAGACGCTTTTCAAAACAAAATTAAAAATTGCAGAACTAGCAGGAAAATGCGAGATACTTATTATTTCTCATTATCACTATGATCATTATGATCCAAATGAAGCATTTTACAAAGGAAAGAAAGTATTTGCAAAAGATATTGAAAAAAATATTAATAAATCTCAAAAGCAAAGAGGGGCAGATTTTAAAAAAAATGTAGAAAATATCTGTGATTTAGAATACTGCGATGATTCAAAACATCAAATTGGAAACACAAGGATCGTTTTTTCACCACCATTTTTCCACGGTCCTGAAAACGTAAGACTTGGTTATGTAATTATGACAACCATTGATGATAGCGAAAGAATAATAATACACTCGTCAGATGTTCAAGGCCCAGTAACCAAAAGTGCCAAGGAGTATATTATTGATCAGAAGCCGGATCTGCTTATTATGGATGGACCGCCAACAATTTTTCTAGGATGGAAGTTTAGCAAACAAAGCTTACAAGATGCATCAGATAATTTGGTAGAAATAATCAACACATTAGGATGCCAAGTAATTCTTGACCACCATCTATTAAGAGACTCGAAATATTTAGATATTTTTTCGGAGCCTTACCGAATTGGTAAAGAAAAAATTAAAACTTTCGCAGAATATTTAGGTAAAGAGAACAATACCCTTGAGGCACATAGGAAAGAATTGTGGAGTAAATAATATGGGATTCATCGAAAGGTTGGAGAGAAATATTGCAAGGCTGGAGAAAAAAATTGAGAAAGAACAGATGAGAATCGAACATCTACACGAAAAGTGTGAAAGTAAAAAGATTACAAAAGCAAATTTTAACATTAGAAAGATGCAAATCGAGGGAAAAATACACGCGATGAACTCTAGAATTAGGGTTTTACAGGGTGGAATGACGAAAGAGAAAAAACATCAAGAAGAAAAGGCAAAGGAAAAACAAGAGAAAAAGGAAGAAAAAGAGGGAAAGAAAAAATAGTTTTCATGTCAATTGCTGTAAGAATTGGAGATATTACTAAGGTTAAATGCGATGCTATAGTGAATCCCGCAAACTCTTTTGGTTACATGGGTGGAGGCGTTGCAGGAGCTATAAAAAGAGTCGGTGGAGTTAATATTGAAAAAGAAGCTATAGCTAAAGCTCCAATTGAAATAGGTTCGGCAATTGAAACAACTGCTGGTGTTTTACCATGTAAATTTGTTATTCACGCTCCTACAATGAAAAAGCCAGCAATGAGAATTGATGCCGAGAACGTGAAGAAAGCTACCTATGCCGCTTTAAAGCTTAGTGAAAAGCTAAAGATTAAAAGTATTGCAATTCCTGGAATGGGCACTGGCGTTGGCGGTGTATCAGCAGATGATGCTGCGGAAGCAATGATTGCTGTTGTAAGGGGTTTTGAAGAAAAATTTGATAGTATTATTTTAATCGGTCGTAATGAAAAAATGACAGCTGCTTTTATGAATTTTTTAAAGAAAAAATAAGATAGGGAAGAAAGGTTTATTTTCCAAGGATGAATGTAACAATATCAATACTTTTGCTTTCTTTTCCCCCATAAATGCCATGAACTTCTGCAGTTACTGTGTGTCTTCCTACCAAGAATGTGTTTAAGTTGTATTCGTATGGGGCTTCATAATCAACATGTTGTGACTCATTATCAAGATAGAACTCCACACTAAATACCTGTCCTTCTGGATCAGAGATTGCCTCTACTTGCATCGTAGTTCTACCTATGAGAAAGGGTACTTTGATTAAAAAGAACGGAAACATTTTTTTGCCGAGAATATAAAGTGACCCGCTGTTTTCTGGACACGTGAAGGTTATATTAAAAACAACACTTGATGGACATGAATCTTTTATAGAAACTTCTGGATCTCCAAATAAATTTGTTTCGTAGTAAACCCATCGAATTCCATTTTCATTGATATGCCATATATGATCTTCTTTAGAATAATGATTTGCTCTTCCAAGTTCTCTTATGCTTTCATTAAAGAGTGCTGTAAAGAATGATTCGTCTAAAACTTGTGATGGTGAATAAAGTGTGTCCTCGCTTCCAAGCCCAAATCGGGCGTTCATAATAACGGCAAAGGCACCATGTGGTGTTTCCACTGTGAAATGTTCAGCTGCACAATCCTCCACATAATAAGTTTCCCGATAACAATTATCAAATGAACCTGCGAGGCAGGTTTGAGAGTAGATAAAGAAATACTTATCATTTGTCAATGATAATATATCACTGTTGCCTAGTTTCAAAGCATAATCAACAAAACCATGGCCAAGATGATTTAGTAAGTGCGGGGTAGCAGTGTTGAGAATATTTATTATATCAGATTTTCCCCAATGACCCTCTCTTTCGTACAATGTGTCAACATAATAATCATCAGGAATAAGCGGTATGATTAAGTCCTTATAGTTTCCACCATATGCCGATACTCCAGGAAAACCAAGGTATTCACCTACCATGAGGGCTTTTACTAGATAAGGTTCTTCATCCGAGTTTTCATATGCAAGTGTCTTCATCACAAAATTAGATACTTCATCATCAGCATCGACACATGCTCTCCCAACGTAGATTTCTGCCAAGAGATCTGCTTCTTCAACATTTGAAATATTGTTATGGGTAGCGTTTTCACCCCATCGTTCGTCCATATCGTAATTATAGTTACCATCAAGACAGGCATAATATACATCAGATGGTATATCATCTTCTTCAAGATCTAAAGTTCCTGTATCTAAAGGAAGTCCTTCTTCGCATGCATAAAGCCCCCTCAGTGGTATAATGTTATCTTCTGGAACAGCAACATCAGCATCTCCACCAAGCAGGACATAATCAGTTCCCAACTCCGTATAAGCATATCTAATAAAGTTTCTAATTTTTGCTTGTGCATCATTGAACCTAGAGAAATTCGCAGTTATCACACTCGTATAAAACGGGTTATCTGGATTGTTGTCACCCCATGTTCCATTCACCGAGTAGTTGGAGTTGTTTACAATGTCTTCAACAGTGAAAATGTCTGCTGACATGCCCTTATCTATTTTCGATTGAACAAGGTCTTGAAATGTATAATCGCCTGTTGCATCTTTCAATTCTTCGTTTGTGATAATGACATACTCAACTGTGTCCCTACTAGTTGAGACTGGAGCATCATTATAGGATATAATGCACGAGGGGTTATCAACAAGTTTTGTAACTATATCTGTATCTTTTTGTAATCCTCTAATAAAAGTGTTTGCTAATGATTCCTTTGTTTTTACTTCAAGAGTAATATGCTTGTAATACGCTATCTCACCAGTATTTTCTGCATATTGAACGGGATGGAGGTTTACAAAGAGTACAGTGTATCCTCTAAACCTATGGGTACCGACAACGGAATAAAGCTTCTCAGGAAACACTCTATCGTGTTTTTCATTAGAATCTTGTAGTGCTGCATTACTTTCGAGTGGTATAATGTTGTGTCCTATTTCTACATTATAACCCCGGCCTACAAGTGATTTTTCTTTTGCTACTATGTTCACAAAATCTAATTCTCTGCCATAAGGCATAAGTAGTTTAACTGATTTTATAGGTAAACGGGGGTGATTCAATTCACCGGAATTGGGAAGCCCGTTAATAGTTACTCGGTCACAAATCTCGTTGTTGACTTCAATTTTCTCAATTTTTGGTTTTGGAAATGTAAAATTCAATGTAATATCTTCAAGGCTTTCTGATTCAGTATTGTAGCCTGAATTCATACTTGCAGAAACAGCAGAAAATAAAAATAATATTACCACACTAGAAATCAAAATTTTATTTAGATTCTTCATTTTTTACCCATATTTATATCCCCGATTATGCTATATATAATTATCTGCCTAATTGATGTATAATTTTCTTTACCTCAATAAGCATATTTAATTACAATAAAAAGTCCATGTAAAACATGTAAAACTCAATAAATGACGTCGAACTCTTCGAACTCTTCAGTAGATTTTTCATAGTCAACCTTCACATTTGTAACATTAGCTAGTTTTGGTCCTTCATGACACCATGCAATCATTTCTTTTATAATGTCTTCTTCTCCTTCAAATACCGCTTCTACGTTTCTATCATATGTATTTTTTACCCATCCCGTTAAACCAAGCTGCTCTGCTTTATCTTTGGTACTTGCTCTATACCATACGCCTTGAACACGGCCAGATATCAATATATGAACTCTTGTTTTCATAAAAAATCTCACGGTCTGAAACGCAATAACGTTCTTGGAAATGGAATTGTATCTTTAATGTTGTCAATGCCACAAATCCATGCTATAGTACGCTCAACGCCAAGACCATAGCCGGCGTGGGGAACAGAACCAAATTTTCTCAGGTCAAAGTACCATTTATAGTTGTCAACATTTTCCCCCATCGCTTCAAGCCGTTCAGTCATGTCCTTTACATCACGGCTTCTTTGAGATCCTCCAATTATTTCGCCATAGCCCTCAGGCGCAATCATATCAAAACAAAGAGCGGTTTCCGGAGTTTTTTTATCTCTAGGCTTGTAGAATGCCATTATCTCAACTGGATAGTGGGTTACAACTATAGGGGTTTTAAAATGATCTGCGAGTTTGTTTTCTTCTAATGTTCTCAAATCTTTGCCCCACTTGACATTCATATTTTCTTTTTCGTTTAATATTTTAAGAGCTTCTGTATAGGTTATGGTTGGAAACTCTGATTCCGAGATTTGTTTCAATTTGTTGTAATCCTGATTTAAGAGTTCCAATTCATTTTTATTGTTCTTTAAAACCTGCTTTAGAATAAATCGTATCTCATCTTTTCCAATTTCTATGATATCATAAAGATCCATCCAAGCTGCTTCCATCTCTGCCATCCAAAATTCAGACAAATGCCTGGAAGTTTTTGATTTTTCAGCGCGGAAAGTTGGTCCCATGTTATAGATTTTTTCAAGTGAGAATATGCCTGCCTCAGCATAAAGCTGCCATGATTGCGAAAGGTAGGTTTTATCTTTATAATACTTAACTTCAAAGAGTGTAGAGCCACCTTCACATTGACTTGGTTGTAGAATGGGAGCGTCAAATTCATAAAAGCCTCTCTCTCTAAAAAATTGATGAATTGCACCGACAACAGTGGATCGAATTTTCAAAATAGATGTAAGTTTTCTTGATCGTATCCAAAGATGCCTTTGGTCTAGTAAAAATTCGGGACTTTGGTCTTTTACAATAGGAAAAGGTTCTGCAAAATTAACCACATGCAAATTTGTTATCTGAAGTTCATATCCACCGGGTGCGCGTTTATCTTCTCTTACAACACCTGTTAATTCTATAGATGATTCGATTAATGCTTTTTTCGCTTCTTCGAATTCGTTATCTGGAAGGTTGCCTTTCTTAACAGTGGCTTGTAGTACGCCTGTAACATCCCTGATTGTCATGAATACGATATTTCCACTGCTTCTCGTTCTATATATCCATCCTCGGATGTTAATTGTTTCACCTGATTTTTTTCCAGATAGTACTTCTACTGTTTTAATCCAAGTAGTTTTTGACATGTTTAAGACCGTTCAATAAGGGATATAATTATTGCATATATGAATTACGGTGACATAAATTATGTTTTGTCAATTCAAAATAAACATGAAATTTGGCAAAATTTGGTAAAAATCATTTCCCTAAACGCTTAAATATAGCCTCCATTATTATTGGCAGTACTTTCTTATATTGTATAGGATAATATACAGATAAATTGGTACAATTAAATTGAGGTATAAGCTTGGTAGATGAAAATGAACAAACAGAGGGGAAAATAGACGATATGACTGAAGAAAATAAAGGAGAAGTCACGGATACAAAAAAAGTTGAAGAATCACAACCAGCGCCTGAGAAAAAATCTGAGGACACAAAACCTGAAAAACACGAAGAAACAGTTGAAACTTCAGAAATAAAAGAAATAAAAACTAAACCAGCAGAACCAAAACAACCTAAAGAAGAAAAACTAGTAGAAATTGATTCAAAAAAGGAGTTGAAAAAATCTACAAAGAAAGAAGATGAGAAAGATAGTGATTTTAATTATATTGTTCGAATTGCTAATACAGATGTAGATGGTGAGAAGAAAGTCACTCTTGGACTTACTCAGATAAAAGGCTTAGGGAGACGCATGGCTACTCTCGTTGCAGATGCAGCTGGAATAGATAGAGAGATCAAGTGTGGAAATTTAACTGACCCTCAGTTAGAAAAAATCAATGAAGTTTTAGGAAACTTGGGTAAAAAAGCTCCACCATGGATGCTGAATCACCGTAAGGATTTTGATACTGGAGAGGACATTCATCTGATAAGCACTGATGTTGAACTGCGGTTAAGAGATGAAATTAATCTATTGAAAATGATAAGATCTTATAGAGGCATTAGACACGAATCAGGCTTGTCTGTAAGAGGGCAACGTACACGCGCTAACAATCGAAAAGGACTTGCACTTGGTGTGTCAAAGAAGAGGCCATAGGAGTGGTATTTATGGGAAGTCCAAAATTTCCTAAGAAAAAATATAACACTCCCTTCCATCCATGGAAAGAAAGTCGTATTGAATCTGAGAGAGAATTAATTAAAAAATATGGACTCAAGAATCACAAAGAAGTATGGAAAGCAAAAACATACCTGGGGAGATATAGACAACAAGCGAGGGAGTTGCTTGCAAAGATAGAAGGAAAAGACCCTCAAGTAAAAAAAGAGAGCGAACAACTACTTCTCCATCTTACCAGAATGGGCATATTACCTGCTGGTTCGTCTCTTGACGATGTATTGGCCTTAGAAACAGAATCTGTACTTTCTAGGAGATTACAAACCCTTGTATTTTTGAAAGGCTTTTCAACTGCTGCTACTCAATCTAGACAGTGGATCAACCACGGACATATTGCAATTGGAGATAGAAAGGTAACTATTCCAAGCTACATGGTCTCAAAAGATGAAGAAAACGACATAAATTACACTAATAAGTCCCCTTTAAATGAATTATCACATCCTGCAAGACCTAAGACAGATGTTTACAAGACTGGTGTTATTACTTCTAAAATAGAAAAAACTGAAGAAGAAACTATCAAACCAAAAAAAGAAGAAAAACCTGAACCTGATGTAAAAAAGGAAAAAACTGAAGAGAAGAAAGAAGAAACCACAGAACCAATAAAAGAGCAAGAAAAAACTGAAACTAAAGAGGAAAAGAAAACCGAAGATAAACCAGAGAGGGAAAAAGAGACCATTGAACCAGCGAAAAAACCTGAGGATGCTGCTCAAGAATCAAAAGAGGAAAAACCTGCCCCAGTCGAAAAACAAGCAGAATCAAAAAATGAAAATAAAGAAACAGATGAAAAGAAGGAGGACAAGTAAATATGGGTAGAACAGGAATTGCACATATTTATTCATCTTTTAATAATATTATAATTACCATAACAGATTTAACGGGTGCCGAAACAATCACAAGGTGTTCTGGTGGAATGGTTACAAAATCGGCAAAAGATGAAGGGTCAGCATATGTTGCCATGAAGGTGGCACAAACTGCAGCTGACGCTGCCATGGAAAAAGGATTTGACAGAGTTAACGTACGAATTAGAGGAAAAGGGGGAAAGAAAGGAGGTTCTCCTGGTCGTGGTGCTCAGACTGCTATTCGTTCGCTTGTCAGAGCAGGGCTAAGGATCGGAAATATTGAAGATGTTACACCGCGCCCACATGATGGTACTAAAGTAAAAGGTGGTAAACGAGGCAGGCGTATCTAAGGTGAACATATGAAAATTAAAAGTATAAAACTAAAAGCAAATAAAGGTATTTTAAAAATTGAAGATACTAATATCTACTTTGTAAATTCCTTAAGGAGAATAATGCTTTCTGAATTACCTAAATTAGCCATCCACGATGTTATAATGTATGATAACACCAGCCCTCTTTTTGATGAAATAATTGCTCATAGACTTGGTATGATTCCTCTACCTACTGATTTGCAATTATTAGTACCTAAAGAGGATTGCAAATGCAAGGGTAAAGGATGCCCGAGTTGTACAGTTCGGTATACCTTGAGTAAAGAAGGGGAAGGGGTTGTGTATTCTGGAGATTTACAACCTGAAAACGAGAGTTGGGCCCTAAAAGAAGACAAAATACCAATTGTTGAGCTATCAAAAGATCAGCGGATAATACTCGAGGTTGAAGCAAATCTTGGAATGGGAAAAGATCACGCAAAATGGCAAGCAGTGCAAGCCCCAGGCTATAGATTAGAAGCTACCATTGAAGCTGATAAAAAAAGAATGGATGAAGTAAAAGAGTTCATAAAGCAACTTCCAAAAGATCTTGTTGAACTGAAAGGTAACAAACTAGAGATGAAGGATGTCACAAAATTACCTGTCCTGGAATCATATATCAATAAAGAAAAGGCAGATTTTATTACAGTTAAAAGAGATCCAAGCAAGATAACATTTAGTTTTGAAACAGATGGCTCGCTGACTGCAAAAGATGCTCTAAAAGAATCTGTCAATATTCTTGCAAAAAAATATGAAGAACTCGGTAAACTCCTAAAAAATCTAAAATAATTTTTAATTTTTCTTACCAAAAATATCTTTTATATACTTTCCATTTTAGTTTTGCAAAAATGGGCCTGTAGGGTAGCTTGGCATCCTTGTGGCTTCGGGAGCCATAGACTTGAGTTCAAATCTCAGCAGGCCCACTGAATCTTTCCCCCCCCAGGTGTTTCTTGTTAATATTTTTGCGTTATTGCTTGTATGATGGGGATATGTTCATATAATAGGATATCCGCCAATCTTAAGACTGGGGTCTCCCATCAGAAGCCATTCTTCAACATTCTTTGCAATCAGCGCCGAACCATCAGAACTATTATCGCTCCAAATGATTGAAAAATTTTGTAAAAAAGAGATGATTGTGTTTCCCCATGTCTCACCTAGTATATCTGTATCATTAAGTCCATATTCACCAAAGAAATGCATGTCAAGCCATTCTATTCCCCCCTGGTTAGTGTTAATGTCAGGTGATTCATAACTGAATGCTGTCGCGCCAATGGTTGCAATACTTCCCCCGTTAATTTTACATGTTAGAGCCCAGCTCCAACATCGAGGGATGGGTAGCCCATATACCCGGGGTGAGTGACCTAGACTAACGTTAAACATGCTGTTGAAACATCCGCTACCTGTAATACACACGGGCAGTTTCTTTCCATTGAAAAGAAAGGGCATGTTACGTAGTCTAAGACCATGAATCCAATTTGAACTATCGTCCGGAGGATGTGTTGCCCAAGTTGCCGGGTTTCCGTGTCCTGAAAACCAAATAAATCCGCACCCCTTGTTCATAGCTTTCACGACGTCCACCCAGTTTTTTAAACTTCCATCAGACGTCCAAAGTTTAACTGGATGGAAACCAGGCATCATGTCGAGTCCCATTTGTGTGTATACTTCCCCATCATAATAATCGGTTTTTTCGGGATATGTGTCCCCAGCAACAACTATCATGGTTTTGAACCAGGAATCTGAGCATCTTCCAGCTTCATACTTGATAATCTTATTTACCATTATTCTTACCTCCATAGCATTACGGCAAGGAAGTCGCCCTACGTACACATCTGGATATAAATCGGGTATATCCTTTGCTGCTTTATCTTCCGGCCATTCTCCATACATACCATTATTATTGGTATCCCAACTGGAAAAATCACCATTTTCGTCGTATATATCTGCAAAATACAAGTCACTAATGAATTTTCTTTCTACAAGATGTTCATATTTCCGATCCAGGTGGCTGTATCTTACCGGTATCCACCACGTCTCAGTTGCTCGTTGATTTTTTCTACCGCCGACTAGGAGAACATATTTGATTCCCCATTCTTCGATTGCTTTTTTAATAAAATATTTGATTTTTTCAGCCTTGTCTCGCCCATGCCAATACATCTGTTGGTAAACATCCTCTACATCCACAAGTGTTGTTTTTACACCGAACTTATTTTTATGATGAACAAGAGGCAGGATATATCTAGAGAATGCTTGTGGAGCAATTATTAAAAGATCATAGACTTCCTCTGAGAACACGTTGTTTATTTCTACATTATCTTTACTATTTACCATATCTTGTTTGAGATAGTTATTTTTACTTTGGAGAGAACCTGCAGAAAAAGTAGTTGAAAAAAGTACAAGTATCAACATTAAAGCTGTTATCTTTAATTTTTTATTCTTTTTCATATTTACCAATAACTATAATTATTTACCATGTTAAATAAATTTTGTAATGTAATTATTATAGAATTAAGTTCCGAGAACATTGTATAATCTACCTCATTGGATTCTTTTTTTATCACTCTCGTTAGAATTTTTGTCTGCTAAGTGGATATCTTTAACCCAACAATAAAACCTAGAAACACAATAACAAATAACTGAAAATAAATATTCATACCCCCAAAACTATTGTACATCGTTATCAGGATTTTAACATTTTTGGAAGTTTTAAATGAAATTGCTGGGATCAAGAAAAGTATAGTTTCTAAATATGGTAGTTAAAATTGAAAACTATTAAAGTAAATTAAAATCAGGCTAATCCTCTTACCATTAGATGTGACAGATGATTGTAATTAATTTTACGATGATCATCAGTTTTTTTATGGTATTTCAAATAGTTTTTTCTAATTAAACTATTGTCTTTTACAGGATGTTTAAAACATTTCATTCTTTGTTCATAGACAAAAATTTTTGCAATGCTTTGAATTTCATCAAGTTCGTCTTCATCCGAAATTGAACCCACAATTTTAATATCGACTTTATTCACCTCCTCTCAACTACTTAGCTAGATTTTAACTAGCATGTATATATCTGTCACCCGTGTGATATAAATGTTTCGAAATATTTGATATCAATTTAGCAAACGCTTGAAAATCGGGTAAAATTAACATTATGATTATCAGCATGTTGAACAAAACAGATTGCAATACTTGAATGCAAATTATCTAAAATATCACCATAGATTAAAAAAAGAAGAAAAGAGGGGATTTTTGTTTAGAGACCTAGAAGCTCACTAATAATTGGTCTGGATGAAAGTATCTGTTCTAATAACGGAAAACGCTCCATAAGTCTTTCTAGAATCTCTAGCAGGATTGAGTTGAAGAAGAAGGCTTTGTTCTTTGGCATAGATACTGCCAATGGATCTGACCATTCGCTTGTTTTACCATGGGAATCTTTTGCCATAACTGTTATATTAAAGGTTCCTTGTTCGGTCCATGTGTGACTTGCTTCTCCGGTTTGACCTGAGGCATATGGACCAACCCATCCAGAGAATTCACCATCTCCCCAGGAGAAGAGGTAGTGAAGTTGATCTCCATTGGGATCTGTGGTAGAAGCTGTGTACGTATGCTCTTCGTTAATACTACCGGATGCCGGACCGTCGGGTGCATCTGGTGTTACAGGTGGATCTGATTCCTCTCCAATTGCTAGTGTTGGATCTCCAAAAGGTTGCCATTCCGAAACTGTTTTAATGTCCATAGCATCCATGCCTGGTTTTATGTATCTTTCAAGTGCATTACCCCACATTTCACCAAAAGTTAACGATTCATCTATCTTATAAGCTCTGAACGTGTCTAAACCGATTTTACCAATTAATCCCTGTGATACACCGCTTCCTATGTAGCCCCAGCCAAGTGCAGTTGCTCCAAATGTTCCAATAGCTCCGCCGTTTGAATTATACATAAATGCCCAATTGAAACAATTGGATTCACTGGCGAATTTACTTGTGGAACATGCTTCCACAGTAACAATTGGTAACTTATCCCCATTTGAAAGTGTTTGGACATCAGAACTTCTAATTCCCCCTGCCGGAGTTGGTATCCAATTAGTTTTATTATGTGGATGCGTAGCCCAGATCTTTGTATTGCCATGTCCCGAGAAATCAACGAAACCGCAACCATCATTGATAGCATCTTTTATATTTGCAACACCTGAAGGGACCACACTGGTTAATTTACCATTTGATGCCCATTGTTTATTAGGAATGAAACCATCCATCATGTCTATTACTATTTGGTTAATATATTCACCTTCATCGATCCAATCATCGTCCGCAAATGAGTCACCACCAACTACGACAAGATTTGTAAACCAATCTTGTTGATATGCCGGGGTATTTTCATAGGTTTTAATCTTATTTACACATGTTGTCACTTCATCACCATTTCTACAAGCAAGTCTTCCAAGATAGACATCTGGATGGAGATCTACATCATCATATTCACCTTCCCAACCGTATTCTCCAAATCTGTCATTACCGTTGGAATCCCAACTGCAAAAATCACCGGTGCCATTGTAGATATCTGCATAATAAAGATCGCTTACAAAAATCTCTACATATCCATAGTGATCATATTCTTCCTGAATCCAAACATGTGTAGTTCTAACTGGGAACTTTGCACTGCTTCCAACAAGCATGACAAAGCCGGTACCCCAACTTTCGATAGCATTTTTAATGAAATATTTTATCCTCTCCTGGTTATCACGGCCTTGTGCCGGGAAGTGAGTACCATCGTAGACATCATCAAGACTAACAAAGATAGTTGATATTCCGTTGCCGTTTTTATGTGTAACAAGTGATGAAAGTTCATCGCTGAATTCTTCAGGACCGAGGATGACAAAGTCGTATGCATCGCCAAAAATTACAGGT
>JAUWBM010000012.1 GCA_030601705.1 Thermoplasmatota archaeon
ATGCCATATGATGGTTTATGTTTTTCCCTAAATTTCTTTCCTTTCTTAAATAAACCCATTTGTCTTCCCCAGAATCTAAAATTTCATAGCATTTCTGGCTTTAAAAAACCCACCCTGGGTTTTGTGTGGGAGGATAAAAAGGGATTTTATATGTTGAAGATATGGTTATAAATCAAATTGTTATTGGTTCATTCAACAACGCATCATATAATTTTATTATTTTATCAGAAATTCCGATTGGTTCCTGTTTTGGTAAAGAACCATGTTTTTTGTAAAAACTGGATAACGCATCTGGAGAAATAATACTAGATGAAAATAATAAAATTGGTAAATCTCTAGGTTTTGCAAAATAATAAATTGGGATATTCTTTTGTTCGATTTTTCCAAGTTCGTAACAAGTTGTTCGTCCAACATACCCTGATGGATTATAAACATATATAAAATCAGATCTTAATATTCTATTAAATGTTATTAATTGTATCTCAATAGGATTATTTGTCTTATCAGTCCTTAATATAACAAAATCATTTATTTCATCAGTTATTTGTGATTTTTTAGGGGAAACAACTTCAATATCTGCTTTTTTAAAAACGTCAATAATCCGAATCACTTCTTGATAGTACTTTCTAAAACTTCCGATAATGGAACACTTCATGATTATCACCATGTTTTAGTATAAGTAATCCATTCATTATAGATAAAATTTTAATAATATACGAGTTGATGAATTAAAAAACGATAGATATAAATATTCATTCAGTCATTAGTTTTTTTAAGGGAAAAATGTATAAGTGGGGGTAAATTTATATTGAACTTATTGTATTCTAAATTAAGGTGGATGAGATGACTCTTGTATTATGTGGTAGTATGACTTTTGAAGATGATATGAGAGAGATCGCCTCAGAAATCTTAAAAATGGGAATACAAACTATTGTACCTGAATCAGATGTAGATAAAAAAGTAACAGAAGATTATAAAAGACGAATTGCTCGAAGATACATGAGAAATATAATACATAAAGATACATATGCAATTCTAGTAGTTAACAAAAACAAAGGAGATAAGAAGAATCACATTGGTCCGAATACATTTGCAGAAATTAGTCTCGCATGGTTTAATAAGAAAAAAGTCTATTTATATAATGACATCCCAAATAATCAATTCGAGGATGAACTCCACGCTTGGAATGTAATCTGTTTAAATGAAGATCTATCAAGAATTAAAGATGATTTATTGAGATTCAAAAGGGAGAATGTCCAAACATGTCTACCGACCGAGGTGCCAGTTGTAGCTCCACAGATATAATAAATGAGCTTAATAAAGATTATTTTATAGGACCTCGGAAAAACTGGATGCGTAATATTTTAAAAGCACTAGAGAAGAAAATAAGCCGTGATGAAATTGCGATAGTGATTAGTAATAATTTACCTGGTTTTTTTGATAGAAAAAAAGCAACTGCTCCAGCTATTTTAATCTCAGAATATCCAAAGATAGAACCAATGTTATATGCTCTGGAAGATAGCTATAGAGACCATTATATTCATACGTTTAATGTATATCTATCTGGTTCAAGGATTATTTCCAAAATTATTAGTTTAGGGGAAAATGAGGAAAAAAACATAGAAGATAATTTCAAAATAACAGAAGAAGTTTTTACAGGACCATTAGGAAATAAACCAGCGCCCTGGCAACCATTCAGTGCTGTTGATAGAATATTTTATGTCTGGTTGTTAATCTCTACTTTTCATGACCTAGGCATTGTTGTTGAAAAAATAGATAAAATTAGAGTTAGTTTAAATGAATTTCTGAAAAATTTTGGAGTTCAACTTGATCCATTTAGTGTTGTATATCGTCCAATTGTTAATACAAAGGTAGATACTTATTTTAAAATGATGGCTCGTTTTTATGGAATCAAAATACCTATACCAATCGGTTGTGAATATAACATAGTCAATGAAAATGATGAATACCTAAGATTAAGTCTGCTGAAAGCATTAGAAGACCAAGACCATGGTGTAATAAGTTCTATAACTCTTTTAAATGTAATACAGGAATCTTTTTCATTTCAAGCTACAGACGAAAAGTATGATTTGAATATTGAAAAATTTCACGAATATTGTAAGTTGATATTAAAAAATGATATTTCAAGAGCTGCAATGGCAATTGCATTACATAATCTTGATCCGATAAAATACAAGAGATTATTTCCGATTGATTTTCAACAGAATCCTTTAACTTTCTTATTAGTTTTATGTGATGAGCTAGAAGAATATAGAAGATGGTTTGGTACATCCATACGCCCTATTGAAAAGTTAACGAGATTTCCAATAATAAATATAAAAAAAATTAGAAATAAATATAGATTAACCTATCAAATGTATTATCAAAAAATACCAAATACAAATGAAAAATTAGCTGTTAGGGAATTTAATAAGATGCTAATAAAAAAGGGTAAAAAACCAATAAAAGATTTTTTTGAAATAATTAAGAGAAATTGGAATTTTACAATAAATGAAAGATTAAAAAATAAATTAATCCTTAATAAAAAAAGTAAACTTAAGTTAAAAATTACGGTTTATTATGATGAACGAATTTTAATAAATAGAGATATAAAAACAGACTAAAATCAATTATTAATTTTTGATGTTGTAAATTCTCCCTCCATTAAATTACAATTTTGTAACTATTCTCTCTTTAAAAAACCAATCCCCTGGGGTTTTGTTGGGAGGATAAAAAGGTGTTGAAAAACATCATTTTAATCTTGTATTTTTTCTGTTTTTCAGTGAGTTTTCGCTTTGCCATGATTGAAAAATCGAAACTGCTGGTATTTTAAGATGTTGAAAAAGCTTTAATTCTGAATGAATTACTTTAAAGATTCAATATTGTACTGCTTTATACATCAACTGTTACTGAGGGGCTTTGCAATTTTATTTGTATTTCTGGACTTTTATTCAAATTCAAAAGTTGTTTGATTATTTTCATCTGTCTCACTAATTGTTTTGTTTAAAATGCTAGGCATTAATTCTTCCATTTGATCATCAGTCCACCCTGCAGCATGTAATTTTGGTACAACGTACTTTCTGCAGGTATCGGCTTCTGTAATCATCTAAATTAAGGATAAGTAGTTCGAATAAATAGTTTCTGACAGAATAGGGGAGAGAATTGTGAATATTGTAAATGGAGAGAGGAATCCTTAAAGGCCGAATAAGAAAATAGGCTCAGTATAAAATAGCGTTGTTAATTATTCTTCTTTGGATTTATTATAGAGCCATTCGCCAAGTTCATAGTATTTCTCTGGGTTCTCTTTCATGTCCTTTCCTAATTTTTCTGCGGTATTCCACCATACATTGTTTTTGTCTTCTGTTTTTGCCTTATCTTCCAATGCATAGCCGAAACCCATTATACCGAGTTCCCAAAGAAATTTTTTAATTTCATCTTCCTCAGTCATTTTTTCACCTCCCATTAATAAAAACTGTCTTTTGGTTAAATAGTTTCTGCTAGGAAAAGTTAGATATATTTTAATAGCGGTACTGATCTATTTTTGGAAATCTCGGAGAAACAATAGATTTATATACATATATTGACATATCTAATATGTATATTATGAATCTAATCTTTGATAAAAAAGGCAATATTAAAGGGAGCTTTGCAATAAATCCGCTCCTTATTACAGACGGGAAAATAGCAACATGTGGGAGTAGTTATCATCTAACCATCAGAAAAGATATAGCTGAAGAAATTGGTCCAGGGAAAAGAATTGGCGTTATACTTTTTGAACAAGGCATTAGAGATGATTAAATGTTAGAAAATAAAGAAAAAATTGGAGAAAAATATACTTTTACTGCCCCCGAACCAAAATATTTAAAGGAAAAACACCAAAAGAGAAGGAGGGCAATAGTATGGGATTGAATAAAACCAATGGAAATATGTATCCATGGGTGACGCACACGTGGAACCCTTTGGCTGGGAAATGCCAACACGACTGCAGCTATTGTTATATGAAAAGAAGTTTTCTTGGAAATTTGAAGAAATATAAAGGGGAAGTTAGATTAACTGAAGGGGAATTAGATATAGATCTTGGGGCGGGTAAAACTATTTTTGTTGGTTCTGCAACAGATATTTTTGGAGAATGGGTTCCTGGGAGTGCAATAAAAAGCATATTAAGTTACTGTAGAAAGTTCCCTAACAATTATTTGTTTCAGAGCAAGAACCCTCGTAGGATTGCTGAATTTCTTGAATTATTACCAAAGAATAGCACTATAGGTACTACATTAGAAACTAACAGGAATTATAATATTTCGCAAGCTCCCCAACCTCCTCAGAGATACCAAGATTTCCTTTCTATTGAATACCCTAGAAAGATGATCTCTATTGAACCAATACTAGATTTTGATTTAGAAGAGTTTTTAATGTGGATTGAAAAGATAAATCCAGAGTTTGTTAGTATAGGAGCAGATAGTAAAAACTATGATCTCCAAGAGCCTGATTCTAATAAAATTGAAGAGTTGATAAAAGGAATTAAGGAGTTTACTGAAATTAGATCAAAAAAGAATTTGAAAAGAGTGCTTAAAATATAGGTTAACAAATCTAATAAACATCTAAGAAAGTTTGTCCTTCCTTTTTGGCATCAGCCATAGTTTTGATGGTGTAATTCTTTTTTACCCATTCCTCCTCTAAATTCTGAACATAAACATTAATTTTATTGTACCAAGAAAATACTTTTTTGTTATATGTCGCAAATATAAGATAGTAAATAGGGGCGTGTGTTTTGGTAGACTTAATTAGGTGAAAATTGCAATGGTAACCTAACTTTTCGAGTTTTTCTATATAAATATTCAAGAAAATTTCGTAAGTTTTTTCTGATTTGTCATTCATAATTTCTAATATGTCCTCACGTTTGAACTTTGTCCCAAGGAAATTGTTAATGTCCCTTACCTCTTTTTTGGACAATCCTCTCTTCATGGCCATAAAAATTGTATTGATCATGAAATTAATAATTAGCTCTGGCATTCTACCAGTTTTTTTATCCTTAAAATTTGCTATCTTCTCGATAGTGGAAAAATGTAAGTGAGCATGGTTTGTAGGATCGATAAAGAATAAAGAAGGTTTATTCGGCTTCTCTATTGTATCTAAAATATCTTCATATATGATATTTGCATCTTCGCAATAATAACCTTTAATGAAGTCTGAATATCCTGCCTTATCGATCTCTTTTACTAGCGAGTTTATGTTACTCTCATTTATGTCATTAAAAATACACCTTAAATCAAAATCAGCCTGCTTAGCAAAGTTCATAAGACTGAAAAAGGAAGGTTTCCATTTCCTCTTACTCAAATCTGCTGGTAGGTGCTTTTCTAATTCTTCATCTAGTTCGTTACAAATACAAAACCCATCACCAGCGAATAAGTCTACATAATAAAGAGAATAAATATTTCCACTTTTAAAGGCATTTTTCCATCCACTTGAAAAATAATATGATATTATCTTATGTTTTAATTTGGTATGTAAATTGACGTCCAAATCTACACCTTTAATTTTTATTCTTTCTGGTCATCCATGCTTTTTTAGCTGCATTGCTTCTCTTCTGTTGTTGCATATCTATCCATGCAGAAACTGCTTCTTCTATCGCCAAAGTGATGTTTCCTTTTTTCATTCCCTTGCTTTTAAAAACTTCATTTCGGAATTTTTCTTCTAAATCATCTGATAGAATTACTTTGATGGCGCCCATGTTATCATATCATAATTAAAGTAGGGTTTTATATACTTTTACCCTTAAGGGCAAACATTATATACTCATAAGATATATAGGGGTATAAGGACATAAGTGCCTATAGGGAGTTGGTTCTCCCTAAGGCATGGAGAATATCGAATGCAGCCAGACAAACGAATTATCTCCAGGGAAAACATAGAACTGGAGATTTATAAAACCTTCGAACAGTACATAGAAAGTAAAAATATCACTATAGCTGACTTTCTCAATAAATTAGAATTAGATTTACTCAAAGGTGTTTCTTATAGGAAGATAAAGTTCTCCTACGAATCACTCATGAAACTTGTTTTATTCCAAAAACTCAAAGGAATCAAATTCCATACGAAACTAACCAAATACTTGAATAGACATCCAACTGAAAAGTTCAAACTCGGATTTAAAAAAACACCAGATCGAAGAACCATTGGTTTCTTTCTTCATCATATCCTAGATAAAGAAACAAAAGAACTACTGAACTTTACTGCCAAGAAAATTGAAGAAATATCAGAAAAATTCGATATCATCCTAGACATGCAAATACCACAACCAGAAAAAAAAGAAACAAAGATAACAGATATTAATCGTAACTTCTACTACAAAAAACAACAAAAAACAACAGAGGTCAGCAGGATGTTCAAAAAACGATTCTCATCAGTAATAGACTTAAACATCCACCGCAACGCAATCTATACTAAAAACGAGTTCATCAACCTAATCCTACACATGTGTTTCACACAAGATTTCGCAGAAAACGGATCCAAGACATCCAAACTTCAAAGAAGCAAAACACCAGATGCCGATACCTTTCTGTATCATCTGAAAAACTACAAGAACATAGGGCAGATACAACGGATGTACCAGTCATATTTTGAGATGATATGGGAATCAGCAAAGAAAGCAAATATGTTCAGAAAACCTGTGGATGTGGCAATAGATTTCACAGACTGGTTCTTCTATGGAGATAAGAATGCACCGATGGTTGTTGAAAAGAAACCAGAACGTGGAACCACCCACTGCTATCGATTCGCAACAATTTCAATAGTAGAACCAAAACAAAGGTTCACATTACTTGCAATACCAGTTGGACCATTAGCAAATAAAGAAACAATCATCAGAACACTCCTCAATTATGCATCACATCGAGTTAAAATTAAAAGATTATATGCAGACCGAGGCTTTTTCGACTCTAATTCTATTGAAATCTTTAAAAGATACCAAATCAAATTCCTTATGCCCTGCTCAGCTAACTCAAGAATAAAAAGAGTCCTTGAAGTTATGTCCGCTCCAAAAGTAATTACGAATTATGTGATGAAGACCAGTAGGTTCAACGTTGTATTAGTTGAAGATGAATATGGTATCAAAAGAGCATTTGCTACAAACATCGACTTTGATGAAAACGATGTAGGACTTTCAAAAAGACTGTTTTACTTGTATAGTAAGAGATGGGGTATCGAAACAGGGTACAGAGTGAAGAAACATTCTTTCAGAGCAAAAACAACCTCAAAGAATTATTTCATACGACTATTTTACTTCCTGTTTTCCGCTTTATTGTATAACCTATGGATACTCGCTAGTATCATCATTAGTCTTGCTTTGTTTGGTTTTGTAAAGGATGTCCGTATTGTTAAATCGAAGTTTTTTGTCTCTGTTCTTCTCACAATTGATCCAGGAGGTTGAGGTTATGATATTGGGTACCCAAACCAATTACCTTTTTTCTACTGTTGATTAGAGTTGAATAGAGCAAGCTCGCTTATTTTTTAATTTTTAATGGTTTTCTCGCTCAATTTTTGTCAATTCTGTTTTAATTTTTATTGAAAGTTAAGTCTGAAAAATGGATTTTAGGTCGATTTTATGATTTTTCAGATTACTTTCGGAACTACTGCCTCTCAGTAGTTCCGAATGCAAAATTCTACGAAGGAATCATCATTCATAAGGAGAGAATCCTGCTGAGGGTGTTGTACTTTCTGCCGTTTTTCTGAATGGTTTTTACGAAGGAAACCCGTTTTGTCTATAAAATCATCTAATTTCGCCTGACTTTCACGATGGCTTGAAAGAAATCCACCTGTCTTTTTACGTATTATCGGAAAAGCTCTTCGGTCCTTAAACTTGACATAACTTTGTTTTTCACCATTATCCAGGTCTATTCCAAAGACTTTAGTGATGCTCTTAAGCTCCTGATAACTGATGATCTTAGAATGCTTCGTTTTCATCATAGCTTGCAAGGCGATCTTGTTTTTGTCACTGAGATAATATATCGCCTTCCCTTCTACCTGTGTTCGTTGGATCATCGGCAGATACCTCCTTAATCTGCGAAGTGTATTGTATGTATCAATATTTGAATGAACATAACCCTCTTCCATTAATCTTTGTAGGAGTTCGAGAGATTTGCCTTTGATACATGGTTCCCGTAAGTTAATACTTGGTAGATCAGTTGTATGAGAGTAAACAACAAATTCAGTTAACCCCATTTCTTTTGCTACCCTGTACTTGGACTTACCTTTGAGAACTTCATCTCTTATCTCTTGTATGGTTTCTTTGGATAATGGTTTAGTCATATTTGAAAGATTTTATTTGAAACTATAAAAAGGTAATGAAAAACAGGTTTTTAATGCATTAAAAAAAGAGAGTTTTGGGTGATTTTTTTATATGCTTACTCTAGCAGATGTGAGAATATCAGTTCCAATATGGGTCTGTCTCGTTAGACAAGAGCTCATTAGACAGATATTTAAAGATTACGGATTTTTAGAGTTATGGGATGTTTTTAGCCAGAAGAATCTACTAAAGGATAGTATTTATATAGCACATCACTGATAGATATATGTATTTGGGAGGTATTGTTCTGAAGAAGGGCATAAGCATCGGAATAATCGCATTGTTCATCATATCGACAGTCAGTCCTATGGTTATAGGATATACCTCTGTTATGACCGAGCAGAAAACTCCTGATGAAGAGTATGCTTATAATCGTTTTAGTGAACATTATTATCCAGAGGGATACTTATCTGGACAATATCCCCTAGAGGGATATGTTGATGATGTGAGTTCAAGGGACGTAATAGAGTATGAAGAAGAAACTGTGACTGGAAAGAAATACCATAAACAACAACAAACTGTAATGTCTGGTGGTCCTATGGATTCACCATGGCCGATGTACTGCCATGACAATAACCATACAGGGAGAAGTCCGTATAATACTTCTAATAATCCAATGCAGTTGAAATGGGAGTTTAAACTAGAGGGTGGAAGTTATCATTGTTCACCTGTGATTGATAGCGATGGTTTTATCTATGTTGCACGACAAGATCTATATGCGGTTTATCCAAATGGAACTATGAAATGGAGGTATGATTTTCCTTATCGAGTTGAATCTGCTTCTGCAATTGATGAAAATGGCATTATTTATGTCGGAACAGTGTGGGCTATGCCGAATTATATGCACGCTGTTTACTCAAATAATGGCACGAGGAAATGGAGATACAAGACAGGTAACGACATAACGTCATCACCTGCAATCGGAGATGACGGGACTATTTATTTTGGCGATTGGAATGGCTATATTCATGCGGTGTATCCGAATGGCACGATGAAATGGAAGTACAAAACAGGTGATGTTATCACAGGTTCACCAGCTATTGGTCCTGATGGTACGATTTATTGCGGTTCTCATGATGACAGGGTGTACGCTCTATATCAGAATAATGGCACAATAAAGTGGTCATTTAACACTGGCAGTTGGGTGCATGGTTCTCCTTCTATCGGTAGTGACGGTACTGTCTATGTTGGCTCAGATAATGGTAAACTATATGCTTTGTATCCAAACAATGGTACTGAGATATGGCGTTGTAGTGTTGGTGCGACACAATGCAGCCCAGCTATTGATGACGATGGCACAATATATATAGGAGTCTTTGAAGAAAAGTTTTATGCAGTTTATCCGAATGGGACAAAGAAATGGACGTTTAACGCTGGTGGTCGTATGTGGCTTGGGTCTTCTTCTGCTATTTCTGCCGATGGAATTATTTATTTTGGGACAACACCAGCGATGGGAGGTCATGGAGGTGATTTTATCGCTCTAAATCCTGATGGTACTGAGAAATGGCGATATAGCCCAGGATGGTATGAATCATCTCCAGCCATTGGAAGCGATGGAACCGTATATGTTGTTTCATCTAGTGGTAATGGATTCCTTTGTGCATTTGGAAGAGCAGAGGTAAAAGCAGATGCAGATTGCAGTCATTATGGATTAATCAATGAACCTATGCAATTCAATGGTTCTGCAACTGGAGGGTATCCGCCTTACACATGGTCTTGGGATTTTGATGATGATGGAGTAGAAGATTCAACAGACCAAAATCCAACATATAATTATACATCACCAGGTGACTACACGGTAACCTTAACTGTGATGGATGATAGTGGCAACACTTCTGATGATACTACTTGGGCTTGGATACAAGAATCGAATGACCCGCCAGATAAACCAAGTATAGATGGTCCAACAAGTGGTAAAGTAGGAACTTTCTATGATTATACAGCCCAGACAACTGACCCTGATGGTAACGATATTTGGTATTATTTTTATTGGGGTGATGGTTATGGAACTGGGTGGCTTGGTCCATTTGACTCTGGAGAAGATGTAATGAAACACCGTAGATGGACTGAAAAAGGAACTTATAATATCACGTGTAAAGCCAAGGATGTTTATGGCGAGGAAAGTGACTTTGGGACACTGGAAGTCACTATGCCAAAGAACCAACAAACAAACAACTGGTGGTTTTTACAGTTCTTACAAAACCACCCACGGATGTTTCCAATACTACGACAGCTGCTAGGACTTTTTTAGATGAAAAAACCCTGTTGAAAATATCTAAATCAAATAAAATCTGAAAATTGTGAATATTGTAAATGGAGAGAAAAGACATTAAATACTTAGTTTATAATACTGAATTGTAAGTGTTTTTAATGAATGAAATCTCTGAAGAAAAACAAGGAAATAAGTTTGGTATGCTATCTGATAAAGAGATTGAAAAAAGATTGAAAAAAGATTTGATAGTATATCCTTATCTATTAAGAGAAATTGAGGTAAAAGAAGCTAAAGTAGATATTAGACTTGGTGGGACATTCTATGAAATTCAACAACGAGGAATCGGAGCTTATGATACTATTGAAGAGCCCCCTCCCGATTATTTAAGGGAGATAGTATTACCTCCCGGAGAACCATATATTCTACATCCACATGTTTTAGTTTTGGCGCAAACATATGAAAATATTTCATTACCCAACGATCTTGTTGGATTATTACAGGGACGAAGTTCTCTTGGGAGATTAGGAGTAATAATCCATGCCACTGCGGGTTTTATTGATCCAGGATATAAAGGAATTATCACACTAGAACTGTCTAATTTAGGTCATCTGCCTGTAAAATTATATCCATTACAACGTGTTGCGACAATTGGTTTTATTGATATAAAAGGTAAAGTAGGAACACCATATGGTAAAAAACTTGGTCATTTACCATTAGAACAAATTAAAGGAAAATATAGTTCTATGAAAACGGAAGCATCAAAAATCGATAAAGATTGGGAAAATGAAATATTAAAAATTATGAGAGATGATTTAAAAAACTAATCTTCTAAAGTTTTTGGTAATTTTAATTTTGGTTTTATGGATGTTTTCTTGATCATTGCTTTTTCAAAAGTAAGCCACATTAAATTTTTTCTAATGGATTCAAAAAGGAATTTATTCAAATCATCTGTTTTAATGTTTGAAATTTCTCTTGTCGGAGGAACATTGTTAAAGAGTTCTCGAATATCCTTACCATATATAAAAGGAATCCTATGAAAAATATGCTTCTTAACTTTTTCTTGTATACTAGATGGCTTATATCTTTTAATTTTTAATTCATCAATGATAATTTTTTTAAATACATTAAAAATCGATGATATTGTAGAGTCATTAATACTTCTCATTTCATTATTATAAACAGCTGCATTTTCTTTGAGTCTGGAAATAGAAGAATGTCTTTGATATTTAAAAATATTTAAAATCAATTTTATTCTAGCAGATCTAGGAGGATGAGAAGAAGATGCTTCCTTTCCGCCATACGCCAATTCATTTAATGCTGCAAAACCAAAACAGGGCCCTAGATGCCATGCTGCTCCAAAATCACAAAATAATTCTATTAAATGAGAAGTGGGAGAAATTTCTTCAAGAATTACTCCTGATTCTTCTAGATTTGAAATGTATTCATCAAATGTTCCTGAAGAAAATTCTAAAGAAATCTTTTCTTCAATAATTGGATTTTTATTTAGAATCATATGAAAGATTTCATGGCCCAATATCATTTTATTTTGGAGTCTTTCCCGTGGATCACATTCAAAAGCATATGCATCTATATCTTCAATACTATCTAATACCTCCTCACTATATGGTGAAGGTCTTGTATCTCTAGTTATCTGTGATGCTGTGGCAATAACAGTATTAATACTATGAGCTAAACCCAATAAAGCTTCTTGAATTGGAAAAAGTGCGATTATATTACTATGTGTAACGAGAAATTTAATATTAAACATCAAATTTAAATCTTTAGGGAAAGTACGTAAAACATCATTGATAAATAGATAATTATATAATCGTTCTACAGTAGGTGGAGGAAAAAACCTTAGGGAAAATGTACGGAAGTGATGTGCCTTATAATATTGAAAATCAATTAGTTCCTCCCATAAATCAATTGACCAATACGCCCGTGGAATTTTCGGCATCACGTCTCTTAAGTATTTACATCCATCGATATAGTGTTCTATTGTTTTTAAGAAGAAATCATATATCTTTTCGACATCATCGTCTATATCTTTCCAGCCAGTCTTTATTACTAGCTTTCTCTCTTTAAGTTCCTCTAGCTCAGCAACTAAATGGTCTAATTTCTGGATAACTTGCTGACGATGAGAAGCCCTCACTTAATTCAGCCCCTAACCTATAATCTATTTTGCTTATTTCTTCATCTGCTTCATCTAATTGATTGTTTTCAATTAATTGGATTATTTTTTCAATTGATCTAAGTGCCCCGGGGCTGTGGTATACTACCTCAAAACTTTCAATTAAATGAGATGCTCTATTGATTCTCTTAACATCTTGTCTTATGCTTCTAAGTAATGTATCAACATCATCATTCCTATTATGTGCCATAGCAGAACGTAAGAATTTAAGAGAGAGCACTAATGCCTTTAGGTCTAACAACATTCTATCTGCAACTAACCTAGAATGTCCCATTTCAACCAGCCTCCTTTTTTTTAACTCCCCCATTCATATGTCTCTCTCCCATTCTCATCCCTCCTGGTAAAATCTTATGGCGCCTATTCACTTCCAAACTCACATCCATTTATTACTATTAATATTTTGTTTTTATTTCTTAACATTATATTAGTACTTTTTATTATATAACTTTTTTGACGGTATAGCTTTAATTAGATTTATTTTATATTTGATCGTTCACCGCTAATTTTTATTCTTTTTCCTCGGCAATTTCTAACATAACTTGTTTGGGAGATTTTAATTTATATAATCTCTTTCGAGAGGTTTTAGGATCTAATTCAACTTCTATCCATCCATGTTTCTTAAAATCAGATAAAATTACACTTAATCGTTTATCATCAGTCTCGTTTAATTTATCTTTTGCATCGCTAAAATTGAATTTTTTATCTTTTAGACCGTTCCATAGAGTAGCATATCTTCTTGTTAGCCATTTAGGCATTGGATCAGTCATTATACAACCTATATACTTGTTAATAAAGCAAAAGACTTATATACTTTACTCACATTATAAACTTGTTAGACAAGTTAATGGCTTGTATAAGGGGAGATTATATCTCCCCTCAGTTGGAGATAAAGAATGCCGCCAAGCAATTCTTCAACCTCCAGAAGAAATATTGAATTGGAGGTTTATAAAGCCTTTGAACAGGTCAAAGAAAATAAAAATATATCTATAGCTGACTATCTCAAAATTTTTAATGCATCCATATTTGGAGAGAAGAAATACAGGAAAATCAAATTCTCCTATGAATCACTCATAAAACTTGTTTTATTCCAAAAACTCAAAGGAATCAAATTCCAAACACAACTAGTTCGATACTTGAAACGACATA
Organism: Thermoplasmatota archaeon; assembly: GCA_030601705.1. Lineage (GTDB taxonomy): Archaea > Thermoplasmatota > E2 > DHVEG-1 > DHVEG-1 > JAGLML01. The sequence continues at coordinate 13,891 of JAUWBM010000012.1, forward strand.
GAGACGAACTGAAACTCCTCGGACTTGAGGAAATACCTGATCAGACAACAATCAGCTACTTCATCAACCATATACTAGATAACGAAACAAAAGAACCACTGAATTTTACTGCCAAGAGGATTGAAGAAATATCAGAAAAATTCGACATTATCCTAGACATACAAATACCCCGACCAGAAAAAACAGAAACAAAGATGCCAGATAAGAATCGTAACTTCTACTACAAGAAAAACCAAAAGACAGCAGAAGTCAGCAGGATGTTCAAAAAAAGATTCACATCAGTAATAGACCTAAACATCCATCACAACGCAATTTATACTAAAAAGGATTTTATAGATTTAATCCTACATATGATCTTTACGAGTAACTATGCAGAATGTGGATCAGAGACATTAAAAAAAGATAGGGAAAAAACACCAGATGCTGACACATTCCTCTATCATCTAAAAAATTACAAGAATATTGGTCAGATACAGCGGATGTTCCAATCATATTTTGAGATGATATGGGAGTCGGCAAAGAAAGCAAACATGTTTCGCAAACCTGTGGATGTAGCAATAGATTTCACAGACTGGTTCTTCTACGGAGACAAGAACGCACCGATGGTCGTAGAAAAGAAACCAGAACGGGGGACTACACACTGCTATCGATTCGCCACCATCTCAATAGTAGAACCAAAACAGAGATTCACATTACTCGCAATACCAGTTGGACCATTTGACAGAAAAGAGACAATCATCAGAACACTCCTTAACTACGCATCACAACGAGTAAAGATAAAACGACTATATGCTGATAGAGGTTTCTTTGACTCTAACTCCATTGAAATCTTCAAAAGATACCAAATCAAATTCCTTATGCCATGCTCGGCTAACTCCAGAATAAAGAGAGTTCTTGAAGTTATGCCAGCACCAAAAGTAATCACAAATTATGTGATGAAGACCAGTATGTTCAATGTTGTATTAGTTGAAGATGAATATGGGATAAAAAGAGCGTTTGCTACAAACATCGACTTTGATGAAAATGATGCAGGATTATCAAAAAGATTGTTTTATCTCTATAGCAAACGATGGGGGATTGAAACAGGATACAGGGTGAAGAAGCATTCTTTCAGAGCGAAAACAACTTCAAAGAATTATTTCATACGTCTATTTTACTTCCTGTTTTCCGCTCTTTTGTATAACTTATGGATATTAGCTAGTATCATTATTAGCCTTGCTTTGTTTGGGTTTGTAAAGGATGTCCGTATTGTTAAATCGAAGTTTTTTGTTTCTGTTCTTCTCACGATTGATCCAGGAGGTTGATGTTTATGATATTGGGAAGCCAAGCCAATTGCTTTTTTTTCTACTGTTGATTAGAGTTTAATAGAATAAGATTACTTGATTTTCAATTTTTGAATGGTTTTCTCATTCAATTTTTGTCAATTCTGTTTTAAATTTTATTGAAAGTTAAGTCTGAAAAATGAATTTTAGGTCGATTTTACGATTTATCAGGTTACTTTCGGAAGTACTGCCTCTTTAGTAAAAATTATATACGATTAACGCATTACATATGTTAACAATTAGCCGGGAGGTATTTATTTGGAAGAGAAAAACAAGAATCAAATCCATATCACTAGTGTTGCAGAGAAAGAATTAGGCCTGCTTTCTAGACATATTAATGTTCTAAAAACGGTTAAAGATCATGGACCCATAGGGATTATACGATTATCGCAAATAACCGGTCAGCCACAACATATGATTAGATACTCATTAAGAACATTAGAAAAAGGTGGAATAATCAAACCTTCATCTCAAGGGGCTGTAATCACAGGGAATATACATGAAACATTAGGCACGTTGGAATCTACATTGGATGAAATAATCACAACTATGGATGAACTAAAAAAGAAGCTAAAATAGAAAGTAAAAGAATCTTTTAATAAAGATATGTGGGTAATCGTTCAAAATTTGGCAATATTCTTAAATAGTATTATTAAATTGCCCTACTGAAACATAAAAGGAGAATTAGCTATGAAAATAGGAAAAATATTGATACTTGCAATGGTAGTCAGCAGCCTCCTCGCCATTTCAATTTCTTCTGTTGTGGCAGTTGATGAATATGAACTTATAACAGATGGAACCGGCGATGTCATTGACTTTGTAACCCAAGAAACTGTAGATGAACATCCAGATATTGATGTTGAGAATATTGATATTACTGAGTTAAAGTACGAGAGAGAAGATAAGAGTGTAACCCTAACATTGAAGGTAGATGGGGTCATCGAGAACAGAGGAGATCTAAGTGATATAAGTGAATATGGCCTTCCGGATGACTTGCTTGATTTTAATGTTAATACGGTGGGATATGTTTTTATGTTATTTACATCGTATGATGAATACCAAATAGCATATGCAAATAATACATGCCAAGTTATTTATCTTACAGAGTTTGAGATTATAAATCTTACAGAAGATGATTTTTCTGTTAATGTCGATACGCTTACAATTTTCTTTGAAGTAGGAACTACCAATGAAACCTATGAATCCGTTTCTGTCACGACACTTTATCAAAAATTTTCTCTTTCTGATTTGGAAGAATGGGAAGGGGATGATCCGGAAGGATTGGAGGGTTTAGTGGTTTTTTTGAGCGATGAAGCACCAAATCAACCATTAGTGGTTGATGGATATGCGCCAAATTTAGGCGAGATGGGCAAAACCGTAGAGTTTGAAGGACTTGCTCTCTACGGTCAACCTCCATACACCTACCATTGGGATTTCGGCGATGGATCTACACCATCATCAGAAAAAAACCCAACTCATATTTATGAGCAGCCAGGAAAATATAATTACACTCTTACGATCACAGATAATTCAGATTATTCAGAAAGTTTCACAGACACTATTGAAATAATTGATACAGAGGAGAAAGATACTCCAGGTTTTGAACTTGTGATTGTTATTGCAGCCATAGGCTTAATTCTATTATGGAGAAGAAAATAACATCTCTTCTTATTTTTTATTACCAATTTTAGTTATCTTTTTATTTAGCCAACCTATGACTTTCAAAAAGAGGAATCTAAATGACTGAGAAAGAGAGCGAATATGCCTATAAGAAGAAGTTTGCATGGGAAATTCTAACTAAAAATCAGATTGAAAAAGCCTTTGATTTTGCCGAGGAATGCAAAAAATTTTTGAATGATTCTAAAACAGAGAGGGAAGCTGTACAACAAATAAAAGAGATTGCAAAAACGAGTAGGAAAAAAATCACAATAAACAGAGAAAAAGAAGCTGCCATTATTGTACCTGGTAAAAAACCAGTACGTAAAGGGCTCCGCATTATAATATCTCATATAGATTCCCCTCGATTGGATTTGAAACAGGTTCCACTGTACGAGGATTCAGAAAGTAATCTTGCGCTTTTTGAGACGCATTACTATGGTGGGATAAAAAAATTCCAATGGGTAGTTATTCCTCTTGCATTACATGGAGTTATCGTTAAAAAAAATGGGGAAAAAATTACATTTACCTTGGGTGAAAATGAAAACGATCCCGTTTTTTCTGTACCTGATCTACTGCCTCATCTATCCCATGAAGCGCAAGATACGAAAAAAATTGGTGAAGCTATAAAAGGAGAAAGTTTGGATATAATGGTGGGAAGTAGACCAGCGGCAGGTGATTTTAAAGAAAAAATCAAAACTGCAATTCTTGATAAACTGCAGAAGGATTATGGAATAACTGAAGAAGACTTTATTTCTGCTGAACTTGAGGCAGTTCCTGCTTACAAAGCAAGAGACATGGGATTTGATAAATCATTGATAGGTGCATATGGGCAAGATGACAGGGTTTGTACCTTTGCATCTTTAAAGGCAATTCTTGATTTGAAAAAACCTGAACATGCTGCACTTTCGCTTTTTGTTGATAAGGAAGAAATTGGCAGTGAAGGGAGCGCCACTGCTCAGGTTACAACTTTTCTAAGATCAATTGTAAAAGAATTAGATCCATCTGTCGATGTAGACCGCGTTATGCTAAAATCTAAAGTAATATCAGCTGATGTGAACGCCGCGGTAACGCCCAACTATACGGATGTTTTCGAACTTAAAAACGCCTCATCTCTGGGAAATGGTATAGTCATGTCGAAATATACTGGTCACGGTGGCAAATACGCTGCAAACGATGCATCTGCAGAGTATGTTGCAGAGATTAGAACGATGCTTAACGAGGCGAAAATACCGTGGCAAACTGGAGAACTGGGCAAGGTTGATAAAGGCGGTGGAGGTACCGTTGCAAAATATTTTTCTAGATTGGGCATGGAAGTTATTGACCTTGGGCCAGCCGTTATATCTATGCACTCACCTTTTGAAGTTTCAAGTAAAGTAGATATTTATTCTTCATACTTGGCATATAATGCATTTCTAAAAAGCTAATGAGGAGGATAAAGTCACAAAAATCGTTCTCTTATTTGCTCAACGGCTTGTTTAAAACCATTTTGGCAATATTCTTGATTGCATGATTTATCAATATGTTGAGTTACTGGAAGTCCAGCTAGACGCATCATAGGTATGGTTGCTTTTTTACCATGTCTCCATCGGGCGTACAACCAATGACTTATGAAAAACGCAGGTCCATATATCCATCTCATATCTGGTGTCCAGAAATCAATATTATTTTTCCAACATCTGGATAGTATCTCCCATTGTAATTCCGTGAGACTTTTAAGATTTGTTCTTCTAGAATTTTCTTGTGTTATCTCGAAATTACATAGAGATTTATTTGTTAAAAAACGGGTTGTAACGCATTTGAAAAACGCAAATGTTAAAACTAGAGAGATAGAAATATTTATATGTAAGTTATTTTATTGCACTTAAAAGGGTATCGAAAAGTATAAAAGATTTATGGGGGAAGTTAAGTAATGATTCCTATTCAATCAAAAAAGAAGAAAGACAAACGGCAGAATATTGAAGAAATCATTGAATGTCCTGAATGTGGTAGTACACATCTTAGTAGAGATTATTCTAGAGCAGAATTAGTTTGTGAAGATTGCGGACTGGTCATAGACGAGGCTTTTATTGATCATGGACCTGAATGGAGAGCGTTTGACAGTGACCAGCGGGAAAAGAGATCCCGGGTTGGGGCTCCGATGACCTATACAATTCATGATAAGGGTCTTAGTACAATGATTGGTTGGAAAAACAGAGATTCGTATGGAAAATCTATTCCAACCAGAAACAGGGCTCAGTTGTATCGTCTCAGAAAATGGCAGAGAAGGATTAGAATTAGTGATGCTACAGAAAGAAACCTTGCCTTTGCCTTATCAGAACTTGACAGAATGGCTTCTGGAATGAGCCTTCCCAGAACTGTAAGAGAAACAGCAGCCATGATCTACCGAAAGGCAGTTCTGAAGAATCTCATTAGAGGGAGAAGCATTGAGGGCGTCTCTGCCTCTGCCCTTTATGCAGCCTGCAGGCAATGTAACGTACCAAGAACGCTTGATGAAATTGCATCTTCATCACGTGTATCAAGAAAAGAAATCGGGAGGACTTACAGATTTATAGCAAGAGAATTAGGACTGAAACTTATGCCTACATCACCGCAGGATTATATATCAAGATTTTGTAGTGAATTAAAGCTGAGTGGTGATGTACAGGCAAAATCAATTGAAATTTTGAAAGATGCAGCTGATAAGGAACTTACTAGCGGACGCGGACCAACTGGTGTCGCTGCAGCCTCTATTTATATTTCATCCATACTATGCGGAGAACGACGAACACAAAGAGAAGTCGCAGATGTTGCGGGCGTAACAGAAGTAACAATTCGAAACAGATACAAAGAACTTGCTGAGCGATTAGACATTGATATCATCCTCTAAACATTATGACTCGTTGGCACAGGGAAAAAAAGAGAGAGCATTATTATAAAGAATCAAAGCGACTCGGATATCGGGCCCGCTCTGCATTTAAATTAAAACAGATCCAAAAGAGATTTAGTGTTTTTTCAAAGGAAGATATTGTTATAGATCTCGGCGCAGCTCCAGGCGGATGGAGCCAGGTTGCAAAAGAAGTTGTTGGCAAACGAGGCATCGTCATTGGTGCAGATATTCTACCAATTAAACCTCTCGATAATGTGCAATTCATTCAAGGTGACATTACAGATAACGAAACAGTAGAGGAAATCAAACAAATATTGAATGATACCAAAGCAGATGTTGTCCTATCAGATATGTCGCCAGATATTTCTGGGAATTACTCTGTTGATCAGGCTCGAAGTCTATGGCTGTGCGAACGAGCGCTAGAAGTAGCGGAACAAGTACTACACCACAGCGGAATGTTTGTCTGTAAAATTTTCGAAGGAGAAGACACCAGAGAATTTATTGAAAAGGTAAAACATCGCTTTTCTTCAGTAAGAACGTTTACTCCTGATGCATCACGGAAAAGTAGCTCAGAGATTTATATAATAGCGAAATCATTAAAAGATACCCCTACATAAGGTGTTTAATAAGTTCAAATAAACTAACAGATGAATGATAGAAGGATATATTATATAGTGGTTGATATCAAGGTCATTTCACATAAACTGAACTTACTTGGTAGATATGATGTCGGAACAATCACCTTCACTAGAAGCTTTTCTTCAAAACACCTTCGAAGATATAGAAAATAAGATGAAGGGGATGATCTCTGATGAGAGAATACTATCAATTCTAAACGGGGGGAAACGGTTAAGACCATTGTTAGGCGCTATTGCTTTTAAGGTTTGTACTGGAGGGAAGGAGCCGCCAGAGAAGTATCAAAAGTTTTTAGAGGGATGTGTTGGCGTAGAACTTGCTCATGGTGCATCTCTTGTCCATGATGATATTATCGATGGTGATTTGAACCGCAGGGGTGAACCTGCTTTTTATATCAAAACAGGCATAGATAACGCAATTTTAATTGGGCATAAAATGCTTGTAATAGGATTTGATCTTGCCGTGGCCCATGGAGAAAAGATCGCAAAATTATATATGGAGGGTTGGCGTGGAACGCTTGATGGGCAACTGAAGGAAATAAATTTCAACAGTAAAGATCTTAACGATGCAAGATTATCTGCCGATTCAAAATTCTTCCAAATTTACAGCAGGATTATTGATCTGAAAACCGCTACCTTGTTTTCTTCAAGTTGTAAGGCCGCTGCAATCTGGGCAGATGTCTCTGAAGATCTTTCAACTGTCCTTGCAAACTATGGGAGAGAGGTCGGGTTTGCCTATCAACTTGCTGACGACCTAGTAGATCTTGAAAAAGGTGAAATGATTGACAGTGTGGTACTCCCTTTACTCTCAAGACTGGAGAGAAGAGCCATTAAAAATGGTAGTATAAAAGCGAGAGCGCTCAAGAAAAAAATAGAAAAAAACTCTCCTGAAATCAAAAAACTCTACCTTGATGAAATTAAAAAACATGTTATGAACGCTCAACGACTCAGCACAGAAGGAATTGTCCCAACTAATAACTATAAACCGTTCCTTCAAGAGGCGCCAACTTATATTATTAATAAAATGTTAAAAGAGATAAACATTATAATTTAGACTTTTTATTGTTTCTTCGTTTTTTGATAACAAAATACAGTATTATTACTACAACAATTACGACAACGAGAATGAGTGTAAGCAGGGCATTTATTCCAGCAAAAATAAGGAATACTTGTGCGAATGTAGCGATGAGGAGGCATCCTATAATCGCTCCAAGTGATATTGCAAAAAATGTATTCCAGGGTTTCATGCCAATTAAACGTCCAACAATTGATCCGACAAGTCCTCCAGACCCTTGAAATGGGACCATAACAAAAAGAACGACGCCGATGAAACGAAGTGGCTTAATCCAGCCGTATTTCTGTTCTACGTTTTTCCCTTTTTCTTCAACTTTAATCATAAATTTTCCAACGAATGGAACTTTTTTTGCAAGGTCATAATTCCATACGAGAAAGAGAGCCACAACTATATCAACAAAAGCAATTGATAATGCCATTACTAAAGGATGGATTCCAAATCCTACGCCGAGTGGAATAATCGATTCTTTTCCCAATGGTGGAAAAAAATATCCAGTGATAAGTGGCCAATATTTTACTCGCATCGCCTCTTCTAGAAGTAAACCAATAATACCAAATACGGCTGATCCAAGTATAATTGGTATAAAGAATTTGGCTAGTCGAACCAATGGTTTTGATTCCAGTTTTCTGTTCATATTCTGACACCTTAATATCGCATGGCTATAAAGATTATTTCGATAAAATTAGATAGATACGAAAATTGCTGCATGATCCTTTTCATACGGTGCCAAATCTATTGTTTTGATAACTCTTAATCCGTATTCTTCAAGTTGTGAACTTACAAGCTTGTATGCTTGTTTTGGTTGTAGAGAGACATCAATACTTCGTGCCTTCACCATGAAAATACCGCTGCCTTTCTTCTTTAGGTATCTAGTCACATTTACTATAAAAATTTCTGCTTGATTTCTTTGAGATATATCCTGATAAATGAGATCAACAAGAGAAACGAGAGAACTATATCGATCTGGGTGGTTCGCATCTCCCAAAATTGGAATAATATTCTGTCTTTTTTCACTTACTTTTATCAAATCATGAACGGCAATCGGTGAACTTTCAACTGCATAAACAATGCCGTTTTTTACAATATCTGAAATATGACTCACAGTTGTTCCTGTTGCCGCACCGAGATATAATATGTGATCATCAGGTTTTATGTTCACTTTAAATCCTTTGAGAATCGCCGCAGCTAGTTTGCTTCTGTAAGGATTCCATGATCGGAATTCCCTATTTTTATAGGTCATCAATTTTTCATTATATACTTTGATTCCTTTGCATGAATCAAGATTTTCTGTGAAGATTCTGTTTTTTTCTTTGAAAACACCCTCTATTTCAATGGATTTCATTAAGATATGTTATGAGCGGGGTTTGATAAATAATTTGTCGAAATGTTAAACTATAGCAATGATATACACCGGGTCGATAGATATGGTGTCAAAATCTCCTTTATACAATATTCATAAAGACCTCGGGGCTAAGTTTACCGAGTTTGCTGGCTTTGAAATGCCAATACAATTTTCATCAATAAAAGATGAACATCTGACTGTAAGAAGATCTGTTGGTCTTTTTGATGTCTCCCATATGAGTAATGTATGGATTACAGGAAAAGATGCAGAAAAACTGATTAGCCTAACAACTGTAGAGGATGCTAAAAAGATTGGTGATGGTAAAAGCCAGTATACTGCCATATTGCGAGAAGATGGTACAGTCATCGATGATACGATTTTTATGCATGTAGGAGAGAAATACATGATAATTCCCAACGCAGGTATGTCTACTACTGTTACTAAATGGCTGAATGATAAAGCCAAAGAGCATAATCTCGATGCAAAAGCAGAAGATGTTTCTAGAGATTTTGTGATTCTTGCGATACAAGGCCCAAAATCAAGAGAGACCTTACAGAAACTCACAGATACTGATCTTATGACTGTGAAATTTTTTGGCTGTCAATACATTGACGTGGCTGATGTACACTGCATTATTTCACATACAGGCTATACTGGAGAGTTAGGATTTGAGTTGCAAATAACCCCAACTAAAGAAGCAGAGAAATTGTTTTTAAAACTTCTTGATGCGGGCAAAGAATTCAATATAAAACCAATCGGTCTTGGTGCACGTGATACCTTACGGCTGGAGAAATGTTTCATTCTCGCAGGTAACGAATTCGAAGGTGGAAGAACGCCGCTTGAAGCTATTATGTCTTGGACGATAAACTGGGATCATGAGTTCATAGGAAAAGATGCTCTTCTAAAGCAAAAGGAGCGGGGAGATTATGAACGGTTAACCTGTCTGGAATGCATTGATAAAGGCATTCCGCGGCATGGTTGTGAAATGGAAAAAGATGGAGAGAAAGTAGGTGTTGTTGCGAGTGGTACGTTGTCTCCTTGTCTAAATACAGGCATTGCTATGGGATATCTTCGTCCTGATTATAGAGAGAAGGGCAATATACTTGAGATTATGGTAAGAGGCAAACCTGTGAAAGCTAAGGTTGTAAAACCCCCGTTTGTTCCAAAAGACTGGGCACAGCAACATTAGAAAATGTTTAAAACACTATTGAAAATAACAGGATTTGATAAATATGGCAGAAGAAGTGAGAGAGGGTTTGAGATATACTGAGACACATGAATGGCTGAAAATACAAGGCGATACCGCCATCATAGGGATTACTGATCATGCTCAAGCTGAACTGACTGATATTGTATTTGTAGAATTACCAGAAGGTGGCAAAGAAATTAAAAAAGGTGAAGAGCTCTGTGTTGTAGAGTCAGTGAAATCTGTTTCGGAGATATATTCACCAATTAGTGGAAAGGTTGTTGATGTAAATAAAAAACTTGACGATTCTCCAGAAATCATCAATGAAAGCCCTTATGATGATGGGTGGCTTGTTGAACTCGAAATTAAAGATAAATCAGAACTTGATGGCTTGCTTGATGCAGAATCGTATAGGAAAATGTAGAACGTATGCAGGGCGAATAACAGATATTTTCTGCTCAAAAGTAGCGTGTTAGTATGTAGTAGAGTATAGTCTAAAGTTTGCCATGGTAAATAACGGGTTTTTTTAAAAAGTTTGCATTAAAAAAGCAAAGATTTAAAAGAAAGTTTGCATTATATATTCCTATGAACGTGAATGAGATACGAACAATAATCAGCGATCAAAGAGAGGAAATACAAAGGATTTTTACCGAAGAGAACATAATTGAACGAGAATTTTTAGATGCCTGGAAGAAATTCATGGACAGCAATTTAATAAAAGTGGTAACAGGAATACGTAGATCTGGTAAATCTGTCTTTTCTTTTCAACTACTGAACAAAAAAAAATATGCATACATCAACTTTGATGATGAACGACTCGTTGGATTAAAACCAGCTGATCTAAATATGATTCTCGAAGCTTTTTACCAACTATATGGAGATTTCAAGTACATATTTCTAGATGAAATCCAGAACATCGAAGGCTGGGAATTGTTTGTCAATAGACTGAAAAGACAAGGATTCAACGTAGTAGTTACCGGCAGCAATGCAAAACTTCTCAGTAAAGAACTAGCAACTCATCTAACCGGCAGATACATCGGCATAGAGATATTTCCATTTTCATTCAGAGAATTCTTAACTTTTGAAAACTTTGACATGACAAACAATGATCTGTATAGCACCAGAAAAAAATCTCTTCTTATAAAAAAACTCCGGGAGTACATAACACATGGAGGGTTCCCTGAGGCGATCAAAGATAAAGAATTATCAAAAAGTTATCTCCCAACGCTTTATTCAACAATCCTCACGAAAGACGTAATAAGCAGATATAAAATAAATTATGTCACTACATTAAAGGAAATTTCAAATTATTTAATATCTAATTTTTCAAAATATATTACATTCAACAAAATAAAAAATAATTACAACCTAAAAAGCCCACATACATCAAAAAAATATGTTTCCTACCTGGAAGAATCATACCTATTTTTCCTTTTAGACAAATTTTCATTCAAATATAAAGAGGTAACAGCATCACCAAAAAAAGTTTACGCTGTTGACACGGGCATCATTAACGTTATGGCATTTGCATCAAGTGAAAATTTTGGAAGGCTAATGGAAAACCTAATCGCAATAGAATTGCTGAGGAAAAAGGCGTTTAACCCCTTGTCAGAAATCTATTACTGGAAAGACTATCAACAAAAAGAGGTTGATTTTGTGCTAAAAAAGGGTCCAAAAGTCGAACAGTTAATCCAAGCAGCCTACGTGTCATCACCAGATGAAATAGATAAAAGAGAATATGTTGCGTTAACTAAAGCATCCAAAGAACTCCAGTGTAATAATCTGTTAATGATCACATGGGATTATGAAGCAAAAGAAACTTTAGATGGGAAGAAAATAGAGTTTATCCCCCTTTGGAAGTGGCTACTGACGTGAAAATGAAATGTATTGTAGAAAGTTCTTTAAAACAGCTAAACCCGCAATATTAATACAGTATGGGATGTGTTAGATCTCGTATTTTGGACGGGACTGTGGTGAGTGAACTTTTTGGTTTGCCACCTTGTTTATCTTATTGCTTTAATGAGGATGAGTGGAGACTGGTATCTAGCTGAAGTGCATGTGGTTTAGAAGCCGATTGATGCTGAATGTACAAAAGTATTTTAAATAGTAAAACTATGAAGTATAACATACTAGGAGATGTGGATAGGATGAGGGATGACCCTATTGCTAAAGTATTAGATGATTTGCTGAAACTTGATGACATCCTTGCTTGTATGGTTGCTAGGCAAAACATGATTAGTGTGATGCCAAGTAATGATAGTTTTAAAGCTGAAATTAACCAGATATGGGATATTATACATCGAGCTATGGATGATGTGTTTACTGTTATCAGTGAATATTCTCAGACGGGACTAGGCGAAATGGAGTTTCGTATGCAGGAGTACGAGGCGTTGTTTTATGTGTTCCCAGACACGGAGAATGCTCTCGTATCTATTATTCCAGCATTTGCTAACAAAGGTCTAATAGAAGTTGAAATGGAAAATGCAAGACGTGAGATACTAGCGATCATGGATGAACAAGAGAAGGCTAAAATAGAAGTTACTGCTTAGATTCCAAAAACTATTGAAAAGTTTAAAATGTGAATAAGAAAGTGATGGATGCACTTTGACTTTAAAATATATATAATCAAGATGTGGTTGTGAGTAGATTATGGGTGAACCAAAGTTAGAAGCTGCTATAGGGATGTCTCGAAAATGGGATGCACGGGAGGCGGGGAGAGAAGTTACTAGATCTACAATTGAAAAATTAACTCGACCTCCAGATTTTTTCCTATTATTTTCTACGATTCATTATGAAAAAAATGGTGGTTTTGAGGAGCTTCTAAACGGGGTCTGGGACGTATTGCCAAAAGGAACGCCTCTCGCTGGTGGTACTGTTGCTGGGTTTATGAATAATTATGGGTGTTATGCGAGGGGGGCAACTGCATTAGCTTTTTCTTATCCAAATATTAATGTGGCTGTTGGTGTTGGGAAGAATACAAAAAGAAATCCAAAGAAAGCTGCTAAAGAATGCGCTGAAATGATCATGAAACAAAATACCAAGGTTGACTTTTATTTTGAATTTATCTCTGGTCCAATAATTCCAACATTTCCTGGAATTGGAAAACAAACTGTGATAAGGTCAAAAACCTCAGGGAATTTAATGAAAAAGATGATACCCGCCCTTTTTAGGGCCAATAGGGGTACGGATAGAGCCGATGAATTTCTAGAGTATTTAGTTAAATATATTGATAGCCCATTAATTGGTGCTGTATGTTATGATGATGGAAAACTCTCAAAAAATTATCAATTCTTCAATAAAGAAATATTAAAAAATTCTGCAATACTTCTAGGCATATCTACAGACATGGTTCCAGAATTTCAAACTGTTTCTGCTCTCAAATCACGGGGAGTTAAGATAAAAGTTAAACGTGAAAAAGACAATAGAACCGTAACCAAGATCGATGATAAAATCGCCACTCCAGAATTATTTAGAATATTGAATTGGAAAGAAGGAAATGTAAAAGAAGTTGAAAAATTCTACTCTCAGGCATTTTATTATCCATTTTGTTATAAGAAAGAAGATAAGATTCATGCTGTTATGTTGGGTCTTATACTAGGAGAAAATATCTATTTTGCAAACAAAATAGAATCAGATGAATTGGAATTGTTTGGTTTAACAGGAAATAAAATAATATCCGAATGCAAAAAGGCTTTTTCAAAAAAAAGTGATCTGGTATATGGCGTAATTTGTGAGACTTATATAGAGACACTTGGTAGCAGTGTTTATAAAATAAAGGACATAATAGATAATTCCACAAAAGATTATTTGCTTTTGTTTGCTGGAGGAGAAAGTATAGTTTATAAAAATATGGTTCCTCATCATTTGTATGAAAGTATAAATATTCTAAGAATCTGAACTTAATTTTTTCTTTATATAGCTTTCTGCTTCTTTCTCCTTAAGTTTCTTTAATTTTTTAAGATCTTTGTAATTAAGTTTATCTGAAAAAATACCAAGTTCTAAGAAAAATCTTTCTTTCGCTTTATTTTCATATGCTGTAACTAGAGCATTACCTATTTCATTAGATTCAATAAAAAATTCCCCCATTTTTTCTTTAATCAATTTTTTATAAGTAGATTCTATTTTACTAATACAGTTCATGCATATTGCAGCAGACTTACCAGCCAATGAACCACATATTATTCCAGGTATAACTCCTTCGACAAAAGGTTTTAAGTTTTGATTGGCAGCATCTCCTACAAACATTATATTTCCATAAGAAATTTTTTCAGATGGATTTTTTACCGGTGCTTCCCCACTTCTATCTATGACCATTTTAGAGCCGTGTATTTGATTCTTAATTATTTTGAGGAAATCATCAAATTTTGCGTCAATGTTTTTGTTACTTAGAGTAGCTATTCCAATATTCGCAGAAGTTTCAGATTTTGGGAAAATATAACCATATGCTCCATCTGCAAATTCTCCAAAGAATACATGTCCGTATTGGAAATCATCCAGAGAAAGATCATGAAACTCATAACTTTTTATATGTCCTACAGAAGTTTGTTGTTTTTTTAATTTACCTATCGATTTTAAGACATTTGACTCGACACCGTCTGCAGCAATTAGAATCTTGGGTTTAATTATAATTGATTCATTATTTTCAGTATTTTGGGCAATTATTTTATCCACCATAAAATTATTATCATATCTCAAATCAATGAATTCTGTGAGAGGTGAAAATGTAGCTCCTTCATTAATTGCTAGATCTAAAACGAAAGGATCAAATTCATTTCTGTTCAACGGATGGGATTTCCACCAAATATCCTCATCTCTTGTTATAATAAAATCATTATAATAAAATTTAAGACCGTTTAACTCCCACTTTAAAAATCTATCAGGAATTTTGAAAGGCAAGTATTCTAGAAATGCTTTACTCAGTGTTTCAGCACATGCATCTTTTGTAGGCATCTCTTTCTTTTCAATAATTACTACATCCAAATCTTCTTTTGCAGATGCCCATGCTGCGGAACTTCCAGCAGGTCCAGCTCCAACCACCAGTATATCACATTCAATATCCTTCATAATGGATCACTCTTTTTTTCTACATTTTAATCTTCATTAAATAAATCTAATATTTTGTTTATCTTTTCATCACTATTATCATATTCGCCATTAAATGCCCTTATTAATTTATCAAAAAAATTGTTATCGGCTTTTCTCCATATTTCCCTTGCAAAAAAAATATCTTTAAACTCTTTCTGAATCCTATTTGCATATTCAGTATATATACTAAGGTCATTTTTCTTTATTGCATTTGCTGCAAAATAAGCAGATTCTATTGCATAATTTAGCCCATAACCTAAAAATGGATCATAAAAAAGAGCGGCTCCCCCTATGAATAGAGTATTTCCTAAAAGAACTTCTTGAATACCAGAAATTCCAATGCCGCCAAAATAGTTTTTAACAGTGAACTTTTCCTTCATGTTTCTCTCTAAGAAAAAGTTTAGGCGGTGTTTTAATGATTCTTTCTTAGTGAATTTATCATCAGTCATTAAACAGAAGAAAATTTCCTTACCAACTGACCCTGAATATATATAGCCGCCAGGAGCGATTTTTTCATCGAGATATATTTTTGCATGAGGGATAAGATCGCTTTGACATGACCCGATTAATACCCCAAAACCATTGAATTTAGCAAAATACTCTGTATCGATATTTAATCTTTTTCTGAACTCTGACTCAGGGCCATCTGCAACAATAACATACCTTGGTTTTATCTCGATTTTTTTTCTGTCTTTATTAATCTTAACCGTCGCAATTTCTTTCTTCTTTAGTTCAATAAAATTCACTTTCGATTTGAAAAAAACATCTACTTTATTGTTCAATTTTTTCAACAAAACATTTTCAAGTGAATTCTCACCTGGCCCTCTTTTAAAATAAAAATCCTCAATTTCAGATTCAATGATATGGCTATAGTTAGGGGAAATCCACTCTGATCTAGAAGATGTTTTATTTGTGTTTATACCTATTTCATCAATTATCTCACGTATTCTATTACCTTCGGTTATGTCATATTTAGTGTGTTTTGGTCCACAAGTTTTGCTTTTTTCCAGAACAATCGTAGAAAAACTCTTGTTGGATAAAAATAAAGCTGCTGATAAACCGGCAGGCCCACCGCCAACTACTAGTACATCACATTTAATTGACATATAAATAAACTCATATTATTGATTTTATTTAAATACATCTCTGAATTATTAATAATATTTTATGAATTCGAGCTTCTTTCTGAAATGTTTTCAGATAAGCCAAGCTAACGGCGATTTTCTCAATTACTAAAGATAGTCTAAGAGTGAAATAATGCTGCTTCATATGATTTAAAAATTGTATTGTTTGCTGATTACGCAGTCTTTGCCTTTTCTGCTGGAAGAGGGAAAATACCCAATCTTCTTTGTCTCGACTGACCATACCAACGCATCATTAGATATGCTCCATCGAAAAGTAACATTGCCAGGAAAAAATAGAAAGGTACAACACCCAATAGTACGAAACCGAGAATTGCCAATTTTAATAACCATCTCTGGTCAAAAAAATATCTTACAAATTTATGCCAGTATCTATCACCGTTAAAGTATTTTTTATTGTAGTCTATAACATCATTCCCTACTTCATCTAAAAGAGCAAACGGTGCAAGAAATATTAAGGGAAGGATCATTAATTCGACGCCCGCTAGAGCGATTATGATTAGTATAATGAATAATCCACCTAAGTGTGCATAGTTATCAATTTTGCCTTTAAAGAGAACACCACATAAAACAGCTAAAAGAATAGTGGCCGAAACTCCATCGATAAGCATTGTATACGCCCATAAAACACCAAGGATCGGGGCAATAACTAAAGCTATTTTTTTACTGAATTTATTTTCATCAAACGCATCGTCTATATATTTTATACCTGCTCCCAAAAGAGGGTAAGATAATAAAAAGAAATACATACTCACTCTCTCCCCCTTTTCATCCTTTCCTCGACGTCACGGTTTAACCTTCTTTTGTATTTTTTTATTGAATGACCACCTTTTATCTCCCATTTCTGCGTCCAAACGGGTAGCACCATAAATACATTTTTCGCACCTAGATATGCAATTGGATATGTTGGTAACGAGAGGCTTTCATCTTGGATCAATCCACTTATGTCATTCATTTCTTCCATTGTCTCCAATTTTGTATGGAGAGATTATATAATAAAGCCACAATACGAGAAATTTCTACAAAACACTAAAATAGTAGGATATTTTTTACTTTTGTAGGAAATATGATAAAAATCGATTTGAAAGATAGAAGGATACTATATCAGTTAGATTTAGATTCACGGCAGCCACTAACGGAAATCGGAAAGAAAGTCGGTTTAAAAAAGGACGTCGTATCGTACAGGATAAAAAGACTTTGGGATGAGGGTGTCATAAAAAATTTTTACGCCGTTATTGACGCGTATAAACTAGGGTATAATGTTTTTAGATTCTATTTGGAATTTCAATATGTAACTCCCGAAATTAAAACAGAAATAATTGAACATTTTGTAAATTATAAAAACACTTGGGTTGTTTACTCAATTAGAGAGAAATACGATCTAGGACTCGTTCTCTGGGTAAAAAACATTCAGGAATTCCATACTTTTTGGGATAACACACTAGATAAGTATGGAGATTATTTTGCAAAAAAAATATTTTCTATTTACATCCAGGCATTTTCTTATAGACCTTCATATTTGTTATTGGATAAATATAAAAAATCTGATAGATCAGATTATGAAATTGTTGGAATGGGAAAAAAAGTTGACATTGATGCTTTGGATTATAATTTATTAAATGAATTGGCGGTGAACGCTCGAACATCGCTTATTGAGCTTGCGGAGAAACTCGGTTGTTCACCGCAAGCAGTAAATTATAGAATAAAGAATCTGATCAAATCAAATGTGATTCAAGCTTTTAGGACTGCAATTGATATTTCAAAATTTGGTCTTCATCAGTATAAAATTGATATATACCTTAAAGAACATAAACAGAGGAAAAATATAATTAATTATATAAAATATAACCCCAATTTGATGTTTATAAGTACATCTGCAGGTTTCTCTGATTTAGAGCTAGAATTTCATTTAGAAAATGCAGATAAAGTAAATCATGTTATGGAGGAAATTTCTTCGAAATTTCCTAGAGCTATTCGCAATTATGATTATATGAGTGCTAACAGGTTTTATAAGGTGCGCTTAATACCAGAAATATAAAGCAAACTCTCTGATTCTTTCTTTGTCTTTTGAGAAGCAATAAGACCATATCGTAACGGTAGACTTAAAAACCTCTTATCCTCCCTAAAAACAATTCCATTTTGCACAAAGCTTTGTAAAATCTCTAGGAGTTTATCTTCAGAGACATATGAAAATTTCTCTTGTAATTCCTGAAAAACAACAACATCCATACAAGAAAGAAAGATGTCTCTCTCAAGTTTATTTAATACATAAATCATTGTATTCTCGGGATTTCTCTTATCATAAATTTTAACAAATTCTCCACCGTCTACAAAATAAAAAATAAGTGTATCAATTTCTTTTTGTGTTTTAATCCCCATCATTTGTAGTTTTTCCCGTTCATCTATCCAATCCTTCACAAACTGATCCCATTCATTCTCACAGACAGCAATTTTTTTCTTATAGCTATAAAAGAAGCTCAAACCCTTTTCCAAATACTCAATAGGAAACATAAGCTTATCAATAGTAGTGTACTCTAATCGTTCAATATTAAATAGGGCAGGATTTTCATAAATAAGACTACCAAAACTCACTACGAAATGGCTTATATGAGGTGGATCTAGAAACTGCTTAAAAAGCTGAACATTTTTCTTTGTCTCCTCAAAATCAATTTCTTCCTCATTAGGATAATTAACAATGATATTATAACTATTTTTAATATCATTTTCCTTACAAAATTTTAAAGCAGCTATATTATCAATTACGCGAACGCCCTTATTGATTTTCTCTAGGTAATGCTGACTAAAGGTTTCAATACCTGTCTGAATTGTACTAAAGCCTGCATTCTTTAATAACGTGTAATCCTCGCTTTTCAACTTACCTGCACGTGCTTCTACGTAGAAAGTAAAATCTCTACCAAGATCCTTAAGTTTTTCAAATAAAGCCCGATAATTCTTTTTTGGAAGAGTGTTTCCAAGCAGTTGAAAAGTCAACATCTTGTACTCGTCTGACAAGAATATTATTTCTTCAATTAATCGGTCAAAATCTTTCTCCCGATACATCTTATGATAAGCTTTAAGATTGCAAAAACTACATTGATTCCACCAACAACCGCGTGAAATTTCTATGGGAATTCTCCCGTAGAGGTGAAAATATTGTTGTATTTCCTCGGATGTTGATGTCAACTCCGAATAAAAAGAGGAAAAAGATGGAAAAGGAAGATTATTCAAATCAATGAAATCATCTGATTTGTTCCAAATAATCTCCTCTCCAGCCCGATAAATTAAATTTGGAAGGAATTTATGATTTTGAAAATCAGAGGCAAGACGATAAAGAGGCTCTTCACCTTCTCCTGATACAATAAAATCCACGTATTCGAATGCCTCCAAGGTTTTAATTCCAATTTCATTTATGGTTCTACTACCGCCAAAAATAATCTTCTTTTCTGGATCTAATTCTTTGATTTTTTTAGCAATTGCCAATGATGGAAGGAGCTGCCCATAATTTAACGTAAATCCAATAATATCATAATCTCTCCATTCAACAGTTTCTATAACCCAGTTGTAAAAATTATCAGTCCGTTGCACATACCTTTCAAAGGTAAAATCCTCGTTGACGCCTTTGAATTCAGAAACCTGTTTTTCAAAATACTCTCGGAATTTATATTCATTAGTTGTCCAATAATCTGGAAAAACATACTTTGCAAAAATCATCTGAGCGATGTATGAATCATTGGGACTGTTAATTAGGAAGTTGTAATTTTTTAATCCGTAAAACTCAGCAGCCTTTAGATATAGATGCCTTGTTTTTATATTGATGTCTCGCTCCTTTAAATAGCCCTCTAAAATCGGTAGTTGTATTGACGGTATGGTGATTCCAGCAAATGGCAGAGCCAGAATCAAAACTGTTTTGTAATCCTTGTGCATCTCCTCATCCTAATTATTTAATAAAACGTAGATTTATATAGTTAACTTGTTAACGTCGCCATTTTATTTATCTATCATGAATTTTCAAAAAAATATTTACAGTTCCTTAAAGCACCTTAAGCCAAAAAAATGATTAACAATATAAAGCAATGAGAAGGTTGGATTAATATCTGGATATTTACGATATAAACTTTTTAAATTCTAATAGGTTAAGAAATAATGCTATCCTAGAATTGATTCAATCATCCAACCTTCCATCATCCATCCCGCAGCTGTCAAGGCAGCACCTGCCACAACACTTTTAGCTATTTTTATTTTCTCCATCTATCTATCACCACCTAACATTGTCACAACGTGACGTGATATACTTTATCTGTCATAGTTTATATGCTTATCGTGTGAAAATGCCAAAATGGGAAAACGAATTTAACTGAAAACATCCACAGTATAACAAAACTGATTAGTAAGAAAATACTTTGAAAATCAAACCTAAATCTAGAAACCTTCATTCACATAGAAAAGTATATTACAAGACAAAGTACCTTCCAAAACCAAAAGTACTAAAAATTCTAATTCCTAAAAATACGGGGACTATCTTTTAAAATAATAACAATAAAACCGTCATTCATTGCTTGTTCGGCAATATCTAACCGCCTTGTATAAAACTTCTTATTTCCTTTTTTCCAACAACAAACCAATCTAGACATAACGATCACAATAATATTTAATCGTTCCAGTTTATCTTAACAAATCCTCTTTTTGCCTTACGTCCGGTATGTACAAGATGCAAGTAAACAGCTTCTTCATAGAGACTTCTTATTTGCTCTTTATCAGCCATTTTATCTCCTCACTCCTACTTTTGTAAGTTGCCTTTAAAAGGATTTGTTGTACAACTGTTACCCAGTTTCTTTACACTTGTTACCGAAATTATATCGCTCTGTAAATCAAAGAATCTACGGTTTCACATCATGTTCGTCTGAAATCTCCCCGAAAATCTCCTCAATCAGATCTTCCATGCTTACCAAACCCAGGGTCTTACCGTCACGATCCTGAAGTAATGCGAGATGTGTTTTATTTCGTTTCATCTCTCTAAAAACATCGTCTATTTTCATGCTTGAATCGATCTTCAAAATCTTTCGCATAATATTTTTTACTTGAAGAGAAGTATCCTCAATAATCAGCGAATCCTTTACATGAACCATGCCAACAATATCATTCAAATCTTTCCCATATGTAGGAAATCGGGAAAAACCTGTTTTAATAGATTTTTGTATAAGATCCTCGGTAGTGTCACTTTCATGAATAAATTCTACTTTACCCTTGGGGGTGTAAATCTCATATACATGTGTTTCATCAAACTCAAAAACATCATTGACCATCTCTCGTTCGTCTTTCTCTATGGTTCCCTCTTCCTCTCCCAGTCTCATCATTGCCATTATCTCATGTTCTGTGACAACCGCCTCTCGTTTCTTTCCACCAAGAAGAGATATCAAGCCATTTGAAATATAATTTAACAAAACCACCATCGGGTGAAACAGTTTCGTAATTATAGAAAGAGGCCTAGCCACCTTCAATGCCAAGTTCTCATTTTTTATACCAAAAGCTTTGGGAGTAGCCTCGCTGAAGATAAGTACCGAAAGCATCATGACAACAGTTGCGATGCCGATACCAATATTTCCAAAAATTGAAGTGGCAATTACTCCAGCAAGAATTGATGCGAAAATATTGACAAGATTGTTGCCGATAACGATAGCGCTTATCACGTTATCGGGATTTTTTAACAATTCCCCAAGGATCTTAGCTTTTTTATCTCCTTTTCTCGCCTTGTCTACAATAACTGCCTTATTTATCGAAACAAAGGCCATCTCTGAGCTTGAAAAAAACGCAGAAACAATAATAAGAAAAACAATAGTCAAAACACCGAAGATTATCCACATCATAATTTATGTACGTCTCGCATGAATTTTAATAGATCAATACCATGTTTGGCTTTTATATTTAACTGTTGAAATACGATTAAAAAAAGGGAGTTTTTATTTTGCTTTACCAATTTCATCCACTGCTTCTGGATTTGCAAGTGTTGAAGTATCACCGACATCTTTACCAAGTGCTTTTGCTCGGATTACTCGTCGCATGATTTTTCCACTACGCGTCTTTGGAACATCAGAGACGAACCATATCTCATCGGGACGGGCTATTTTACCCATCTCCTTTCCAACATGCTCTCTTAGTTCATTTCGAAGTTCATCACTTGGAGTTATATGCCCCTTAAGGATTACATACGACGTAATTGACTCTCCTTTGATCTCATGTGGTTTACCGATGACTGCTGCCTCAGCAACCATAGGATGGCTTACCAAAGCTGATTCCACTTCGGAGTTTCCAATTCTATGGCCCGATACATTAAGTACATCATCTGCTCTCCCCTGAATCCAGAAGAAACCATCACTGTCTTTTCGAGTGACATCACCAGCGAGATATGTATCTTTGAATTTACTCCAGTATGTCTCCTTGTATCTCTCGGGGTTTTTATAGATACCACGAAGCATGCCTGGCCATGGATGCGTTAATACAAGGTTTCCACCGGCGTTTTGAACTGGTTTCCCTTCTTCATTGTATACATCTGCAGAAAGACCAGGAAGTGGTCGTGTTGCGGAGCCGGGCTTCAACGGAGTAATCGGAAGCGGCGATATAACACAATGTCCCGTCTCGGTTTGCCACCATGTGTCCATAATCTGACATTTCTCGTTACCAATATATTTATAGTACCATATCCATGCCTCAGGGTTTATCGGCTCACCAACAGACCCAAGAAGTCTAAGAGTACTCAAATCATGTTTCTTAATCCATTCCTCCCCGTACTTCATAAATAACCGGATACTGGTGGGTGAAGTATATAGGGTTGTTACGTTGAATTTTTCGATGAGCGCCCACCATCGATCAGGCTGGGGATAATTAGGTGCACCCTCATAAATTACTGATGTTGCACCAAGAATCAAAGGAGCGTACACGATATAACTATGACCAGTTATCCAACCGATATCAGCAGCACACCACCAGATATCTTCATCTTTTAAGTCAAACACCCATTTAAGGGTATAAGCCGTACCAACAGCATAACCACCATGTGCGTGTATTATGCCTTTTGGTTTACCCGTGGTGCCCGAAGTATACAAGAAAAACAAAGGATCATTTGCATCAAGTTTCTCTGACTCACATTCTTTTGGCATGCCATAAACAAGGTCATGCCACCAGACATCTCTACCTGGAGTCCAAGGAACTGCATCACCAGTACGCTTAAACACTATGACATGCTTGACACCTGGTGCCTTCTCTAATGCTTCATCACTCTGCTGCTTCAGATATACCTTTCTACCACGCCGCCAAAAACCATCACACGTGATAACAACCTTTGCCTCACAATCATTAACTCTGTCTCTGAAAGCAAGTGCGCTAAAACCAGAAAACACAACAGAGTGGATAGCGCCAATTTTCGCACAAGCAAGCATAGCAATCGGAAGTTCAGGGAGCATTGGCATATAAATGCCTACCCGATCGCCTTTCTTTACATCCAATTTTTTCAGCGCATTAGCAAGCTTATTGACCTCAATATAAAGATCATTATAGGTTAACTTTTGTACATCACCTGGTTCGCCTTCAAAAATAAAAGCAACCTTGTTTTTCCTCCAACTCTTAACATGCTTATCCAAGGCATCGTGGACAATGTTATATTTTGCGCCAACAAACCATTTGACCCATGGAGCTTCCCATTCAACAACTTTGTCATATGGCTTGTACCATTCGACAAGATCTTTAGAAATTTCTTTCCAGAACCATTCCCGGTCTTCTGCTTTTTTATGGAGTTCTTCAAGGTTTTTTATATTGTGTTCATCCATCCACTGTTTTACATTTGTTTCGTTTACAAATTTTTCAGATGGTTTAAAAACCCGCTTTTCATCCAATAACACAGATATGTTTTCATCTGGCATATTTTTCAGATCCGCCCATAGTTTAACTGTTTCTAATTTTATCGCCCATATATTAAATGTGTTGTTACCCACATAAAGAATGCCCCAAAATCAAAGTTCTCCTAGGCTATTCTATCGTATATGAGGAGTTGGCGGATTAGATTTTTAGTATAAGTATTTTTGCATAATTTTTTTACGAAATATTCCTAGTTAGTAAGATAAAAAATAACAAAAAATTGTTTCTCATTTAAATTGTGAATTATAGTATTACAGTACCCTCTAAACTAAAAGATTAAAGATAATGAATTAGGAGTATTATTTTCTTATAATACTTCCTTTATTTTGAAAGAGATATCTCAATTGATGAGACGTTTGATGATCTTCCTTCTTCGTTCGTGATTGACTCTGTTCCTATTTTTATTTCTTTGATTTTTGCATCTGTCACAAACCTGTTTCTTGTAATTTCTGCTGCATCTACTGCTCTGCTAATCGCTCTGCCTCTAGCTTTTATTACCACTTCAGTCGACCCGCTATTAAACTGTGTTACCACTGCAAGTACATAGCTCATCGGTGGCTTATTTCCAACATATATTACGTTTTCTTCTTGTGCTTCTTCTTTTGCGGTCATAAACTTTTGCCTCCCTGTTGATTCATTGTTTTTATGTCCTACTATCACCCGTATTATTTATAAACATTTCGCATTTTCTTATCTTATTTTTCATATTTTTTTAACAATTTTTTTAGTTTAGATAACGCGTCTTCTGGATTATTTCCCAACACACGTATCATAGGCTCTTTTCCGATGCTGCCAGTGTCATATACAACATCAGGTACAAAACCAAGTTTTGATATAGCATGTTTTGTACCCCATTCCATAGTTGAGGTAACATTTGCTGGTTCATTTTTTCTGTCAAAAGAACCGACACTAAAACCTGTTTTTTTGCACAGTTCTACTATGTTTTTTGAATAACGAATATTTACTGCAGATCGAACATTTTTATCAACAGACATTACTGCAAGGACAATAGAGGCAACATGTTTTGATGAACCGAAGTCAATGTTGCCGTATAATCTTACTTTATCTTTAGTTTTCAAAATCCTTCCATCAACAGCACAGATTTCGTCCAGTTTTTGCGCATTTTTTACTGCATATGCAAAATTCATTCCCACCTCAGGAACAAAAGTAAGTGGTAAAATTGAAACAAGTTTTTGAATAGCATTTTTCAGTTCAAACCACACATCAAAATACTCATTATTGGGAAAAGTAGAGGGCATTGCTATTTCACAGGAATGGCTTAGTACATCTGATCCTTTACCTGGTGTATACCCTTGGTTTATCATATCCCAAATAATATATTTAGCTTTTCTAACTGCTTCAACGGGTGTTTCTTCTAAAGCAAGTAAACCAGTTATTATAGCCGATAAAGTACATCCAGAACCATGTGCTTTTTTGTTTGGGATGCGCGGAAGAGAAAACTCATGAAAAATTTTACCATCATATAAGACATCGATTGCGTTTTTAGTATCTAGATGTCCACCTTTAATAAGTGCATATTTTGAGCCGAAAGAAAGAAGTTTTTGACAGGTTTTTTTGATATCTTCGATTGAGTTTATGCTGAGCCCTGTAAGTTCACAGGCTTCGGGAATGTTTGCTGTCAATATAAATGTCTTTGGTAAAAGGTATCTTTTAAATGAATTGACAAAAGTATTTTGAGATAATGTATCTCCACTTGTGGCTATCATAACAGGATCTACCACAGGGCTTAATGTGTATTCTGAAATTTTTTTGGCAACACACTTGATTATCTCTTCATCATATAGCATGCCTGTTTTTACTGCATCTATATGAAAATCTCCAAATAAAATATCAATTTGATTTTCAATTATTTCAACTGGCAATTTATGAATTTTTTTTACATGTTGAGTGTTTTGTGAAGTTATGCAGGTTATTACCGTTGTTCCATGTAGCCCAAGAAAAGAAAAGGATTTTAAATCTGCTTGAATTCCTGCCCCACCTGAAGGATCAGATCCTGCTACACTAAGTGCAATTTTTTTTTTCATTTGTAGTTCATATACTATTTTGGATTTATATTCATTCCTTTCTCAAAAAAATTATGATTCAATCGCGTGGATTGAAAGGTAGTCATTTACTCTTCTTGCACATAGGGTATGAGATTGCCGTCCTCCTGCTCTTCAAATAAGGGTATTTGTTTTGGTACTGATTTTGGTTCATTATATGTCATTTTATTTTGTGCTCCCATTTCATTTACCCTCCATGTTTTTCCGATTTTTTATTAGCGAAGTTATCTGGAAAAAATGCAAATATAATCGCCATAAAGGTCATTAAACTTTAGTTTTTCTCTCCAAGCTTTGCAGTAATTAGGGATTTGGTACAAATACTTTCTTATTTTTCACAACATTTTTGATTAAAAAACAATATAATTTTATGGAAAAAAGAAGGAAGGCTGGTCTCACTAGGAGGGATGGGATGCAATCAAAAACTACCAGCTCAATTCCTTCCAAGTGCCATAAAATAATAATGTTTTAAGTATCTTTTTCGCAGATGAGTATGTAAATAGATATGCAGCTAAACTATTACCATCACAGCTTTTTTAAACCAAAAACAGGGTTTATTAAGTGAATTTTTTATTGTGAAAACAAAAGCAACTCTTAGTAATTGCTACCTATAAATTCAGGAAAATTAGTTGTAGTTTTGTTGATATTTTTTTAAAAACCAAACTTTCAAGGAGAAAAACAAGGTTCTAAATCCCTTTTTTCTTCTCCCCACAGTTTTTTTACCGGGTAGAAACTATTTTAATTAAAAAATCGTTTTTGTTGGTAGGATGTGAGCTATATGCCTAAAACAGTTATCAAAAGAGATGGACAAAAAGAGAGTTTTGTAAAGGAAAAGATCGTGGTCAGCGCTGTAAAGACTGGTGCATCTTTAGAAGTAGCACGTGGTATTGCTGACAAGATTGAGAAACACCCCAAAGAGGAGGTTAAGACCAGTGAAATCAGAAAAAGCGTCTTGGATGAACTAACATTACATAATCCTGATTTACCTAAACGCTGGCTCAGTTATGATAAAAGTGTCAAAAGGTTGTATAAACATATGTATTGATAAGGCAACTAAGTGAAATGTTTTTATCCTCCCCAAAACTAAAGGATTTTTTTATCTGGTGAGAAAACATCAAAATAATTTAAAAAGGAATAAATGTAATAATATCAAATCATTAGTTATCGAATATAGGAACACTAAACATAACAAATGTTGCGGCTACATCCCGTAATGGATAATTAAGGGATGAAGGTTATCTTCTTTTTAGGATGGGATGTGCAAAGAAACGAGTTAATCCAAAAATTATGAACCATGTAAACCGTAACTTCAACGAACTTTACACAAAAACAGTGATAA
>JAUWBM010000174.1 GCA_030601705.1 Thermoplasmatota archaeon
GGTATTATAGCCGAAGCAGAGATAAAAGGGATATTGAAAGAAGAGGTAGAGGAAATATTAGACGCTTTACTAAAAGATAAATTTATCTATGAACCTACTAAAATGAATTATAAAATTGCAAGAAAAGGTCTTTAATCTGTAGATTTGGAGGAGGAAAAATGAAATGCCCAATGGTATCCATTACTAGAGAACCTCAAGATTGTATAGAAGATAAATGCTATTTTTGGGACTTGGACCATGGCAAATGCAAATGGATGTAGACTAAATGAAAAAATTGGATTGCAAGGAATGTGGACATACGTTGACACAGCATAGAAAATTTAAATACATATATTACTGCAACAATAATCTTTGTAAACTCTATAAGACATTTGTGATAAGAAAAGGAGGATAAAATGAATGGTGATAAAAAATTCAAGGAAATCTACGATAAATTTGGCGGAAGCTATGGCGACCTCATTGAAGAACACCTTAGGGTACTTGATGAGTTAAAAAAATGCCGTCAGTTGCTTGATGAACAAGCAAGCAAGAAATAAAAGAGATAAAATGATATGCAAAAAATGCGGTTGGGTGTTGGAGTATGTACCACGTTCTTTTCGAGAACAAATCGAAGAGAGTATAGGAGGGCAAAAGAGGAAGGGATATTGGAGATGTCCTAATTGCAATTTTAAAATATCTTGTAAAAATTTGAAGAAGAGGAGAAAATGAACGAGAAGATTTGGACTCCATATAAGATTTGGGATGAAACTCAATGGTTTACCGATTTTGAAAAAATAATGAAAAAGTTCCGGGAAAGAATAAAAATTTGAATGACCTTATCTTGTTAGTTAGAATACCTTTTTATCCTCCCTAAAACCAAAACATTATCTTTATTTACCAAAAAGCTATAGCATTATGGGGGTCATCTGGAAACGAATTTTTAACTAAATTCTTTCCTCCCACCTTTGACCCCTTTTGATTTTTAAATTGTTACAGATGTTGCAAATATATTTAACAGGTAAAATTTAAATACCATTTAAACATATAGATTATTCGTAGAAAAGAAGGAAGGAAGATTTGCTTATAACTTCTTTATATTGCCCTATATCTGCATATATAATCCCCTATATTTCTCCTTCCTTCTACAATATCTCTCATGTAATGTAGCGCCGTCATTTTGATACGATAATTATATTTATCAAACGGCCATTAACAATAAATTGAAAGAGGGGCGAGGCAAACGTTTGTAAGGCATCCCATCTCCATGACGTCCCTCTTTTACGATATATTTATTAACAAGAAGAACTATAATGTTTATCAGAGGGGTCAACGTTTTGAAAATGGAGTTATCTTCTTTTCATTTCTTTCCCTGACCCCTTTTACAATATTCTTTCTGTGCAATATTTAGAACAGGAGTAATCAAAGCTATTGTTACAGACGTTGCAATATTATTCTATGCCAAACATTTATATTAAATTATTAGATAACAACTAATCCAGATATTTCTCTGGGGAGGTTACAAAATGGAAAACAATATGTGGAAAAAAGGAATTGTTTTAGGCATAATAATGCTACTGATAATCAATAGTACTCCCCTTTTTTTCAAATCTACACAGGTAACCGCTGAGGATCCAAGTTCTGGCTTTATTATTGCCACAGGAGATATAGGAGGACGAAGCACCTCAAGGAAATTAGCGAGAACGTCTGATGGCATATGGCATTGTGTTTACCATCGTTCTGATGGATCATATTCGCAGATTTATTATTCTAAATCACTTGATGATGGTGAAACATGGAATGAAGAACCCATAACCTCAGAAAGTTATGACCAGATGTATCCAAGTATAGCTGTTGATAGTAATAATAATCTTTATGTCGTTTGGCAAGGATGCCATACTGGGTCACCGATTTATTCGCAAATCTGTTATCGAAAATATGATGGGGGATGGGGTGCAATAGATTATATCACCTCAGATTTAGATTGGGACCACAGAAATCCCGATATATCAGTAGACGGTAATGATCATCTGCATGTTGTATTCCAAAAAGTAGATTATATAGGAGGACCATGGTGTCCAAATGGGTGTGGACCAGCATTTTATACAAACAACATCCAGGGTGATTGGAGTAACCCAGATAGAATCGGTGAGGGCGCAGAATATAACGATGTCTTCCCATCAATTTCTATTGGTCCTGATAATTATCTGCATGTTGCATGGGATGCTGGCGGACACCGTAACTATGCTTGTTGGCATCCGGCATATCGAAGAAACAATACTCTATTCTGGGAGCAGGTCAAATCTTTCCCATGTTACGATGGTCTTCCATCGATAGCTGTTGATAGTGCGGGAAATGTACATAACGTCGTCAAATATTATTACGGAACAAGTGGCGTATTATACAGGATGAGAGATAATACTGACTGGATACTTGAAGAAATTGTTCGGGAAAAGGTACCATCGTATGATGTTAAACACCCATCAATTGCAACTGACAGCAATGATTATCTTCATGTTGTTTGGAATGAAAACGGTATAATTAACTATTGTAAAAAAACGACAAGCTGGTCGGGCATAGATCCGATCATTGTGGATACTGATTCGACTTCTCCGAAACTTATCTGGTCATGGTATCCAGAGGTTAATGGAGTTAGAACAAATGTGCCGAAAAATGGATATGCCTTTGTCTGGAATGACGGGTCAATGATTAAGTTCTATAAAAGTACGGATTTGGATTGGGATGAACAGAAGCCTCCCACTCCTTATGATAAAGCAGTAAAACTAGCAAAAAAGACTATAGGGGCACCTTATCTTTGGGGTGGAAAAGGATTTGATCTTAACGAGAGAAGGTTCGTAAAACCTAATGAAATTAAAAAGAAAGGATATAATTATTGGAATCCATTACTTAAAGAAATTGATTTTGGCATAGGAATTGATTGTTCAGGACTTATTTTTTGGTCATATAACAGGGCATATTTTGGTGGTAAACCTTTAACTGTTGAGGAATATGAAAACCGACTAATAAAATGGGAAGGAGCTGATGGACAGTATAGAAACAATGTATACGTTATTAATAAAGAAGAATTAAGATCCGGGGACCTACTTTTTTTTGATGAAGAGTATAATGATGGAGATATGGATCATGTAGCGATGTATATGGAGCTATTTCATTTTAAGGGGCAAACATATAATACTATTCATGCAAGTGGTTTCGCTGGGGAGGTTTCGCCTGCTTGGTACAATCTCGATGATGAAACACTGATTACAATTAAGGACGATGATATTTCACAAGTTTTAACTGTTGATGGTTATGGTAGAGTAAAATGGCCCTAGCTATATTGTTATATCCAAATCGTCAATATTTCTTTTAAATTCTCTAAAAATCAGCGAATTTGGTTACCTTTATATACTTGCGTTTTCGATTTTTCAATCATGGTAAAGCGAAAACTCACTGAAAAACAGATTAAAAACATCCAGAAACTACTGAAAGAGGGGCAACCAGGTTATCAGAATGCAAAGGATAAATTAAGAAAATTAATATTTGAAAAAGAAGTAGAATTGAAAAATTTTGTAGATATTGATTATGATCGTTTGGTATGTGATGTATATTTTGATGGGAAAAATTTAGCTGATTATTTTCCGAATTATAAAGAATAAACCAATCACCACCAGAGATAGCAACAGAGGTAGGATTTTCAACATCTTTTTATCCTCCCACACAAAACCCAGGGTGGGTTTTTTAAAGCCAGAAATGCTATGAAATTTTAGATTCTGGGGAAGACAAATGGGTTTATTTAAGAAAGGAAAGAAATTTAGGGAAAAACATAAACCATCATATGGCAT
>JAUWBM010000035.1 GCA_030601705.1 Thermoplasmatota archaeon
TATTAGTGTTACTAAATTGATATTAAAAATTTGAAGGAGAAATAGACATGGTAGAATTCAAGGTTGTAGTAAACGATACAAAAAATGGCAAATCACATAATATCCTAGTTAGTGGCCATCATGCAAATTCTTTAATAGGTAAAAAAATAAGTGACGAAGTAGACGGCATTTTTGTTTCATTACCCGGATATAAATTGCAAATAACCGGTGGTACCAATAAAGATGGATTTCCAATGAGAAAAGACCTCCCCGGGACTGTAAGAAGAAGACTGCTGTTGAGCGAAGGCTTGGGATTCAAACCAAAAGATTCTGGGAAAAGAAAGAAGAAATCTGTCCGCGGAAATACAATAAACCCAGATATAGTACAAATCAACATGAAGGTAATAAAACACAGTTCAAAACCTATTGAAGATATTATTAAGGTAGAAAAAAAGAAAGAGGAACAAGAATGAGTTTCCCTAGACCACCCGAAGTAAATATTGGAATGATTGGCCATGTTGATCATGGTAAAACAACGTTAACACAGAGATTAACAGGTAAATGGACAGATGAACATTCCGAGGAATTAAAGAGGGGCATTTCAATAAGACTTGGGTATGCTGATGCTGCATTCTATAAATGCCCAAATTGCGATGAGCCTCAATGTTATACTACAAAGAAAACCTGTTCCCATTGCAACAGTCCTACTGAATTACTTAGAGTGGTTTCCTTTGTTGATGCGCCAGGTCACGAAACCTTGATGGCTACAATGCTATCCGGTGCTGCTATTATGGATGGTGCAGTACTTGTCATTGCTGCTAATGAAAAGTGTCCTCAGCCTCAGACGAGAGAACATTTGACTGCGATAGAAATTGCAGGTACGAAGAATATCGTTATCGTTCAGAACAAAATAGATCTTGTATCTGAAAAAGATGCTGTAAAGAATTATGAGCAGATTTTAAATTTTATTAAGGGTACCTGTGCGGAGAATGCCCCCATTATACCTGTGAGTGCCCATCACGATATAAACATAGATGTCCTGATCAAAACAATGCAAGAATACATCCCCACACTAGAAAGAGATGTTGATAAACCTCCACTTATGTATATAGCAAGAAGTTTTGATGTTAATAAACCAGGATCTCGATTAGGTGACATGAAAGGAGGGGTTGTAGGGGGAACATTGTTACAAGGTATTTTGAATAAAGGTGATGAAATTGAGATATCTCCTGGTAGAAGAATAGAAGTTGATGGGAAACAAACCTTAGAACCCATCATCACAAAAGTGCATTCCTTTTTTACTGGAGGCACATCTGTAGATGAGGTTACTCCAGGAGGTTTACTTGCTATTGGTACACTACTAGATCCATCAAGAGTTAAATCTGATTCTTTTTCAGGTAGAATTGTAGGAAAACCTGGAAAGATCCCTCCCGTCTTAGAAAGTTTTGGTTTATCAATGCATTTACTGAAACGTGTTGTTGGGACAATAGATGAAAAAAATGTTGAACCTTTAAAAACGAACGAACCTCTTATGCTTACTGTAGGAACAGCGACAACTGTCGGAATCATAACAGAAATACGAGAAAATAAAGTGAGAGTTAAACTAAAATTGTCTGTCTGTGCCGGGGAAAGACAGAGGATTGCCGTAAGCCGAAGAATAGAAGGAAAATGGCATCTAATAGGCTATGGGGAGATAGAATACATAAAACAGTGATCTTAGATAGTAGCGCTATACTGATGCTTTTTGAATTTGCAATTGATTTGGAAAAAGAGCTTACCAGACTTTTGGGCAACTATCACATAGTGGTTCCAACACCTATTGTTAGAGAATTAGAATTTTTGTCAGAAAATGGAAAAGGCAAGAAAAAGGCGAAAGCGAAAGCTTCTTTGAAACTAATAAAAAAATACGATGCTATTGATATAGAGGGGTGGAATGGGGACGATTCTGTTTTAGAGTTGGCTAAAAAAATTAATGGCATTGTTGTTACAAATGACAGGGAACTGAGGAATAGAGTAAAAGAAATGTCGCTATCAGTTATTTTTTTACGTGCAAAGAAAAAATTGGTTATGGACTGATTTTATACATAACATCAAGAAAGTTTTTATAAACAGCCCTGGTATTCTGCTTTCTGCAATGTCGGGGTGGCTCAGCCTGGTCAGAGCGCCTGACTCATAAGCTCAGCTAAAAGGTTCGTTATTTAGCCTTGCGCTAAGAAATCAGGAGGTCGCGGGTTCAGATCCCGCCCCCGACATCTGAAGAAATTATAAAAATGAGAAAGAGGAAAAGGGTGTTAATATGGACGTTCTTGAAGAAGCGAAAGAGTTAATGAAAAAAGCTGGATGTGAAAAAGCATTCGCGGTTTACGGCTTGGAGCTCGATGATATAGCAGAAGTTAGAAGTTGTAACGAAAAAGGGGAGTCTATAGAACTTGAGAAAGATATAAGTGAACTCTCGTCAACTATTGAACGGACGTTGGTGTTTGATCCAGAAAAACCGATAGAATGTCCGCTAAATTCGTCAATGAACAAATATTTGGAGTTTTCTCTAAAAAATAGAAACATAATCCCCTGCAACCTTAGTGGCGAAGAATGTGAAAGAATAGAAGAGAAAATGCGTCCACTTCTTGAAAAATACAACTGGTCAATCAGAAAAAAATAGCGCTTTAGAATTTGAAATTGATTTAGACCAATGGTGATATTTATAAAAAGACTATATCCAGAAGGTCAAACAATGTACTGTCAGTCTTCTTCTGTTATCGGATGATACTGGGTAGCGTTATAGTATTTTCTAATCAACTGATGCAAGGTAAGTTCTCCAATTATCTTTTTATCTTCCAATACGGGAAGTCGTCTTAACCTATGAATTGTCATCTTCTCTAGGACATCAATAATTTTATCATCAGGTCCACAAGATATCACTTTACGATGCATAATATCCTCTGCCGTCTTCACAGTTCCATGCTGAATCGACCGTATATCAGGCATCCCAAATACATAAGACGGAAATTCTTTTGGAGCCAGTATCGAAAGGGCGTCATGTTCTGTTATTACTCCTACAAGTTCTTTATTTTCCTTATCGTCTATAACCCATATGTGATTTCTGGCACCTAAGATGTTTAAAACATGATGGATATCTTCTTTTTTTTCAATTATTGGCAGATCCCATGCTCTCTTATCCATTAACTGCTTTATCTTCAGTTTATAGAATTCTGGTACCAACCGTTTACCTCTTGCCATCTTCATCTCATAAATTTCAATGCTGTATTTAAAAACTACTTTCTTAGAACCTTTGCCAGTGCCGGTGGTGTAATGAGGGTTGTTATAATCACCATTATCAATATTGCAGAGGCTATTTCTGTGTTTATTATTTCATAGTCTAATCCCAGTTTAACCAATATCAACTCTACACCTGCCCTAGGAATCATTGCTACACCTGCCGCGATAGATTCACGATTATCAAATTTTGTTAGCTTTGCTCCCAGACCACATCCTACCAGTTTTCCTACTATTGCAACCATTAACAAAACACCGGCAAACCCACTCATAGATAAAAATGCGTTTAAATCGAAAGTCATCCCCACAGTTACAAAAAACACAGGTATGAAAAACGTTCCCCCTATCAAAGACACATAGTCTTTTAACCCTCTAAAAAAACTTAGCTGCCCGAGTATTATACCAGCGATAAACGCCCCAATTATTATCGACAATCCGATATTCTCTGCTACTAAAGAAAACAGTAAGGCCACCACAATACCCACGATCAACAGGTTTTCCCTACCTAACTTTATCTTTGAAAGATATTTATCTAATGCGCTACTGATTTTCTCTTTCGTTAATAAAACAGCAATCAATAAGAATAACAAAGCAAGAAATAGGAATATACTAATTTCCCCTATTTCTACATACCCAGTTTTTACGACACTTATAAGAACAGTTAATATAACCATAGTGATGACATCATCTATCACGGCAGCTCCCATTATCAAGCTGCCCAACCTTGTTCCCATTATTCTTAACTCAAGCAAAATTTCTGCTTTTACCCCAATAGATGTTGCCATAAGAGCAGTTCCAACAAAAAGAGCAATAATATGTGAAAATCCAAACCACATCGCTGTAATATAGCCTAATATAAAGGGTAAAATCACACCAAGTAAGGCAACTAATGCAGAGCTCTTTTCTATTTTTCTAAATTCTTTTAAATTGAGTGATAGACCAGCAAACAACAAAAGAAATAATATTCCAACATCTGCAATGTTATTAACAGCAGGGTCTAAAACCAGTGCACCCTCCCCCATCGTTAGACCTATGTTTCCAATTATAGCTCCAAGAACCAACTCTCCTAAAATAACAGGTTGCTTTAGTTTTTTAGATAAAAATCTGCCGACTAACGCAGCAGCAAGAACAATTATTATGCTAGCAATAAACTCCATTAATCTCTGAAATTGAAATGATGTAATTAAATGTTTATCTGCCTTTTCACCCCACTTTTTTATTTTTTCGTTCTTCATCTATCTTTTTTTCTTATATTATCAGCTATAAGTAGGCGTGAACTCTGAACCTCTAACGCCCGTTTCTGCTCCCGATATTCACATAGCCTGCCCCAGACTTTGTTTATGAAAAATTGAACCGGAGGGCATCATTTAGGCGTTCGAATCCCGATGATAATCTTTAATTTTCATAAAACATTTTGTTAGAAATATTTATATTTGAAAACAGATTATAAATAATGGGGATTTGAAAATATGAAGAATAAGTTAAATGCAATTTTGTTTGTGTTGAGTCTAGCTTTGGTTAGTGCCGGGATGGCAGGTGCCCATGAATATAAACATTTCTCTGATGAGGAGAATCATATTCCTAGGATGATTGACTTTAGTAATGATTATGGCATTCAATGGGAACAGAGTTATGGTTCTAATCCATGGTATGGTGCTAGGTATGAGGGTCCTCAACCCATTGGGGATTGTGATAATGACGGTGACAATGAATTGCTCATTGGGGGACGAGATGCCGTTTTGAGAGTCATGGAATGGAATGAAGAGAAACAAACGTATGAAGAGACTCATTTGTTGCGTTGTCCCTTTTATCCTTTTCGACGACTTGATGCCGATGGTTTTGCAATTGGGGATTTAACAGGGGATGGAGAAAATGAGATTGCTGTTTCTTGGTATGCTACCGTTCATAAATGGATTGCGGGAAGATATCGGATCATTGGATGGAATCCCTGGATAGAATGGAAGGGTGGCGGCAGTCCAGATTGTTATATCGGAGATTGTGATAATGACGGGAAGAATGAATTAGTTTTAAGTTGCCGTGACTGGTCAAGGCACATTCCTGAGATTGTTGTGTTTAAATGGAATGGTTGGAGGCTTGTAAAGGTAGCAGAGTGGGATGATCCAGGTATAAATGGTGAAGTTTTCATGGCAGGAATGGGAGATACCGATGATGATGGAGAAAACGAAATCGTTCTTGGTTCTGGTGATAAAGTTGTCGTTCTTGACTGGAATAAGGAGAGTAAGGAGTTTGAGCCAACCATTATAAGCGATGATCCAAGTTCAAATTGGGAAAATCATCCGTTTGCGTGCATCGTTAAAGATAGTGATATGGATGGAAAAAATGAGATTCATGTTGGATATTATTCACCGAGGATCAGCATTTTTGAGTGGAATGGCAATAGCTATGATATTAAATTTGAAAAGGAATGGCCTGGTGAAGGTATTTTAATTGAAGGTCTTGACGTTGGTGATGTAGATGATGATGGCATAGCAGAGGTCTGTGCAGGAACAGATGTGATACATATATTGCAATGGAATGGTTCTACGTATGTCGAAGAAGCGGTTCTTCCCACATTTGGGGACTTGGCAGTTGTCGTCATTGGTGACTGTGATAATGATGGAAAAAATGAGATTCATGCTGGCTCGGTCGCTGTCGGTCAAAATCAAGATTTTATGGCATGGGTTTTTAAGTACGGATGGGAATCTAAGTAATTGAAGATTCGGAGAAATAGCCGGAAGAAAAAATATTGTGGCGTCATTTACACGCTCGAATTCCAAAGCACAAACTTGACAGATGCTCTCTTTTTTTATTTTATACAAAACATTTAAATTACATGAGGAGATTACAATATTCAGACAAGATTTGGGAGGTAATAAAAAATGAGAAAGAAAATTGTAATTGGAAGCCTTTTGGCTGTTTTGCTAATGATAATGTTGCCTATAGCATCTGCTGTGAATTTCAATGCAGTTAAAGAAACAACGAAAGCACAGTACCCAATAATAGTTCCGGATATAAATGTAGAAGAATTAAAAGAACAATATACCAATGATCCATCAGAACCGCTACCAATAATTGTTACCCTACTTATATGGTTGCTAAAAATCATGCGAATAATTCTGGTTCCAATTTGGGCACTTCTTATCTATTTCATATTTCTGAAAGGTACTAACAACACCACTTGCATAATCAGTTAAAACCATCTCTCCCTTTTTTCTTTTTTTGCAAAGATTTTACTTCGAAGATTTCCATAAACAATTATTGTTCAACAGATATAAAATCTAAAAACATACTAGTAAGTTAGGAGCTCAAATCCCGATCTATCTAAACATACTGTGGACAGATAACTACGGGCTATGTGTCTTATATTGAGAAGCGATATTTGACTAATGGATGTGAGGATGATTGAATACAGTATGAAAATTTTATCAATTATGTTACATGGAACTTAAGAAAATATATTATATTGAGATAGTATTCAGGGTAGGCAAATAACAGGATAAATTTTGTTGAAACATGGTAAAAGAGGCGAAAAAATGTTTTGTTATCAATGTGAAGAAACATTAAATGGAAAAGGTTGTACAAAGGCAGGTATCTGCGGTAAAAAAGAAGAAGTTGCAAATCTACAGGATCTACTTATACATCTTATGAAAGGAATATCGATATGCAATATTGAAACTAGGGCGTCGGGTAAAGACAATGAAGAAGTTGATAAATTCATTATGGAAGGCTTATTTTCAACAATAACTAATGCAAATTTCGATAGGAAATATTTTATGGGGAAGATACAGCAAGCCATAGAGTTAAGAGATGAAATTAAAAATAAAAACTCTGTCCAGAGCTCGCATGACTCTGTCACATGGTATTCTGATGATGAAGAAGAGATTATGAAGAAAGCAGAAGAAGTTGGCGTGCTTAACACCGAAAATGAAGATATTCGATCACTTCGTTGGCTGTTAACTTATGGGTTAAAAGGTATGGCAGCATATTATCATCATGCATATGTTCTCGGAGAAAAAGACACAGAAATTTCTTATTTTATTCAGGAAGCATTAGCTGCAACCACCAAAGAGTTATCTGTTGATGAATTGGTTGATTTTACTATGAAATGTGGGGAGATCGGTGTTAAAACAATGGCTTTGTTGGACAAGGCTAACACTTCTTCTTATGGTAATCCTGAGCCAACAAGCGTTAATATTGGTGTAAGAAACAACCCCGGCATTCTAATTAGTGGTCACGATCTAAAGGACTTGGAGGAATTACTCAAGCAGACTGAAGGCAGTGGTGTTGATATATATACTCATGGTGAGATGCTTCCAGCAAATGCCTATCCCGCGTTTAAGAAATATTCTCATTTTGTAGGAAACTATGGAAATGCGTGGTGGAAACAAAAAGAAGAATTTGAAAAATTCAATGGACCTATCTTACTGACAACTAATTGTTTGGTACCTCCAAAAGATTCGTATAAAGACAGAGTTTATACAACAGGCGTTGTAGGATTTGAAGGATTGAAACATATTCCAGATAGAGAAAATGGAAATGCAAAGGGTTTCACAGAGATTATTGAACATGCGAAGAAATGCTCTGCTCCTGAAAAAATTGAAGATGGAGAGATTACCATTGGTTTTGCTCATAATGCTGCTCTCGGTGTTGCAGATAAAATTGTTGAGGCAGTAAAAACCGGTAAAATAAAACAATTCGTTGTCATGGCTGGATGCGACGGCAGGAACAAAGAAAGAGAGTATTATACTGATTTTGCCAAAGCACTCTCAAATGATACTGTGATACTTACTGCAGGTTGTGCAAAGTACCGATATAACAAACTTGATCTTGGCAATATTGATGGAATTCCCCGGATACTTGATGCAGGTCAATGTAATGATTCTTACTCGCTTGTGGTCATAGCACAGAAACTTGCAGAAGTATTTGAAGTTGGGATTAACGAACTACCGGTTTCTTATAACATTGCATGGTATGAACAAAAGGCAGTTCTTGTGTTGCTTTCTCTATTGTCGCTTGGTGTAAAAAACATTATGCTTGGTCCAAAACTTCCTGCATTTGTTTCACCAAACGTATTGAATGTTTTAGTTGAAAAATTCAGCATACAGCCAAATTCAACTGTTGAAGAAGACATGCCAAAATTAACAGCAGTTTCACAAACTTGCTAAATTGGTTGAAAATAAAAAGACTAATAAATACAGGTAGAAAAAATGGTATCGGAAAAAAAATCTTCTTCAGCAAAAGCGATTTCATTGACGGATTTGGCTGATTACCAACAAAACTCTATAGTAAGTAGAACAATTGTTGACAAAAAGACTGGCACAATAACCTTTTTTGCTTTTGACGAGGGACAGGCGCTTAGTGAACATACAGCACCATTTGATGCTTTGGTATATCTTCTTGATGGTGAAGCAGAAATTATTATCTCTGGCAAACCTTTTCGTCTGAAGCAAGGCGAAATGATAATAATGCCAGCTAATGAACCTCATGCTTTGAAAGCGGCTAAAAAATTCAAGATGATTTTGATAATGATAAGATCGTGACATGAGGGGGGAGGACAAACTTCACCTGATAAAGTGTTTGAAGTCCGCTTAATCTAGTGCAGAAGATATTTCACATCCATATTGGATTCCAAAGGAAAAATAATCAAAGTATACTTTTGATAAAAATATCCTTTTACAATTTATATTTGAAGAAGACATGGTGAAAAAGATTCCATTGTTTTTTATCTAGGAATGAAAGACGTGATTCCGGACCATCTGGGAAAGCAAAAGTTGGATGGAATTATTAAGGAAGAAATGAGTCATATCAGACTTCTTAGTAGAGAATTACTGTCGCTGCCG
Organism: Thermoplasmatota archaeon; assembly: GCA_030601705.1. GTDB lineage: Archaea > Thermoplasmatota > E2 > DHVEG-1 > DHVEG-1 > JAGLML01. The sequence goes on from JAUWBM010000035.1 coordinate 9,093, forward strand.
AAGTAGTCAGGGACATCTTTAGTGTTTTTTATAGTTGCGGCTGGGAATACTGCGTGGTCTGAAGCATATTGATTATTTTCAGAACTTATAATAAACTCTTATTCTAACTCTCTCAAAAATGTTAGAATTTCATTAATATCAGGTAATTCCCCTATCTCATAGATTCGAACAAACTCATTTTCTTGATTTTCATTAATAATTATATTCGCTCTTTCTGAAAATCCTTCTTTTTCTCTAAAAATATTATACAATTTTGCAACTTTTCCATGCGGCCAGAAATCTGATAATAATCTTATATGTTTGATATCAAGACTATCCGCCCATGCTTTTTTAGATGGAACAGAATCAACATTTATGCCAACTGCAACTGTATTTAAGTCTTCAAATTCTTTCCAGTTCTTTTCCAAAGATTTCATCTGCTTTGCACATACTATGGTCCAGGCAAGGGGATGAAATGAAAGAAGGACACGTTTTCCTTTGAAATCAGATAAATTAAACTCTTTTTCATTGTGATCATTTAAGCTAAATTCAGGAGCTCTATCACCAGCATTTAAACAATTTTTCCGGTTCATAATTTTAACCATAACCTAGACAATTTCGTTAATTTTATCGATAATTTGTCTTTTTTGTGTTTCATCTAATTCCTGATCCAGCTTAGGGTAGACGTCTTTTTCTTCAAAATTTTTGTGTTTTATTAGGAATTCCTTAAAACTGTAGACATCCTTAACAGTTCTCCGACTACGTACGTCTTTTCTCATAAGATCCAATCTATGCAGTATCTCGTTGTGTTGTTTCGTCAGTTCGGGAAGCATTTTGTATCCTTCAACAACGTTTTCTGGATTATAGGATGTAAATATTGCTTTTTCTTCCACAAAGATGTGTTTTTCAAGATTCCATTCAAATTTATCAAATACTTTCATAGTTGAAACTATGTCTTGCTCTTGATCAATGACTTTTTCAACATCGTTAAGTAATTTTACAATTTTTCCATGATCTTTTACCATTCGATCCAATATTGCTGTTGATTTCATTTTCTTTATATTCCTCATTTTTTAAATACCTCCATCAAAATGCTAAATCCATTCTTCTTTCAATATTTCTCCTTTAATACTTACAACAATTGATTTAACAGGTATTTTCCTAGAAGCATTTTCCATTGCTTTTTTAGCAAGTCCAAGAAGACCACTGCAGCAAGGCACCTCCATAGTTATAACAGTAAGAGTGTTAATCTTTGCATCATCAATCATACTTGTCAACTTACTAAGATATACATCCAAATTTGAATCAAGTTTTGGACAAGCAATCGCAAGACTTCTATCTTTAAGATAGTCTTTATGAAAATCACCAAGAGAATACCCTACACAATCCGCAACAAGCAACACATCTTTTCCTTGGAAATACGGTGCATTTGGCGGTATCAAATGGAATTGTACCGGCCATTGTCTAAGCTGAGAGGTTCTGGTTCCACTTTCTTCAATCTCATTTATTTTTTCGTCTGAAAAATCCATCGTTTTTGATCCAGGACATCCTTGGGGTTGAAACGAATGAATATCAGTTTTTTCATTGAAATCTACTTCTATCTCTCTTTCTTCTAAAAACTCAAGTGCTTCTTTTAAATATCCTGTTTCTCCATGATCCTTCAGATGTTTAAGATGTGCAATAATCGTATTTTTACCTGCTCTTGCGATGTTTTTCATGATTTTTTTCTCATCATATTCCTCTGCATCTCTTTCCTCAGTTGTAATCGCCCCTTGAGGACAATGTCCGATACAGGCACCAAGACCATCACAAAAAATATCGCTAATAAGCCGTGCTTTACCATCTATTATTTGTAATGCTCCTTCAGGACAATTCGGAATGCAAACGCCACATCCATTGCATTTTTCTTCATCAATTTTAATTATCTTTCTTTTAGCCATATTATTAACCTATGCAACTGCTTTTAATGTTGGGGAGCTTTCTTAAACTGTTGAATTTGGTTGTTAAAATTTAGGACAAAATTCATCAAGCGCTTTTTTGACTTCAACAATATAGGTCAATGCTGGACCGCCACCCATAAGTATTGCTACTGTTGCCACTTCTAGGATTTCTTCTCGGGTGGCCCCTACCTTAAGTGCTTTTTCTACATGGATGGCAATACAATATTTGCACCGGGCTGTTATCGCTGTTCCAATAGCAACAAGTTCTTTCGTCTTCGTATCGAGCACTCCTTCTTCGAGCGTTGAGCCCATAAAGGCTTTAAAACGCCTCAGAGTTTCCGGCTGTTGTTTTGATAATTCTCCCATCATCTGCATTACACTATCGACAGAATCTTTCATTTCACCCATATTCATCACCCCTGTTTGGATTTAATTAAGACTTCCACAACCCATGAATGTTGCAGTACTCTCTTGCTTCAATTTTATCTGCTTTGATTTCAAATTCAGCTTGTGGTTTATCACCTGGTTTTAAGAATTTTCTATAGGAAATACCATCGGCAATAACTTGAATCCACTCGATATAGTGTTTCTCTTCCATTGGATGCTCTTGATTTTGACCGATTTTTACGAGAACGCCGTTTTCTGTCTTTTCTATGTAGGGAACATGCTTCTCAATAGAGGAGTCCTCTGTTTTTTCCTTCATAAGTTCCATAGGTTCCCCACAACAAACGAGTTCGCCAACACCAGCATGCAATGCTTCTACAATATTTCCACAAATATTACATTTGTATATTTCTCTTATTTTTGTCATATTCTACCTCTCTATTTTTTCTTCTTTTTGCTTTTATAATCTTTGATAGCCTCACTTAATGCATCAGCTGCTAAATTGGAGCAATGCATCTTCTGAGGTGGAAGACCATCTAGTTCATCAGCGACATCCTTCCTCGTTATTTTCAATGCATCATCAACTGTTTTTCCCTTTGCAAGCTCAGTGATCATACTACTCGTTGCGATGGCTGAGCCGCAACCAAATGTTTTGAATTTTATATCAGCAATAATGTCGTCTTTTACTCTGATAAAGAGCTCCATGACGTCCCCGCAAATTGGATTCCCCACCTTTCCATATCCATCGGGATTTTCTATTACTCCTACATTCTTTGGATTCATAAAATGTTCCATGACTTTTTTACTATATCCTACCTGTACGATATTTATCACCTCTCTTTTTCTTTTGCCAGTGGTGAAAGATTCCTTAATCTTTGAACTGTATCCTTCACCGCTTTCACAATCATTGACAATTGTTCCATCTTGTTGGATCTGCCCAAAGTTATCACCATTGAACCATGGGCTTCTTCATGTTTCAATCCTATGGCTAGGAGGACATGTGATGGCTCCAATGTTTTATGAGAGCAGGCAGATCCAGTGGCAACCTGAATGTTATACATATCCATATTCAAAAGTATGCTCTCACCCTCAATATGACTGAAACGGAAACTTGCATGATGAGGGAGTCTCTTTGCTGGATGACCAGTAAGATATGCATCGTCAATCTTCAATATTTCATCGATGAGTTTGTCTCTTATCTTCTTGAGTCTAGTGCTTTCCTCTTTCATTTCTTTCTTTGCTATCTGTGTTGCTTCTCCCATTCCAGTAATAGCAAACATGTTTTCCGTTCCAGATCTTAACCCGCGCTCCTGTCCACCACCCGGAAGAATTGACTGAATTTTAATTCCAGGTTTGACATACAATGCACCAGCGCCCCGAGGACCATACATGTCATTAGAGGATAGTGTCAACAGATCTATCCCTTCATCTTGTACATCTATTGGCACACGCCCTGCTGCAGCGGTTGCATCAACATGCAAATATCGTCCCTTCTCATGAACAATTTTACTTATTTCACTAATGGGTTCTATAGTACCAATCTCATTATTTGCATACATAATCGATGTTACCGTGGTATTTTTCGTCAAGAGATTATCGAGCTTATCAAGATCAACCATACCATTTGAATCAACTGGGACGATATTGAATGTGAAACCATTTTTCTGCAGTTCTTTCATGGGATTGAGAACCGAGATATGTTCTATAGCACTCGCTACAACTTCTTTTCCGTCTCGTATATTTCTCAATGCAGTTCCTCTAATGGCAAGATTGTTTGTTTCCGTTGCGCCGCTCGTAAAGATAATGGATTTCCCATTCTCTGCATTTATAAGATTTGCGATTTTGCCCCTGGCTTCCTCGATAGCTTGTTTTGCTTCCAATCCAACCGAATAAAGAGATGACGGATTCCCAAATTCTTTGGTAAGATACGGTTTTGCAAATTCAAATACCCGCGGATCAATAGGCATTGAAGAAGCGTGATCAAGATAAATTCTCTTCATAATAGGCCTCGTTAAAACCACATTGTTGAACCAGATTCAAGCGCCAGATCATTCAACGTCCCAGCGCCAACTATTTTCACACCAGGTAACAACTTGACTTTTTCCAAACCCAGCATCTGTTTTGATGCCTCGCATGCATAGATTTCAATACCCATGTCGAGGGTTTTTTGAATCAGTTCAGCTACACTTGGGAAGCTACCAAGTTTAATTTTCTCAGCTACTCCTGGCATTAAAATCTTTAAACCTGTACCTAGATAATACACCCTTGGCGTTATATCCATCATCTTGGCAGTCTGAGCAAGAATCAAAGGCGAGTATTGTTTCTCAGGAGCGTTAGTTGTTAGAACATAAAGAATGGAGTTTTCATCTTTCATACATCAACCTCTTATTTCATTTTTTTAATATAGAAGGTCATAATAGCACCTTCTTTTTCGAACTTCAAAATCTCATGCCCTGTATGCTTTGCCCACCGCTTGATATCCTCTTCAGCAGCTGGGTCATCAGCCTCAACCTTCAACACCTTGCCTATCTTGATTTTATCAATTTCCTCTTTAGTCATTGCAATTGGCATGGGACAGTAGAAACCTACGCAGTCCAAATCTGCATCAGCTTCAATGGTTGAGTTCAGACTATACACCTCTACAGTTTTTTATCCACCAAGGTAGTCCATTTCGTACCAAAACCCAGTCTTGTTAAGATGATTAAACTCTTGTTCAAGGATTGAATAATGATTTTTTTCTTGCTGTATGATCTCATTGATTATTTCTTGAACATCTTGAGAAGTGTTCTCTTTTAGTGTAGTATAATAATCAATGGCTTCTTTCTCACTATCCATACCCATACGGAGAGCATCAAGCTCATTCGTATCTGGATTTGTACCTTCTACTGCTTTAAGATCTTTCGGAAAAATAGGCATATCTGCATATTTCTTACTTGAATTCACCAGTTGATTCCATTCTGATTTACTGATTTTATCTTCGAACATTTTCTGAAAAACATCAAGATGAACAAGCTCATCATTTGCTAGGCTTTCAAAGATAGATTTACCCATTTCACTAGTTGTTTGAGCTGCTGCCTTTTTGTAAAATGAATGCCCGTCTTTTTCCATTTGTATAGCTGTTTTAATAGCTTCCTTCATATCTTCAATTTCAGCCAATTTTATTCCTCCGTTTAATTCACCAACTAATAGTTTTCAACCCATATCTCATAGTAACTCTGTGGATGTTGACAAGCAGGGCATTTCTTTGGAGCCTCAGCCCCCTCATGAACATAGCCGCAGTTACGACATTTCCATTTCACAACTTTATCCTTTTTGAAAACATGGTTTCTCTCTACGTTCGCTAATAGCTTCCGGTATCTGCGTTCATGATGCAATTCTACTTTAGCAATATTTCGAAAACTACGTGCTACTTCGAGGAATCCCTCTTCTTCTGCCGTTTTTGCAAAATCAGGATATAGTGTGCCCCATTCCATTTTCTCACCTTCTGCCGCTGCCAGTAGATTTTCTTCGGTAGTTCCAATGACTCCAGCAGGATATGATGCCTTAATTTCAACGTCGCCACCCTGTAGATGCTTAAAGAATATTTCGGCATGTTCTTTTTCGTTATCAGCAGTTTCTGAAAATATTGCTGATATTTGCTCATAGCCTTCTTTCTTTGCCTTTGATGCAAAATATGTATATCTCATTCTAGCCTGTGATTCTCCTGCAAATGCTGCAAGGAGATTCTTTTCAGTTTCTGTTCCTTTCAAACTTTCCATAATTTTTCATCTCCATTTATTATTCTATTTTTATCATTAGTTCCAAGTTATGGTCCCACATGTACCATAGGCCAATAAACATCAGCCTCTTCAAAACGCTCCATACTTTCTTTTTCCATTTCAAGGATCTTATAGTGCCCCAGCTCCATATCAGAAAAGTACAACAAAGTGTTGTAAATCTTGCACCCTTCTTCAAAACGACCTGCTAATGATTTATAGAAATCGCAAGCAGATTGTTCTGCCTTCATCGCCTTTGTTAAGAGTTTACTTAAATGAGTATCTTCAGAAAATTCTACCTCAGGTAGCGGGACAGGTGTTGTCTTTGGTAATACTATTTCATTTTCAGGGAAATGATTCTTGTAAATTTCCTCAATAAAGTTTCTGTGCTTTTCTTCTTCATTTGCAAGAAACTCCAATTTATCTTGTAATAATCCATTTTTCGTCTTTTTAGCCATTTTTGAATAAAGTTGTTTGCTATCTATTTCACTTTTGATAGCTGCTAGGAGTAACTCTTCAAGATCAAAGGTATTTAAATCCATTATTTTCACCTTTTTATTTGTTGTAGGTTTTCAGTATGCAAGTCAAGATGATCTGTTTCAATCTCAACAAGCGCACCAAAGAACTCCTTAAGTCGTGGCGATGTTGCTTCATCTCTAAATTTTGAATAGGCTTTGATTGCACGATCCTCTCGCTCCCAGCCCTCCTGGGTATTCTCCTTAGCACTTGAATTACACGCGGGTTTCTCCAACTCAGGTCTTGATATCTTCAAGAACTTTGAGATGGCAGAAGCATGTTCCCGCTCAACCTTCATCAACGCCTTAAATTTAGCAATGCCATATTCATCATCTGCTTTCTGAGCAGCGTTTTTTGCACAATCGTAAAACGCAGCGTTGTCCAATTCAAGTTTTAAGGCTGCCTCAAGATCTACTTTTTCCACTTCATTCAATGAAACATTGAACTCATTAGGATCCCAATCTTTCGCTTCAACAAAATATTGGCGCTCTGCACCACAAAACGGACATTGTGCCGGTGTCTCAGTCCCAATATATGGATCACCGCATATTCTACATCTGAATACCTTTACCTTTGCCATATTTTTTGCCTCTTTTTACCGATATTGTGTTCTTGATGTTTATTTAAAATTTTTTCTGCTAAATTATCCAATGCTTTAAAATCCTCTTCTTTTGGAAATCCTTTTACGACAACGGGCTCAAGTATATCCACTTTCAAATTTGGAACCATCGTCATAAGTTGTTCCACCATTCTGCCACCCCAGCCATAGGACCCAATGATCGATGCAAATTTCAATTTTGGTCTAAGAGCATTTGCTAAATAAGCAGCATAAGCAACATTTGGATGCGGTCCAGTCAAAACTGTAGGTGTTCCTATTACGATGGTGGAAGCATCTACTAACGCTATTGCTAATTTTCCAATATCAGTCTTAGACAGATTGAACTGCTTTACAGTTATACCTCTTTTGATTAAAGCATTCACCAAGTAATCTACCATTTCCTTTGTGCTGCCATGCATTGAGATATACGGTATAATAACTTCATTCTTTACCTCATCTGAAACCCAATCTCTGTAGGCATTGAGAATAAACTCCGGTTTATCATAGATGGGACCGTGACTCGGCGCAATCGTCTCTATCTCCAACTCTTTTATTCTCTCTAAGTGTTTCTTGATAGTTGTTCTGAACGGCATCATTATTTCTGCATAATATCTCTTGGCTGCTTCATACACTACTGGCTCATCAGTTACAAACAAATCACTGGTTGCCAGATGAGAACCAAGAAAATCACAGGTAAACAAAATTTTGTCTTCTTTTAGGTAAGTAAACATTGTCTCTGGCCAATGAACCCATGGGGCATGAATGAATTCCAACGTTTTATCACCCAATGATATGCTATTTCCATCATCCACAGTTATGAACTTACTCTCAGGAATTAAAAGCAAGTCCATAAGCATATCCTTGCATTTTGGTGTAGCAACAACCTTGGCGTTAGGATAGATATCTAGTATCTGTGGTAATGACCCTGAATGATCCTGCTCAGCGTGATTGGCGATGACGTAATCTATATTCTTAATTTTGAGTTGGTTAAGATTTTCTATTAGCACATCTGTCATAGTTGAGTCTACCGTATCTATCAACGCCGTTTTTTCTCTACCTTTCACCAAATAAGCATTATAACTTGTCCCATCAGGAAGTGGTATAAGTTCATCAAACAACCTTCTATCCCAGTCAATAGCCCCAACCGAGTAAATATTTGATTTTAATTGTCTTGGCATACTCATTTTATTTCTCCTTTTCAAAATCTTCTTTACCTACTCCACAAATAGGGCATACCCATTCGTCAGGAATATCTTCAAATTTTGTTCCCGGTGCTATACCGCCATCCGGATCTCCTTTTTCTGGGTCATACACGTAGCCACATACTTTGCAAACATATTTATTCATTTTTTCTTCCTCCTTTTTTGTTTTTTTATCAACCATACTACTATATGTTGGTGCAGTTTTTGGTGAAAATCCACCTTTAACTTTATGATAATACTCATATGTCATAGATTTATCCTCTGAAAGTATTTCTGCATCCTCCACCTTACCAATAAAAATAGTATGAGTGCCGGCATCAATTTTATCTATCACTTTAGCCTCGATACATGCAAGAGTGTTATCCAATACAATAGGCATTTTGGCTTTTCCAAGCTTGTACTCAACGTCTTTAAATTTATCAATATCTCTCCCAGATTTGAAGCCGAAATTGCCGATAAAAATCATAGGCGTATTTTCTGAAAGAATGGAAACTGTGAAAAAATTGCTTTTTTTGATGTATTCGTGTGTTAAATTCTGTTTATTGATGCTGACGGCAATTGTGGGTGGCTCCGAGGTAACTTGAAACAAAGCATTTGCGATCTGTCCATTAATCTTTTCACCGTTTTTTGAACAGATTACATATAAGCCGTATGAAATTTTATGTAATGTTTTAGGGTTCATTTTTATCCAGATCCTTTTTTCATACATTCCTTACAGATACCCTTGAAATATCCGTGTACCTCCTCAATATTGTGTCCACTTTCCAACATCTTCCCTAAATTCGGACATTCGATATCTATATCAGTGATTTTGCCACATTTTCTACATAAGAAATGATGGTGCATGGCATGTTTGAAGTCATACCGCAGTTCCGAGCTACAGATAGTAAGTGATTGAATAATGCTATGTTCTATAAGTATTTCCAATGAGTTATATACGGTTGTTTTGGAGAGAGATGGATTTTTTTCTTTTAGTCCAGTATAGATCTGATCTGCTGTTGGATGTATTCTATGTTCATCTAGATATTTCAGTATCTCCAATCGTTGAGGAGTAACTTTTATTGAATTTTCTTTTAGAAGTTTTACATATTTTTCAAACATTTTCCCCATCTTTATAATTGTTTCTAATTTGTAATTATTACAATTTAACATGTAATACAAGTTGGGTATTTAAAGCTTTCCATTAGGAATCGCCCCTCTTTTTTAATGAAATTCAAAATTGATTCTTATCTTAACATACGTTTTTACGTCAAAATTTGCCTTATTGTTAAGATATCGTACCTGATATTTTTCATTTTTGTCAATAAAAAAAATCGATTTTCCAGAAGAAGGTAATTTCGGGATAACACACATAAAAAACTTCAAAGAAAACCTTAAATACTATATTTTATACACTAGTTGAAGGTTTGAGAGATATGTGGCTACAACTGAGACTTTATCTGTTAGTAGGACTGATGTTTGCGATATTGTATGGAATTATAGTTGGTATAGGTTATCTGTTAGGATATTCTGGCTTTACTTTTTATATTTTCATTATTGGATTTGCACTTGTGTTGATATTGATTCAATACGTAATAGGACCAAAAACTGTTGAATGGTCTATGCATATTAGATATGTAAATGAAAATGAATATCCAAAATTACATAGAATGATAGATGATCTTGCAGATCAAGCGGGACTTCCAAAAAAACCCAAGATAGGGATTTCAAAACTTCAAATTCCTAATGCTTTTGCCTTTGGAAGAACCCGGAGAAGTGCAAGGGTTTGTGTCACAGAAGGTATTCTCAATCTTCTAAATGATGAGGAATTAAAAGCGGTTCTGGGTCATGAAATCTCTCATATAAAGCATAGAGATATTGCTGTTATCACAATGTTAAGCGTCGTTCCTATGGTTTGTTATATGTTGTATATTTCATTTTTCTGGGGAGGTATGTTTAGTGGAAGACAAAGAAATGGTGGTGCGATGATTGCTATCGGATTATTGGCACTCGTTGTCTATTTTATCGCCAGTCTTCTAGTCATGTATGGTTCTAGAATTAGAGAATATTATGCAGATCTTGGTAGTACTGAATTAGGTAATGAACCACGTCATTTAGCAACTGCATTGTACAAACTCTCCCTAGGAAGTGCCAAGATACCTAAAAAAGCACTCAAACAAACCGAAGGCATGAAAGCATTTTTTCTAAATGATCCTTCTAGAGCAATGTATGAAGTTAGAGAATTTAAAGAAATTGATATTGATATGAGTGGCACAATAGACCAGAACGAGTTGATGATACTTACAACGAAAACAGTGAAACTCAGTAAATCAGATAAATTAATGGAGATTTTAAGTACTCATCCAAATATGTTGAAACGAATAAAATATCTTGCTTCTTTATCAACTGTATCATAAACAGTTATCGGTTACTAAGAGTTAGGAAAGATTTATATTGCCGCACCTTTATTATATATTATAATTGGGGGAATAATAATATGAAGAAAAATACATTATTTATTACAATAGGAACTATATTTTTGACATTAGTAATAATGAATATTTCAGTAGCTGCATATTCACATGATCTTCAAAATCAAAAAGACGCTAACTTCGATCTTGACCAACAAGATCAACTATATGAGCATGCTATGAGAATGGGTACGGACTGGTATTATAAACCGAGTAGTTACGCAGAACTCGTAAGCTGGTACCAAGAATTGGAGGAGGATTATCCTGATTATATCGAGGTATTCAAGGCCAACGAAATGTATGATACTGGAACTACCTCGGGAGGATATGATGCTTACTATGTGAGAGTTACCAATGAATCTCTTGGTCTGCATAAACCCGAGGTGCTTTTTCTTGGGAGTCCTCATGGTGATGAAACCGCTGGAACAATTGGATTATATTGGTTTACCGATTGGCTAATGCGTATGGCCTTTACTGAAGAACAACCTGTAGAAGGATATTCAAAAGAGTGGCTCAGATGGTTGATTGATAACAGAGAAATCTACATTGAAGTTGCACATAACCCCTATGGTTTCGACCACGGTCCACAACGTTATGATGGTAATGGTTGGGATCTCAACCGTGAAGCAGATTATGACGGTCCGGGCACTCCAACAGGAGGTATTTGGGGAAGTGTTCCTGGAAAAACCCTATATAGATTTGTAAATAATCACACAATAAGAACAGGATGTGATTTCCATGCTGGTGTTCGGATGCTTCTCTATCCTTGGGCGATGACGCATCCTGGTGTAAGTGGAACAAGTCCAGTAACGGGAGCAACTTATACACATGCACCCCCAGATTTTTATTTTTATGATGTAGAGATGCTGCGTACTGGTGATTATATGGGGAATTATGGTGGAAATTTCAACGCAGGAAATGTTGGGCCAATCAGCGATCTTTTAACGTATACCATAAACGGAGGAATATCGCCATGGGCATATTCAGCTGATGTTGAGCAGAATCCAGTAGAGGATCCATATGTTGAAGACGAAATATTTGGAAACTATCCAGGAGCAGGCATTTTGTGGGGCAGTCCAGAAATGTCCAATACGAAGAATGTCCCAGAATCAGATATGGGTAATGATACAATTCATCGATATGGTGCAGAAGTAAGACGCTACTGTTTATTACAAACAGATCTTGCTCAACCCTATGCTCGATGGTTACCTGGTACAGTGGAGAACGATGAAGTAGTTGATTATGGCGTACCTGTTGATTTCAAATGGCAAATCAACGGCAGCTTGGTTGTCGACCATACATACTTACAATATAGTACTGATCCCGATCCAATTAATAATCCTGAATTTACCACAGAAGATTACGATGAAAATGAAGGCAATTATTACGGAGGAACAGGATGGGAAAATGCAGAAAGTGGTCAAACAGAAGGAGTTATGTATTCTGAGAATCTTACAATTGATGCTCCTGGAGACTACTATTTTGTCGCAAAGGCCCAAGTTGATCAAGTATATGCTGATGTTCTAAGTCCCGAAACCTATGGAGACGATCCGTATTTAAGAATAATAAAAGAACGAACAAATGATAGCTATTACGAGATGATAAATGGAACAGATGGAGAAGAAGAAATCATCGGACAAACATGGTGGTACAGCCCAATAATTCATGTGACCATAATCCCAGAAACTGGGTCACCCGATGCACCAACCGTTGATGGCCCTACCTTTGGAAAACCAAATACCGATTATACTTACACTTTCGTTGCAACAGATCCTGAGGGCGAAAATGTGTATTACTACATAGACTGGGGTGACGGCTCTGCAGAAGAATGGATTGGACCATATCTCTCTGGAGAATCCATAGATGTGTCACATTCTTGGAGTGAACTAGGAGATTATGGGATAAAGGCAAGAGCAAAAGATATTCATGGTGCAAGAGGCATTTGGTCAGATCCGTTCCAAATGCACATTGGTATGCCATCTCTCAATATAGATACTATAACAGGTGGATTATTCAACGTAGACACAGTCATCCAAAATACTGGAGACGCAGAAGCAACCGATGTACAGTGGAAAATTAACTTAGACGGTGGTTTAATCCTACTTGGTAAGGAGACCTCTGGTGAAATTGGATATATGGCTCCAGGAAATGAAACAACGATTAACTCAAAATTCATCTTTGGTTTGGGAACGACAGTAGTGACTGTAACAGCAGAGGTGCCAGAGGATTCAGATTCCAGACATCAAGGTGCTTCAGTACTCTTGTTTTTTATCAAGGTTAACCCTGGCGGTTGAATTTAAAACGACCAATAATAAGTAAGTCTTTCTCTTCTTTTTCTCTCTAATTTTTTATAATCTATAATCGTCTTATTCTAACGGTATCATCTTTTTACCAAAAAGCAGTCTAAGGGAAAAAAGCGGCCAAGCAATCATTAACGTTGTTAGCAATAAAGTCGGAAGTACATCAATATTTTCTATTAGATAACTCATCAAAACAATAGGGATTAAAAGCAGTGCAAAACCCTCGTGAACACCTTCATACCTCAGCATTGTTTCTCTTTTTGCAAGAGGAGTAGAAAGAATTCCAAATGTCGTATAAAGGAGAACGATTAATAGGGTGAGAAAGAGCATAAAAGGAATTGGCAAATTAAATACAACTATTGAAGTGTATCCTAGTAAAAAAGGGAGTGAAGCAATCATAATGTGTGTTATTTTTATGCTATACGCATAACTCCTAAACAATAACGGTTTCTCCAGCTTGTTATCTGCGACCTTCACACCAAAAATTATTGGGGTTGTCTTAATTCCAAGTTTGGAATCATATTCGACATCTTTTAAATTTGCAGATATCCCAACACTGAACAACCATTGCATGAAACCAACCAATGATATAATTACTGCTAAGGTGGAAATATTGGTGGAAACAGTTAATGCTCCAAATATTCCATATGTAAAAACACCAGTTCCTATAACATATTCCATGCCTGATATCTTTTTACTATACTTGTTGTAAAGAGTCATAAGAAAAAACGATAGCAAGAGAACAAAAAAAGAAGGTATTGTAAAAAAGAATAAGACAGCAAGCATCATTGATATGATACACGAAAATAAAATTATGATGAATACCTTTTTCTTAGAAATCTCTCCCGAGGCGAGAGGCCTGTCTATCACATATTTTGATTTTTTATCAATCTCCATGTCATAATAATCGTTTTGTACGAAGGTAAAAACATGGGATAACAAACCTATGATAAATAAGACAGATAGGTTCAAAAAACGAAATTCACCATTGCAAATAGCTCCAAAAACCGGGGTTAAACCTAAAAACAAGATACCATATGGTCGAATAAGCTTGATGTAATTATTCATAATCTTCTCAGTGCCTAGAATATCTTCTTGTTATATAAAAAATTTTAACACACTGCTTATCAAATCAAGTAGTTGCAATAATTCAAAAAAAAAGATAAGTTAATATTTGACTTCTTATTGCATTCCCCGGTAAAAATGAAATTTACATCAGAAAATAAAACCAATATTCTATATGGATTGTTTGTAGGTTCGTTAATTACTGCAAATTTGATCGGCTTGAAGGTAGCTAGCTTTGGTGTATTCGAAGCGAGTGTTGGGATTCTTTTGTTTCCAATATTGTTTCTTATAACAGACATAATTGAAGAAGTTCATGGCAAAGAGAAGACAAAGGAGTTAGTTTTTGTTGGTATGATCGCCCTTATTGTAGTTTTAATTGTAACTGTGATAGCTGTTCTACTGCCGTTTGCAGAGAGAAGTATGGTTAAAGAAGAATATACAACTATTTTT
>JAUWBM010000142.1 GCA_030601705.1 Thermoplasmatota archaeon
CACTGAAATTGATAGAAAAGTCTGGGAGGTCATGGGTAAGATTGAGGCGCGTAGGTTAAGAAAACTTTTTGATATTTCAGGTAGTGATATCCCGTCTATGATAAAAGGGCTTTGTCTTTCAGGTTGGGCACTTGACCTTGAAGATAAAGAAATCGTTGTTGAGAAAGACAGAGCAATTGTTAGAAATACACAGTGTCGTGTTCAGAACACACGGATAAAAAAAGGTCTTAGTGAGTTCGGCTGCAAACCTGTCCGATGGGGCTTCTTAAAATCTTTTGCAAAGGAATTTAATTCCGATATTGAAGTTGATTGTAAGGTCTGTCCGCCAGATAATCATCCAGATGATTTATGGTGTGAGTGGGAATTTACTTTGAGAAAATCCAGTGTAAACAAAGGTATTATAAACTAACTAATTATTCTTTTTTGCATGACTGGTGAATTAATTCCCGATTTTGATAAAAGGCTTAAACCAACCAAAAAACAATTATTGATACTAAAGAATATTAGAATATGTAAGAAGGTTACTGATTATATAAATTTTAGACTAAACAAAAATTCCACTAAAAGAGCTTTTGCCACTTACATAAGAAATTATTTTATCCATTTAGAAATATCAAATATTGGTAGTTATTTTAAAGACCCTCGTAGAATGAGTAATGGTAAAAGATTAGATTATACCGATAAAATAGAACAAGATATACAATCTTTTAATAATTCTTTTAAAAATTATTCAGGTAGTCATAGATTATCTAATTTATCGGCTATTAGGAAATTACTTGAATATAATAGAATAGATTTAGGTAATAGCTTCTGGGAAGGAATAAGAAAAGCAGGTTCTAATGCAGAAAGAGAAACTGACATTATTACACCAACTATAGAACAATTAAGAAATATTTTAAATAGAGCTGACAACGAAGGTAAAGCATTTTTCTTAATGCAAATGACCTCAGGTTCTAGGATTGAAGAAATTAGAACTTTAACTTTTGATAATCTTTATTTAGAAACTGATCCACCATCATTTAGAGTTACTAAAGAACATTCCAAAACAGGTAGACCTATTACAAAGTTTTTTAGTGATGAAGCTAAACACTATCTTAAAGAATATTTAGATAAGGATAGAGATAAAATTCTAATTACAAGAACAAATAGAGCTAGAAGAAACAAAGTTAAGTCAGAATATAAGACCATGATTTTTCCAATGGGAATAACCAACCCTGAATTAATGTGGAATAATTTATGTAAAAAAGAAGGATTATACAAAATAGACCAAAAAACTAAATACCCCATTATGGGAACTCATTCTTTAAGGAGATTTTTTGAAGATAATATAGGTCATGGAAAGTTATCAAAATATATGCTAAATAAACTTACAAAAAGTGAAGAACCCTATTCATTTAAAACTAAACATAAGCTTGAAGATTTATATAAAAAATACATTGATAATTTATATATTTTTGATACGCCTAAAAAAACAAAGGATGACATTAACAAATTAATAGCAGATTTGTCCGAAAAAGATAAAGAAATTAAAAGACTTAATGAAGGAATTGAATTTATTAGTAAAGGAAGAAAATCTTTTGAAAATAGATTCAAAGAATATGATGATAAATTTAAAAATATTGAACATAACCTAAATATAAACTTAAACCCAAATACACCAAAAACACAAAATGTGATATCATTTTTTGAAGGTACAATACCTATCTTTTTTAAACTACAGCATGGAAGAGAACCAACAAAAGAAGAAATAGTAACTCTTACAAAACAATATAGGGAAGAGACTCCAGAAATATTGAAAACCTTAAGAGGAAAATCTACAGATGAAATTCTAGAAATTGCTCAACCTAAAAAATTTTTAAATATTTATCCACAACTTAAACCCAAAGATAAAATTAAAAAATCTAAAAAATAGAGCAACACTTAGTGGCTTTACACTTAAAGTCCATTTTGTCTCTAAAGTCTACATTCAATAGGAGAAGCCATAAGAATCCTTGCCAGAAGGTAGTATTTATATAACACTTCACTGATAGATATATGTAGTATAGGGAGGAATTTGTTCTGAGTAAGGGCATAAGCATCGGAATAATAGCGTTGTTCATCGTTTCAGCAGTCAGTCCTATGGTGATAGGATTTGAATCTGATGCTAAACCAGTTGTTGATAGTGAGAGAGATGGGTTGTTAGATAATCTGGCATTCTACTGTTATGATGCAAATGGTTTTGATTCTGCAAAGTATGAGTATATGAAGGAACAGATGCTAAATGGTTATTCTAATGATGAGGTAGAGATTTTAGAGGATGTAGTACAATCAGTTGAACCAATATCGGCTACAGCATCTGGTGGTCCGATGGACTCCCCTTGGCCGATGTATTGTCATGATGTTCGCCATACTGGCCGCAGTCCATATAGTACTGCTGATAATCTTGGTATCGAGAAATGGCGGTTTGGTACAGCGGGTTGGGCCATGGGCTCCCCTGTTATCGGAAATGATGATACTATTTATATTGGAGCTAATGATTTTTATGCCGTTTATCCAAACGGTACACTGAAATGGAAATATGACATTCCTCACAAAATTGTCCATGCTCCAGCCATTGATGAAGATGGTATCATCTATTTTGGAACTATCCAAGCAATGCCGAATTATTTGTACGCAATTTATACCAACAATGGCTCGTTAAAATGGAAGTATAACACAGGTAATCACATATATTCTTCTCCAGCTATCGGAGAAGATGGTACAATCTACTTCGGCGACGCAAATAATTATATCAATGCTCTTTATCCTAATGGCACACTAAGATGGAGATATAAAACAGGGCATGTAGTATATTCATCTCCTGCAATTAGTGAGGATGGCACTGTTTACTGTGGTTCGCATGATACATATCTATATGCACTTTATCCTAACAATGGCACGGTGAAATGGAAGTATAAGACAGGCAACTGGATACGGACCAGTCCTTGTATTGCTGATGATGGTACTATATATGTTGTTTCACTTGATAACTACCTACATGCAGTATATTCAAACGGCGCATTAAAATGGAAAACAAACGTGGGGGCTGGAACATCTCCAACCATCGGTCAGGATAGAACTATCTATGCTGGATATAGCAAACTCTATGCTATAAATCCGACAAATGGTTCGGTAAAATGGACATTTAATCCAGGTACTGACAGACGTATAAGAGGAGGAACCCCTTGTAATTCAGCAGATGGTACTATTTATTTTGGCACACACATTGGTGAATATGATGGGGGGGAGATTATTGCAGTTAATCCTGATGGCACCGAACGATGGCGGAAAATGATCGCTAATGATTGGGTTGATTCAGCACCTGCCATTGGTGAGGATGGGACCGTCTATATCGGTTCGTCTTGGCAACCATCTAATGGTTATCTCCATGCGTTTGGTGAGTTAGACACAAATGCACCAGAAGCACCAACCATTGATGGTCCAACAAATGGAAGATTCAAAAGGCCACATGATTACAAGTTTAAGTCTGCAGATCCCAATGGCGATGATATCTATTACTATATCGAATGGGGAGACGGCAAGAAAGAAAATTGGATTGGCCCCCATGGTTCTGGTGAAGAGATAACTGTATCACATACTTGGGATGAAAAAGGAAATTATACGATAAGAGCCCGAGCCAAAGATACTGATAACCTGTGGGGTCCATGGGGGGAACTTGAGGTCACGATGCCGAAGAACCAGCAGGTGAGTAATATGTGGTTTCTGCGGTGGTTGGAGAGGTTTCCAATATTGAACCAGATTGTTAATCTACTTATGGAGAGGTGGATATGAAGAAGGGCATAAGTATCGGTATCATAGCATTGTTTATTATTTCAGCAGTAACTCCATTGGCTGTTGGGTATGATGTTAAAATTGGAAATGAAGAATCAACAGTTTTTGGAACCATTGAGACAACAATCTCAGCACCTACTGAGGGTTTAATGGATCATGTTTGGTCTATGAAGTGCCATGATGTTCAACATACCGGCCGGAGTCCGTACAGCGCTGCGGATAATCCCGGTGTGGAGAAATGGCGTTTTAGAACTGCCTTCAGGATAGAAGAGGGTATCGTCATTGATAAGAACGGTACTCTATACGTGGGAGATGCTAATTTGTATGCGGTTTATCCCAATGGCACGTTGAAATGGCTTTTTAAGCTGGACGGTTATTGTACTTCTATTCCTGCCATAGCAAGTGATGGCACCATCTATATCGGAACTTTCTATGGTAAGTTTTATGCGGTGAACCCGAACGGTACCCAAAAATGGAAGTTTACTCCTCCTGGAAGTGGTAACTCAATTACTTCTTCGCCCGCTATAGGCGGGGATGACACGGTTTATTTTGGTTTGATGGGTCCAGGGGACAATGGTAGGGTATATGCTTTGAATCCAGATAAAAGTGTTAAATGGTATTATGATACTGGTTGGTGGACTTGTTCTTCTCCTGCTATTGCCGAGGATGGCACCATATATATAGGATCCAGCGATCGGTATCTCTATGCGTTGAATCCCAATGGTACTCTTCGTTGGCGATATAAAACTGGGGACTTGATCCATGCCCCTCCGTCAGTTGGTGACGACGGCACTGTATATATTGAGTCTTTTGACGGCTATTTGTATGCTCTTAACTCTAATGGCACGTTGAAATGGAAATTCAAATCTAACGGAGCCGGAAAGGAAGCTGCAGCCATAGCCGAGGATGGAACTGTCTATCATTGTTCGGAAAAACTGTTTGCTCTCAGTCCAGATGATGGTAGCGTGGTGTGGAGTTATGATTTTGAGGGGGGGAGAGCGGTGTGTTCCCCGGCTATCGATAGCGAGGGTATCATTTATGTTTCCAAAGGAAGAATATTCTATGCTTTCAATCCTGATGGTAGCCTGCGATGGGAGTATGGAGTGCCTTTTCCAAATAGCGGGATGGGGGGTTTAAGCACTTCTCCATGCATAGGTAGCGATGGAACAATTTATATTGGGTCTGCGGTGGATGAAGAACATGGACCAGGGTTAGTGGATTGTGTGGGTTATATCCATGCTTTTGGTAGTGGAAATGAAAAAAAGGCGAACATGACTCGACCAAGAGAGAAGTGTCTGTATTTGTTTAACAAAGTACTGGGTGAAACCCCTAGGGGTAACACGGTAGTAATCGGTGACCTGGATGTTAAAGCTACTGTGACTCAGCCTGAAAAGGTGGAAGAGGTCCTGTTTAGATTGAAATATAGGTGTGGTACAGTCCCGGGGAAGGAATGGGTTGAATATGTTGATCGTGAGCCGCCTTTTGATTTTGAATGGTGTCTAAATGCTTCAGAACCGATTTTTATCCCTTATACACTGAATATTTGGTTTGATTTGGAGGCCCGTGCTTATTACAAGGGTGGATTCGAATATCACGACACGAGAGGCGGTTGTGTGTGGTCTGAGGAAATAACGATTATTTACATTCATCCGTTTTAACCTATTACACTGTTTATATAACAATCTCCATCATTATCACCTGAAGCCCTGGCCGGGCTTCGCACCGGCCAGCCCCACCACGCCAATAATTTATGCAATTATTCAATTGAAACATATAATTATCCTTTTAAAAATAATCATACAAATCATATTTTTCATTTAATTGCCTTTATGTATAAAGCCATTTAATTCATTTTTAAGATAAATTCTATCTTCTG
>JAUWBM010000109.1 GCA_030601705.1 Thermoplasmatota archaeon
CTGTTGGAAAGTTATACGGCATAATGTGACTAATTCTACATATTTTCAGAGCATTGAAAAAATGCAAATGAAAATTAAGGGATTCTTATCAGGGCATGATTTCAATCTTAATCCTTCCAATTACTTATGTCGCTGACTAAACAGTAAACAAGTTTTTCTACTATGAATATTGTTCAGATAGATACGAAAACGTCCTCTATCAATATATCCTTTTTACGGGATTCATGCTTGGAATGAGACCCCCTAGTGAAATATGCAATTTGAAAAACAATGATGTACATATAGCTCCTAATGGAAGAGGATCCATAACAATAACAGAAACAAAAAAACATGGGAGAAAGCGAACAATAGTTCCAGAGAAATTTATTCTCACTTCGAAGGTTCATAAAAGTCTTCTTAACTACATAGATCACTGGAGGCCAAAAGTAGAAAATCAGTATTCAGGAGACACGTTATACTTACAACCGAATGGCAAACCATTCACAGTTAGATATCTAGGAAGAAAACTAAGAGAACATGGCAAAAAAGTATGGGAAGATTTCCATCCTTACACTATGAGACATTGGTGTGCAACAGCTCGAATGATAGAATGGAATTACGATATTTACAGGGTATCTAATTGGCTTGGACATGTGAAAATACAGCAGACTACTAAATATGTCCACATTGCACAAGATTACTATGAACAGGATCAGGGAAGTTGGTTAAAACGTGCCCTCAAATCACCACAAAAAACAGACGTGAGAGGACAGCATGATTTTAACCTGAAAATCAACAGAACGCCATTTCCGGCTCTGTTGAACAAAATTACTCCTGTTGGAGTCCATGGGCCCGGCAGGATTTGAACCTGCGACCAACTGGTTATGAGCCAGTCGCTCCACCAGACTAAGCTACGAGCCCCTTTTGAGGCATAATATGATTTCTACTACTTAAAATTTAGAGTTAAATAGCATGGTAAGATTCATTAATCAAAAGAAGTTTTAATTATAGCATAATGAGGGACCTTTCAACATTAGCAAAATATCCATTCTTAAACGAAGCAAAACAGTATATTAAAGAGAATGGACCCTCTGTTACCGAACTTTTAGAAGGCTTGTTATATGAAAGAGCCCGCACCATAGGAATCGAGAGATTAGACAATGCCCTAAAAAATGGGGATGCGGGAAATAGAAGTTTAGCAAGTAAATCAGATCGCATGATGGAAATTTTTTCATATCCATTGGCAAGAATGGTGGCAGTCAGTGTTGAAAATACCTATTTTAAAAGAAGATACGCACTTGGAGAGGCGTATCATGCTTATAGAAATCTGCTCAATGAGCGTCCATCTTTTCTTATCGAAGTTTCAGAAGAGCTCCACATCAATGCAGAGTATGTCGAGAACGCAGGTAACATCAAAGTGTTTTTCAAAGACTATCTGCGCAATGCCCCAACAAGATATAAAAAATGGAAAATGGTAAACAGAGACATGGGTGGTGGTTATGTACGTATCTCTGTTAGAGATTTTGCAAGGCTCATATTGGAATCATTACGAGGAAGAATCGAAGGGGAGCTAGATTCTAGGAAAAGCAATAAAGCAATAGAGAAAGCATTTTCATCAGATATCAAAAGATTTCAAAACATAGTTAACGCGCACAAAAAAAAGATGGAAGCAGCGCCCGTTGGAAAACTAAGTATTGAAAAATTACCTCATTGTATGAAGGATATATTGGCAGCGATTCAAGCAGGAGAGAATGTTCCTCATATGGGAAGATTTGCACTCGTTTCTTTTTTAAATTCTTTACAACTTAGCACAAACGAAATTTTGAAAATATTTAGTAATGCTCCAGATTATCAAGAGGATAGAACCAGATATCAAGTAGATCATATAACCGGTGCATCATCTTCAACCTCGTATAAATCCCCCGGATGTGAAAAAATGCGAACATATGGCATATGTCCTGTAGATAAAATGGATGATTTATGTAGGGAAGTATATCATCCTCTAAGCTACTATAGTGCGAAATGGAGGAAGGAGAAAAACAAGAAATGAAACAATTTATTACATTTGAAGGAATAGATGGATCAGGTAAATCTACAATATCAAAATTAGTCTATGATAAATTAAAATCTGAAGGACATGATGTCGTTTTAACATACGAACCGACAGATACAGAGATCGGCAAATATGTTCAAAAATGCATAAAAACCAAAAACGATCCGTTTGTAACTGCATTTACTTTTATAGCAGACCGTATGCTGCATTGCAAACAAATTAAACAATGGCTAGATGAAGGAAAAATTGTTCTTTGCGATCGCTATGCCGAATCTACCTATTCCTATCAAGGAGCACAGCTAGAAAACCAGATAAATGACCCGATAAAATGGTTGCAGGAACTCTCTGAAAATCGAATACTTATGCCAGACAGAACTTTCCTATTTGTTATACATCCAAAAGAATCTCTTGCTAGAATACAACAGAGAGATGAATTAATACCGTTTGAGCATGTTTCATTTTTGGAAAAGGTTCATAGTAACTATCTTAAAATCTCAAGAGGCAAAAGATTTCTTAAACTTGATGCCACAAAAAAAATAGATGAACTAGTAGATATATGTTACAAAGACATACTTTTCTAGAGCCTTTGAATGTCGATTTTAAAGTGAGAACAGATGAATAAAAAACAAAAATTTAAGCTCGTCATGTTTGACATGGATGGAACCCTTCTCGACGGGAGGTCAATCTTTATTATCTCAGAAAAAAAAGGATTTAAAAACAAATTAATCAAAGTGTTAGAAAGTAATAAAGAGGCCTATCAAAAAAGTATTGAAATAGCAAAATTTTTAGAAGGGTGTGACAGCAGAGAACTATTGGATATATTTCGAGAAATACCATTGCAAAAAAACATTAGGAAAATCGCAAAAAAATTGAAAAAAAAATCTGTTAAAACAGCAATTGCTACAGATAGTTATCAATTTATTGCAGATGATTTAAAGGAACGTTTACATTTTGATTATGCTTTTGCCAATAACCTTATAATAAAGCAGAACATTGTAACTGGAGAGCTAATACTTAATAATGACACCAAGAATATGTGTCATTTTGGTAAAACTTATTCTATCTGTAAAGGCCTAGTATTGGATCAACTGTGCGATAAATTAAATATAAAAAACAAGGAAGTCATTGCAGTTGGAGATGGACTTGTTGATATTGGCATGATAAAAAAAGCAGGTTTGGGAATAGCATATAAAGCACCTGAAGAAGTTCAAAAATATGCTGATATCATAACCAATGATTTGGGCGTTATATTGGAGTATATCTGAGATGATAATATGGATATGAAACAGGATGAAATTACCACGCTGCATGATTTAAATTTGGATAAAAATAAACTTATGAAAAACATTAGCGATGTTGCCGTTGAACGGCCTGTTTCAGTAGTTATGCCAATGCTCTATAGCGAAATAAAAAATGATGCATTGGGTAATATTGTTCAACAATTAAACAAATGTACATATCTCAAAGAAGTCATTGTTCCCTTAGCTGCAAAAAACAAGGAGGAGTTTAATCACGTTAAACGTTTTTTCAGAAATTTAACTGTTCCTAAGCTTGTTATGTGGTGCAATGGGCCAAGAATTGAAAACCTGCTGACTCAACTAAAGTCGGAGGGATTAAATCTTGCAAGATATAGAGGAAAAGGGCGGGATGTTTGGCTGGCACTTGGAATAGCAACCCTTAGATCATATGCTATAGCACTCCATGATGCTGACATACAAGGCTATACTGAAGTTCTT
This sequence comes from Thermoplasmatota archaeon, assembly GCA_030601705.1. GTDB lineage: Archaea > Thermoplasmatota > E2 > DHVEG-1 > DHVEG-1 > JAGLML01. Next base: position 3,769 of record JAUWBM010000109.1, read on the forward strand.
CCAACAAAATTACTATATCCTATACTTGAACCTGAACTTGATTTCAAATTCAACAAAGGATACTATGCGCGGGTGAACATCAAAAGAACAGTCATGTATGGCCGTGTGTTTCGATTATTTCTACATCCACTTCTCAAATCACTAGTTGATCTCTTAGAAACCGAACCGGATTTCATTAGGTTTCTCCGTTCATTTCGATACCCGATTTCAGGAGAATTTGCGTTGACAAGTGATCTTGCACGAGATCTTGATATTCCTGGTGGTTGGGGTATCGAAGTAGGCGTCATGGCTGAGATATATAGGAATGTTGCTGTGAAAAGAATATGTCAGACTGACCTTGGTTTCTATGAACACAAACATCAGGAGATTGGTGATAGTCATAAAGGCCTAGTAAAGATGTCTGGAGAGATTTTTAAGACATTATTGAGAGTTTTAATCGAAGAAGACAATATACAGATCTCCAGATCATTTTTGCTATCGTTAAGAGTGTTATATCAAAGAAATGCACAAGATTGCATAAGAAAATACCATGCAGATGCCCATATAAATGGAATAGACTATGATAGACATTCAGAAGAAACAATGGCAGAAAAATTCAGCCAGGAGATTATGGTGGCTGGAAATAAATACATGTTAAGGCCTGTAGGAACACGTATTCCTGACTGGCTTAGAACTATATCTGCTAGAAAAAAGATTAGAGAAGAGTTATTGGATATTGTGATAGAAGAAAATAAGATATGATAATTTAGAATAAAGAAAAAAACACAATCATGATTTCATTGTCAAGTTTTTGAATATATTATGATACTCACGTGCAATTATCTCCCAGTTATAATCGTTTTCAAGAATCCGATATGCTCTTTCGGCTAGTTCTTTCCTCTCCTCCTCATGTTTAAGAAGGTATAGTATTTTTTCTGCTACGGATTTAGGGTCCTTTGGTTTAGATGTTAGTATCACGCCTTGTTTTTCTAATTTTTTGATAAAAGAACCAAGTTCGCTAATAATAACGGGTCGTTTCATTCCTATCGCTGTAAACATTGCTCCACTCTGACTTATTCCCACATATGGGTAAACGACAACATCAGCTGCTTTGTAGAATGCTTCCATCATGGTATAGTCCTTGACAAACTCGGGAAAAAGAAGAAATTTGTTTTCTAAGTCTAATCTTTGTATCTCTTTTTGATACTGAGATGGGTTTTCTGCTAATTCTATAGAACCTGCTGCTATAAATAATGTCTCCGGTGTTTTCTCCAGTACGTATGGTGCTGCCCTGATCAGATATATTAGCCCTTTGTAATTCCTAATAAAACCAAAAAATAGGATCACACGTGTTGTATCACTTATCTGAACGGAAAGATGTTTACGTACAGTTGCTCGTGCTTCTCTATAGTCAACCCTGTTTTTATTCATTGCATGATAGTGCCCGTGAGGGACAATACTAATTGGAATGGTAATACCTGCCCCCCTTAGATCAGATGAGGCTTCATCTGTTAAAACGACAAGATGATTTGCATATTTATATGCGTCAGTAAAACGTTGGATATCGCCCTCCTGGATTATTTGAGGATATGGATCATGCAATGTATATGCAACAGGGATGTTCTTCTTATTCAATACTTTTGAATATTCTTTTAAAAACCAGGTTATTTGCCTTCCAGCCCACATGACAAAATAGACACAATCAGGTTTTATCTCATCCGTGAGCCTAACAAGATCTTCTAAAGATTTCTTGTTGTTGTATTCTATGATATGATGCGGTCTTTCAGGATTTATTACCTCTAAAACAAAATCATCAGTAACTCTTGTGAATGGTTTGGTGTCATCTTCTTTTCGTTTTCTTTTGAATGTTACTATTGTTATATCAGCTAACTTATCTAGCTCCTCTATTAAACATCTACTCCAATGACCAATACCACCCCGTAAAGGCGTAATGTACAAAATCTTCATCTTATTCATGATTACTTCGTGTCCTTTTTGTTGTACAGAGAATTCGTATTAATTCTTAGGGTAAAGATTGTGGTGAGTAATCTAAAGCAAAGATTTAAAATGTTTTATTTAATAAGGTTGAGCCGGATGCACATTTATCGACTTAAACTATGATGAATATTTTAAAGAGATCCTTGTAGAAAAACTTATTCGATAAATAATAAAGCTAAGGGGCAAATACCCTATAAAACTGAAGACGTACGATATATATGACTGATTGAGGATAAGGCCTGTCTGGAAAAAAATCAGATGAGATTTATCTGGTAGTATATTGGAAGGAAAAAAGTGATAATATGAATCAAGACTGGAATAAAAATCTAAAATTAAATCCAGAGATAATTGAACAATGTCATGAAATAAAACCTATTGACACCATGGTTGGTGTGCTCTGTAAAGATGTTGAAACTACTGTTTTAAATGTCCTTAATGTAATCAATGAAGGATTATATCGATACTTTGCAGACTACAAAAAAGCGATTGTTGTCTCTGAGGGCGGATCTACTGACAAAACAGTTGAAGTCTTAGAACTTTTTCAACCATACAATAGCATAAAAAAAATTGTAACCCAAGACATTACAGCAGGAGGTAAAGGTGCTGGAGTCATGACCATCTTAGAAATTGCTCATGAGGTCGAAGCAAAATCAGTTGTTTTGATGGATGGTGACCTACTGAGTATAAAACCAGGGTGGATACAGACTATATCTAATCCAATAATATACGGCCGAGCTGATTTAACTGTCCCCTATTATATTAGAGATAAAAATGACGGCGTTATAACAAATAATTTGGTCTATCCGTTTACGAGGGCTTTATATGGAGTAGATATAAGACAACCTATCGCAGGTGAATTTGCATTATCGAGGAATCTATATGAGGTCTTACGAGAGCATCCTTTATTCCCTCCAGACTTTGGAGTTGACATTTTTATTGTGACTGTTGCAGCCGCAGAAGGAATGGAAGTAAAAGAGGGATTATATTCTTTAAAGATTCATGAATCCACAACTCGTTATCTTGAGCCTGAAAAATTTCTAATTCCTATGTTTAGAAAAGTAACGGGAAGCATGTTTGAACTGACAAAATATTATGAGGATTATTGGAAAAACGGGTCACGCCTGCAACACAAGGGTTTTTATAGAGAAAGCTTCAGTCAAAAACCCATTCCTGTAAAAATAGATATAAACGCTTTAAAGAAATCGTTTCACAACGAGTTTGAGTCTGCTAAGGGAATTATGAGACATTTCCTGCCATCAGAAATCTTGACCGATTTGGAAAATATTGTTAAAAATGATGAGACCTTTGATTCTGACCTTTGGGTGGAGGTGGTATATAACTATGCTGCTGCTTACAAACATACAGAAAGGGAACCTGACAAATATCTTCTTCTCGACTCATTAAAAACGTTGTGGATCGGGCGATTTGTTAGCTATTGCATTGAAACGGAAGATATGGATGTAAACGAGGCAGAAACGGTGCTGCAAAAACAAGCGGAAGTTTTTGAAGAAAAATTCAATTATCTGGTCTCTATATATTAGATAACATACCAATGAACAGTTAAAATCTAGAATGATGCTATAATTACAAATCTTTCTCTATTTGTTCTTCGGATAAAACTTATTCTCAACTAGGTTTTATTAGGAAAATTATTTAAATAATAAATACATTCATGGTTAATGATAACACGAACCAATATGTCACATGGAGGGGGAATGAATAAAACGAAAAAAGATCAAAAGAAAAATACAATACCTGATGATATACCTATTATTTGGGTAAATATTATTTAATCTTTTTGTCGGGCGAGATGCCGTGCACGCTGTCCAACAACAAATAGCTTTGCAATAAAGGTGATTTCCATTGCTTCTTCCTTACTTGATACTTGCCCCACAATCAACATAGTCATCAATATTGAGTTTCGTCATCTTGTTTATAAAGACTTGTTGTACAACTGTTACCTGGTATCTTTACGATTGTTACCGAAAAAATAAGCACAACAAAAATTACATCCACGCATCGAGACCTTTTTGCTCTGTTGTAGCTATATCTGACAGTCCAAATGCTCCTTGTATATAGTTTTCAATCATCTTTTTGTACCATTTTAGATCAATTTCAGCCGTATCTTTTAAGAGATCAACAGGATACATATAATCAATAGGTATACCACCTTTTGATGGATTTGGAATACCAGGAAGTGGTCTTTTTGTTACCACAAATTTAATTTTTATACGACTTTTTATTGGATAATCAAGAAGTCTGTTCAGTGCTATTGCACGTCTACAATATGCAGATATAGAACC
>JAUWBM010000164.1 GCA_030601705.1 Thermoplasmatota archaeon
GGCAGGTTTTCTGAGACACCCGCCAAAGGCGGGTGCGCCTGCCCAAGACGCAAATGTTTTCTAGAAAAAGAAGGTTTTCTGGGTGAAACAGGGAGGCGCCTTAAAAGGCGGGGATTTAAACCCTTAAAACTACATTAAAAAAACTCTCGTATTTTCTCAATTTCAGGGTTTACTATTCCACCTTCTTTTAATGTGAAAACATACTCTATGATTTCAACTTCACTTATCATTTGTGGGTATTCTATAAGTAGGATTTCACTTAATTTTTTCGCATTTTTAATATCTTTAGCCGTGAAAATGACCACCCAATCATACCTACCATGAAGATAACCACCAGATAGAATATTAACTCCAATTTTTTCACTTTCCTTTTGAACGGTTAGGCTAATTATCTTATTGATTGCATCACCTGCTGGCTGAGAAGATCTTTTTAAGAGCATCATATAACGTGTCCTATCGAGTTTTTCATCATCTACTATTGCAGAGTATCCCCAGATTGTTTTGTTTTTTTCCAATCTTTTTTTGATTCTCGATATCTTCTGTTTGGAAAAACCACATTTTTTTGCTATTTTGTCAATGCTATCTCCAGAGTTTTGTTGAAGTACCCTCAGGAACTTCTTATCATCTTCATTGATTTGTTTTTTACTACGTCTAGGCATGATATGTTTCTCCTAAATTGCAATTTCATAACTTCTCCTTATTTAAAAATCTTTAGAACCCTACTTTTACCCCGTTACACTAGGAGTTTTGTGTCATTTTAACCATAAGAAGACATTACAGAGAAGGAGAAGTATTGTAAAGGGGTCAAGGGAAAGAAGACAAGTATCTTCAAAATAGTTGACCCCCTTAGATAGATATTATAGGTTTTCGGTTAATAAAGATATTGTAAAAAGATGTCGGAGGGGGGTGGGAGAAGACAAATGAAAAAGGTAAATTGCCCTCAAAAATGTTACCCCCTTAAATATTATAGGCTTTTGGTTAATAAATATATCGTAAAAGAGGGACGTCATGGAGATGGGATGCCTTACAAACGTTTACCCTCGCCCCTCTTTCGATTTATTGTTAATGGCTGTTTTGGTTAAAAAGATATCTTTGTTATGTGGTCCACACAGCTATTTTTAGCCAAACTAAGGCAATATACCAACAAAAACAAAAGAAAATGCGTTAGAGGGTTATTTCTACTTATTATGGGATTAAAAAAAGAAGAGGAAGTAGATTTAACTGATTATACAAGCGGTGGTGTTGTTGTTGCCAATTATATTTTTAATTATTGATAAGATTACAAATCCAACTATCCATACTATTCCACGTATTGCTCTTAGAAGTAATATTAGAAGAGTTAATATAAATAGTGGTTCACCAGAGTTGTCAGTTATTTTTTCAATTAATTTTTCAATATCTATATTTATATTTTGTACTTCAAAAAAGCGACGTGATTCAATTGGTTCTTTAACTGCGTTGGATTCTACCGCACATGCTGATGGCAACATCACCATAAGAAAAACTGCCAACAGACTCCCAAATATTATTTTCTTTCTCATTTTTATTACTCCCCGTATCTTGCCTATATATTGTAATCTACCTGCATAATTTAAATGTTTGGTATGAAATAATATTGCAATAAATATCATAGATTCTTCTGGGCTAAAAACAAAAAAAATAAGTGGGAGAAAAAAAGAAAAAAGATGGTTTATGGAGAAACGACTACACTACTTATGGCGTATACGTTGTGGATTTCAACTCTCCATTTATATTACCGTTTGGCATAGTGGCATCGATCTTAATGAGATTTCCAACAGAAGGTGCATAATAGTATTCAAAGAAACCACCAATTATCGATGCGATCCTCCATGCATCAAAGGATCCCGCTTCAACAGTAATATTTTCTTTACTCCAGCACCAAAACGCAAGAGGGTTCCATGAATAATGGGTTGGAAATTGTACAGGTATATTGATAAGTCCAAATATTCCGCCCATTTGTACATTCATTTCTATATTGATATCCGGTAGTGCCCAGACTTTCAGTGCGTGTAATGGAAAATCAAAGATAGGAAACACAGTACTCAAATCACCATCTAGGGTTAATTTAAATGGAATTGGAAGTGGTATAGGGATTGGTGAGATTTTTGCCATGGTGATGCCTTTAATTTCAGCAGAAATATCTTCAATTTCTAAATCAGATTTGGTAAAAATAATTGTACCTTTAATACGAGTTAATGCAGGTATAAATGTACCTGTAACCCACAATGTCAATGCTGATGAAGAAAGATAAATTTCATAATCTGCAGTGAGTTTACCCGTAAAATCTACCTCATAAGTACTCCCGCTCGTACCAGCAACAGTCCATTCAAAATCATCTATTTTTCCATCCATAAACATCCTTTGACCACTTACGTTATAATCTACGGTAAAGTTATTTATTGTATAAGTCCAACTATCACCGTCACTCCAGGTAGGAACGTCATCATCAAAATTAGTAGCTTCGATTGGTATCTGCCTAATTTTAGTAGGTCCAGCTACAGCTACAACACTCAATACTACTAGCATACAAATAAAAATCCCCATTATTTTCATTTTCATATTTTATTCCCCAATTTATAGAATTAGTAACTACAATAGGTAATTTAAATGTTTGGTAAAAGATAAAAACACTTCTTACTGGACTGATTTCATTACAACATTACTATTAATCATAAATTCTTCTGGGCTAAAAACAAAATATTGGCAGGAATATTATTTTAAGGGATTAAAAAAAGAAGAGAGAGGTAGTTTTAGTCTGTTTTTATAATCCCAGTATGTGTCTTAATAATGGAAACATATTTGGAAAACGTTCAAACAACCAACTAAACAGATTAAAGTTGAAGTTGAAGGCTTTGTTTCTCGGTGTTGTAAGAGATACATCGATTTTACAGGAATCACTAGAATCATCGGTATTAAACACCTTTATTTTACCAGTGAAATTCTTATTTTTTTCCATAGGTGCTTCTACACTCACATCCACTGTAGTCCAACCACCAGCAACAAGGCCAGTGCCGCTTGACGGAGTAAATGTCCAATTGGTTCCCCAAGTTGGAAGAGTGGTAGTTTCTACCGCCCAGTTAAGAAGTGAACCAGGATCACCTATATTACCAACTTGAAATGTCCCAGTAACTGTATCACCTATTTTCACATCGTTCCATACAAGATCTCCATCACAGTCTAAATCAGGTACTGGTGGTTCTCCTCCAGTAATTACAAACGCAAAGTCAATCGGATCGGTTGCGCTCAATGGATCCCAAAGTGGAATCCAATTCCCTGGATTACCGAACACTGCGTTATCGTTCCAATGATCCTCTGAGGTCTTCCAACCTATTGCCGGAAAAGGAAATGAGTAATATGGCATATGAATTACTAGCCAGTAGATGACATCCTCTTCTTGTTCGAATGGATCTACGATGTCTACGATGTTGATCTGCCAATATTCCTGATGATCATGCTCTATCCACATAGTAGTTGGATGATACCAGCCCTGATCTCCAGTCCAGGGACCTGCGATGATAAAATCTACATCTTGGAATGTTCTGCTCCATAACAGTTCGTGAGGAGTAGAAGGCGGTCCAGGGTTGTTCGAGTAGATCTCAATCGAAATCCATGGTATGTCTTGTACTCCGTCATCTGCCCATGAGTACCAGAAATGGATGTCTGTAACCGGTCCTGTTTCACTGCACATCCAGTCGTCACCAAGCCACCAGTCGTGGAAATCCACGTCCCAACCATTTGGATCTGGTAACTGTGGGAAATGCATTTTATGACCATCGCCTGGCTCCCAGTCTGCGACAGCTATGCCTGTAGTTCCTATCAACAGCATACATACAAAAATACCTACTATTTTCTTTTTCATTTCTTTATGCCTCCGTTACCAATTATTAAAATTGGGTAAAACAGATACATATCGTCTTGATTTAAAGTTTTCTGCAAGAATTTTATTTGCAACATCTGTAACAATTCTGTCTTTTTCATTTCTAAAAATATTCTACAGAAGGGATATTGTAAAAGGGGTCAATGGGGAGGAAAGGCAAAGTGAAATTAAGTCTTTCCAAAAGTCTGACCCCTTTCAATAGTAACTATGTTTTTCCAGGTTAATAAAGATAATGTTTGTTTTTTGTGGGAGGATAAAAAGGGGATTCAAAATAAAACTAATTCTCCCACAAGAATCTTCGCAAGTATAACTAATGTTGAAACAACAATGAGTATAGCAATAAATTGTCTAGTTCCGTTATTCATTTTTTATCATCTTGAGCTTTAAAATATACTTTGTTTTATTAGTAAACAACGAAAATGTTTGGGAATAACCAAACGAAAGTTTGCAGAGTTATACTACCAAATATTTATAAA
>JAUWBM010000045.1 GCA_030601705.1 Thermoplasmatota archaeon
AACAGTTACTCCATGGCGTTGCTGTTGACTGCGGCAGTACGCCGTTGATTTTTCCAGATCGATCATCCCTGTGGATTCATGATGTTCGTATCCGCTCCAGAAACTGCCGCGTGGATACAGTTTCCGGAAGCCAGGATGGCACTCAAATATCTTTTTTGCACTATGGGATTTGAGCATGATTTCCGCATCTTGGATGGAATACCTCTTAGGAACGTTGACTTGAAGATGGACATGAACTCCAGCAAAACCAAACTCGCCGAACTCGAATCCAAATGGTTCGAGTTCACGAAACCCTTCGGTGCAGGTGTCGATGTGCGATTGTTTCCGGAAACAATTGTATCTATACTTGGTGTTGAATTCCATGGTTACCCAGTTGTTTCGTGTGTCATGCGCTGGCTTTTTATAGCATCCGCTACTTACATTTTCCATATTATGAATTTCTCCTGTCGCACCTTTATAGGGCAGGCATATTGCCTGTCGCGTGCGACAAAAAAGAGATATGTTTTAACTGGGAAAAAGAGATGCGGCTTTCCATCTGCGGGTCTTTCACCTAACGGTTTCAGACCACGCAGTATTCCCAGCCGCAACTAATAATAAGTTATCTGTAATTCAATCCTAAAGGAAGAAATAAAATGAATGATTTTGTACTACCACAAGCAAGTCTGTTCTTGGGAATAATTCCGGCATTGATCTTACTTTATATTAGTTTAAAAGGATATGAAGGGTATTATAAAGACAAAAACATATTCCTAACTTTTGTAGTTGGAATAATCGCAGGATTTGTGTCAGTCTTATTAGAAACTTTTACCATCGGTATCGGTATATTATTTATTATCTTATTTCCAGTTATTGAGCAGTTATTTAAAACAATAATCTTGAATATCGGCAGACTTCACGAAAAAAGAGAAACCACAGTCTATGGTCTTTCTCTGGGCCTTGGTTTTGGATCAATATTTACTCCTTTTTCCATGATCACATCCAACATCCAAACAGGAGAACCATTTCTAATTTCGCTAGTAATCCTAGGATCCGTTGGAATTATTCTATTGCATGGAACAACGGGAGTATGTATCGGCTATGGAATATATGCTGGTAAACTATCAAAATATTTTATATTTGCAATTATTTTGCATGTGCCAGTAACAGGATTAATCTTTTTAACAACATTATACAAAGTAGAATATCTACAGATTGGATTGATAATTTACGGTTTAATTATATATTGGTATGTCACCAAAAAAATAATGCCACGTATTTTATCACAAAGCCAAAGAAAGAAAAGAAGTAAAAAAGAAGTGGAAATAAAAGAGAGTTAGGGTTTATTACAAGCAAGAGGCAAAAGTATTGGAAATAGAAAACATTCCCCAAGATAATTCTGAAATTACAAGTACATTCTCGGAACCAAATAATATGGAGCGATATCCATTTCAAAAATCTTTAAAGAAAAGGTCAAAGACGACGATAGCAGGTATTCTACTCATTGTCGCAGGAACTACTTGCCATAGTATCCTGGATATCAATTATCACAATAGATGCTTCAACGATAGATACATCCCTGTTTCAAGGGATTGATCTAACAATAACTGCAGAAAAAGTTAAAGATTTTTATGCCATATGTGGAACAATAGGATGTATATTGTCGGTCTTCCCCATATTGGGTGGTATTGTAACGTTGAAGAGAAAGATGCGAGGTCTTGCACTTGTTGGTAGTTTGATTGGTTTATTTATGATAGGACCATTATTTGCATCGAGCTTACTTTCGTTAATTGGAATGATTTTAGTGGGATTATCAAAAGAAGAATTTCAATGACATGTAGGGGGATTTCTCCGGGGACATTATAGGTATGTTTCAAATTTTTTGCTACAATATGGGCATATATTGGCATTAAAAGGAATGGTTTTCCCGCAATTTGGACATATACGATCTGACTCAGCGGTTTTTGTTGAAGTAGAAATAGGGATAAGTTCCCCAGATGTAATTCTTTTGTAAGGGATATACAACGCAATAAGCATTAGAACTCCGTTTGCAAACCCATATATACCCGAGGTACTTATTTTTTGAGAGAATTCTGTAGTAACTTCTGAGATATCTTGTTGAGATGCAGTTTCAAAATCAATAGATCCTATTGTTTCTTCAAATGCTGATCCAATATTCAACGAAATAATTATTGAAGTTATAATGGTTACAACAAATGCAGCAAATAAAATCCTTCTTCCAATACCATTTTCCAAATTATAAAGTAAAAGAACGTATGCAAGTCCACCAAGTATTGCGGCAAATGGGATTATGAAAAATATATTCTGCATGAAACTTACATCCACTCCTCCTGTAATCCCTTGTGAAACATAAGAAAATGTAGCCGCTGCAATGATGATAGATGGAATGACAATTGAAAGGATAAATAGAATTAAAGCATAAACTACAAATTTTCTATGTTTTTCACCAAATTCCTTTCTCCCAACGATTAACAAAATTATACCAATAAGCGAACACAACCCACCAATACCACCAAGTACTGAGAGTGCTATAGCAACGCTTCCAGCCAAAGAGAGAGCAATATTTGATATAATTCCAAGAATGCCGCCTAGGATGAGTAAAAATAGTCCTATTTTAGTATAACTTTCCACACAACCACCAATTTTTTAAAACAAGATAATCAAAAATACTTTTTATAACTATCACTAAAAATATACATTATAGCAGATTAATACAAAAAATATAAGGTAGAAAACAAAAAGATGTTTTACTACCTTCAATATCTATTACATATAGTTGTTTAAGGTTTATTCCTCGAATTTTTTAGCGCAATAAGGGCATGCTTTGGCATCCATTGGAATAGCGCGGCCACAGTTAGGACATCTTCTATCGGGTTCCTTTTTTTCTCCTCCAATTGGTGGACGGATAGCTAGCCAGACAACTATTACAATTATGAGACCAATGAAGCTTAGAAATATTGCTGCTAAAATCAATATAAGTACCCAAAGAATTCCTTGTTTTCCTCTTTTCTCAGCATCTTTGTAAATCCAGATACAAGCTAGAATGGCAATTACAAGCGGCACTACAACGATTATTAAGCACATCGTTAAACCGAGTCCCATAAAAAATGCTGTTTCTTCTGGCCCCCATGGAAAATCATCTTGTGCACTTGTTACTATAGATAATGCTGCTGTCATTAAAATACATGTTAATGCAATTAACGTCATCTTTTTTATTTTATCCAATCTTTACACCTCCATCATTGGATAATATTTATTCTTTAACTACTTTTTGTTATTTTTAAAGATGTTAAATGTTTTGATTTCATCTATGATAACGCCGATTGCTACTCCGCACAACACCCCAATTAATAAACCGGTTATAACTCGGATTGCATTTGTGCTCTCCCAGAAATCTAAGAGTTGCCCAACCCCGTCTACTCCGATAGGTACTAAACCAATGAGTATTGCAAGCACAAACCTCTCATTTAATTCAATTCTATAAAAAACCATAAATCCTAATCCAGCAGCTAAACCTAACCATATAGCTGTACATCTACTACAAAAAGGCATCTGATTGCCATTAACGAAAAAGGATCGCTCTGCTTTTTGGTGACATAATCTATCCCCAGCAGAATACACAAGATTCCATGGAAAATCCATATTATTAATTGTATAATCATTATCAGACACAGCAACAAGACCTGAAAGATCTTGAACACTATTTTCTGGTAGAGCAAGAGGTGCTAAAAACTGTAAAGAAATCCACAACGAAAAGAGAGTAAATAGAACAAAAGTTAGATTTCTAAAACACCTTTCCCTTCGTTCCATTTTCAAACTCATCTCTAGATGTAATTATCAGTTCCAATGCCACAATAGAAAGGACAAGACCAACAAACAATCCAATAGAGAATATTCCAATAAATGCACATATCGTCGTAAAAACAAAATAACGACGTTTGAAAACAGTTATAGATCCGGCCAATGCAAAAATTGAAAAAATAACAAGCGAAATTGAAAGTGCTAATTTGTCAAAAGAAACCAGTGACAGACTAGAAGTAATAAAGTCCAACGCTGGGATAAGCTGTCCGTTACTAGAGCCATAGATCACAGCAGTAAAAATACCAAGAGCACCAGTTGCGAGTAATAAAAACGAAGCTATAGTCGGCTTGTTTGTCTTTTGTTTAATTGATGATAAAATAGTTTTTCTTGGCTCCCCGTGTTCTTCCCACCAACATTCATCATCTGAGTCATCTTTGCATGTACGTTTTATTATAAATGAATGACTGCATTTAGGGCATTCTACACCAGGTTTCTCTGTATTATCTGGCACATCCATTACAAATTCATGTTTACATTTTGGACATGTCGTTTTCCCTTTCATAGCTTTTCACCAGCGCAGATACACTTAATGAGTTAAGAATATTTCTATAGATTATTATATCCATCGAAATTTGATACTTATTTGGTTAACGTTTCATAATAAGAGCTTTTACATCATATTTAAATACAATATGGTTATTCTCGATACACCAAAGGCGATTACAGATGGCAAGATTTCCGGAAGCTGAACGGCGGTTGTTGAACAAAAAAATCTGCATGAAATGTGGTGCATCAAACGCACCGAAAGCAGAGAGATGTAGAAGATGCAGATCAAAGGAGCTCAGGTTTAAGGCTAAAGAAGGCAGAGGCGCCTAAAATAAACCAGTATCTTTAAAAACAATACTTCTTTTTGGTTTGGACAGTTGAATTTAAATGCCTGAGACTAAGACCAAGAAAAATGAAGATTTTAACGAGTGGTACAACGAGATTGTAGAACTCGCAGATCTATGTGACAAAAGATACCCCATTAAAGGTATGAATATCTGGAGACCCTATGGTTGGAAACTTATGAATAACGTAGATGGTCTTATTAGATGTGAAATGGGGAAAACAAACCATCAAGAGGTTTATTTTCCTCTGTTAATACCTGAATCATTTTTCAAAAAGGAAGAGGAGCATATAGAAGGGTTTGGCAGTGAAGTATACTGGATAACACATGCAGGCACAAATGAACTAGAAGAAAGATGGCTTTTAAGACCCACTTCAGAAACTGCCATGTATCCTATATTTTCGTTATGGATACGGTCACATTCTGATTTACCTTTAAAGATCTTTCAGATAGTAAACACGTTTAGGTACGAAACAAAACAAACGAGAGCGTTTATTAGGGTGCGAGAAATACATTTTTTTGAAGCACATACCTGTCACAAAGATTTTGATGATGCAGAAAGGCAGATAGAAGAAGACAAAGCTATTGCTGATAGATTCTTAAGAAGACTTTGTTTGCCATATATATTTAGTAAAAGACCTGATTGGGACAAATTCGCGGGTGCATATTATACAATAAGTATAGATATTCTCATGCCATCTGGAAGGACATTACAAATAGGTTCCATACATCAATATAGAGAGAATTTTTCTAAATCGTACGAAATTTCCTATGAAACTGAGGAGGGGGCACATGCATATTGCCATCAAACAACCTATGGTATGAGCGAACGCTTATTGGGTGCAATAATCGGAGTGCATGGAGACAACAAAGGACTGGTTATACCTCCCGAAGTTGCTCCAATTCAAGTGGTAATTATACCAATTATTTTCAAAGGTAAGGAACAAAGCGTTATGGAAGCATGTAATGTTTTGCATGATAAACTGAAGGATGAAAATATAAGATCACGAGTAGATGCAAGAGAGATAACACCTGGAAATAAATATTATGATTGGGAATTGAAAGGTGTACCTTTGCGAGTAGAAATTGGTCCAAGAGATCTGGAGAAAAATGAAATTGTTATTGTTCGAAGAGATACATCAGAAAAAAGACCGATTCCAAAGAAGGGGGCAGAAAAAACAATAAAAGGAGAGCTGGATAAAATAGCTGTAACCCTGTTCAACAATGCAGATAATTTACTCAATGAAAACATACACAGAGTTCTAACAGTTGATGAAGCGAAAAACAAAAAAGGAATTATTGAATTACCCTGGTGTGGAAAAGAGGGGTGTGCCTTAGAAGTAGAAGATATCTTGGAAGGAAACACTTTGGGAGAACCCATTGAAAATGTAGAATGTGGACATACTTGTCCCATATGTAATAAACCCGCAAAAACATGGATGAGATTTGCAAGAATGTATTGAGGTGAGAGTATGGCAAGCAAAATAACTGGATTTATGAGAGAATATGTATTTGGACTGAGCATAATTACCATAATTTTAGGATTGTTTTTACTTTTTATGGGAGTTTTATGGTTTTGGTTTAACGATATCGTTATAGAGAATAATGCCTTGGAGTTTATAGCAAATTTAGAAAATTTGAACGCCTATTTGTTAGTAGCAGGATTGATAATTTTTGGTATTGGGCTATATTATCTCTATAGTTATCTCAATAACAGAAAGTTTGCGTTAGAAGAGCTCAAGACGGACAAAAGATCAGAATTTCTTAAAAAACATAATGAACTAAAAAATATTGTTAAATACTTACCTTCAAAGTATCAAAAGATGCTAAAAGATAAAGAAGATGAATTAAGGGTCAAATAATCTTTGGTTTCATGGATGATAGGAAAAATTTAGCTGAATTTTACGTTATTCTTGTTGAGCCGAAATATGGGGGAAACATTGGTGCAGTAGCTAGAACGATGATGAATTTCGGCTTTGATAAGCTTTATCTGGTAAACCCATGCGAACTGGATGATGAGTGTTACTCGCGTGCCGTACACGCTTATGAGATACTTGAAGAGGTGAAGATTTTTTCATCATTTGAAGAAGCTATTAAAAATATGGACTATCTTGCTGCTACTTCCTCCATAGAATCCAAAACAGATAAAAAGCATCTGAGAAATCCTATTATTATTGAGAGTTTTGCCAAAAAAATATTTGAATTAGAAGGGAAAGTGGGATTGGTTTTTGGCCGAGAAGATTATGGTTTATATAACGAGGAAATTGCAGCATGTGATGTCATGCTTAGAATACCTACAAGTGACTCGTATTTATCATTAAATCTTTCACATGCGGTATCTCTGGTTTTATATTCCATATATATCAAAAGAGAATTTATCCCAAAAGAAAGAAGAAATATCGGAAAAATAGAGAAAGGAAAATTGTATGGATTTTTCTCAGATTTACTAGAAGAAACAAATTATCCAGAACATAAGAAAGAAAACACTAAAATTATGTTTAAACGTATGATGGGGCGAGCAATGCCTTCAAAATGGGAATATCATACTTTGATGGGAGTTTTCAGTAGAGCTTTAGGAAAGATTAGGAATCAAAAGGAGAAAGAAAATTAGATTGTTTCAATGTTAAAATAGACTTTATCATTTTTTAATGCAGAATGAACCTTATCTGCAAAAAATACTAGTTCATCTACACTTGCATCCTCTTTTCTCCAGTCATACACGAAATCATAGTTACCTTTAGTTGCCCTGAAGCCCATATTTAGTAATTGGTTTTTTATTTCTGAAGGAAGAGCCCCTTCACTATTAAACATTATCTTAAGATATGTCTTCATGCAACCACTTGAATTAAGAATTCGTTTGAGAGTATTAAATATTGCGATAATCAGGCAGCAACATATATTGGATATGGAATGTAGCAAAGTATCAGTATAGCCAAAGCAACGAGGAAGAGCAATTTTCTTTTTGTATCTAGCTTTGTACTATCATTAAGTGGTGGGGGATGCATCATACCCATCATAAAAATAATAATCATCGCAAAGAACCACCATCCTGTAAAAATCATTATGAAAACAGCAATCCACCCTGCATATTTTTGTTTTTCTCCAAGAAAGGCACGGAAAATATGTCCTCCATCCAGTTGCCCTGCGGGAAGGAGATTAATTGATGTTATCAGAAGTCCTACCCATCCTGCAAATGCAGTAAGACTAAGATTTATTGCGGTCCCAGCAGGTATATTTAATATGGATGTAGATAAAAAGGTAAAAAGGATAGATCCGCCTAGCATAATCTCACCAGAAACTGGTTCAGTTACAGAGGCAAGACTGGAATTCATTATGCCGATTGCTGTTACTGGAAGTGCAACAATAAAACCTGCTAGAGGGCCAGATATTCCAACATCAAAAAGCGCTTTTTTGTTTGGCATAGGATCGCGACTTGAAATCAATGCACCAAATGTACCAATATTAAAACTGGGGAGAATCGGCGGAATGGGCATGAAAAAAGGAAGAGATGTTCGAATGCCGTGTTTCTTGGAGGTAAAATAATGTCCCATCTCATGCACAAACAAAATACTCATTAGGGGGAAGGCAAAAAGTAAGATGCCGTTGAACAAGTTTTCTGCTTCAAAAATATTCATAACACTTGGGATACTCCATATATCAAAATAACCCATGTGCAGAATTGATCCTGTAAGAGATGTAGTAATAATTGTTGCAATCAAAAGAGAAATATTAATCCATATGGATTTTTCCTTTCTTTTTATCTTTTTGATAACATAAATAACATGTTCTCCTTTTTCATAACGAAGCATTGGAACATACCCTTTTTCTGAGAGAGATGCTCTTAATGAATCAAAATTTTCTTCAAGAGTTTCTTCATCTATTTTGCAGAAAAATGCAGCGGTTTTAATGTCGTGTTTCATCTCATAAAAAGGAAAACGTTGACCCACTTCTTTTTTAAGCAATTCTAAATCTAAATTTGTTTCATCATTTATTTGTCCAAAATTGCTCCAATCATTAGACATTTGTCTGGCGATATAGCATCTGTTTTATAAAACCTTCGTCAGCGATAATGTTAATGTAAAATGTGAAGGGCATGTAGCAAAATAACCAAATGAATTTATTAAGGAGTACATAGAAAAAATTGATAATCTTCCGATACATATAACTTAAAAAATAATTAACTTTGAATGGGGAAATAAAAATGGATATGGAAATTAACTTTCCAGGCGGTAAAAAGGTAGATGCAGTATACAAAGGTTTTACAATTAAAACTGATCAGCCCGAACAGGAGGGAGGGGGAAGTACAGCCCCTGAACCATTCTCACTTTTTCTAACATCTATCGGTACTTGTACGGGCATTTATGTGCTCAACTTTTGTCAAAAACGGAATATCTCCACAGATGGACTCAAAATGATTTTAAGAATAGAGAAAAACAAAGAAACACACATGATAAACAAAATAAGTATAGAAATTCAAATTCCAAAAGATTTTCCAGATAATTACAAAAACGCAATAATAAAAACAGCAAGTTTATGCGCTGTTACAAAACATTTAGAAAAACCACCTAGTATCAATATTTCTGTAAAAAAAAATAGTAGCTAACATCATATTTATGTACATCTTTTCCATTGGCATTTGAGTGAAGGAAATGACAGTTACATTAGTTATTGGTACACAATGGGGCGATGAGGGCAAAGGAAAAGTTGTAGATTATTTTTCTAAAGATGCTGATTATGTTGTACGTTTCCAGGGGGGTAATAACGCTGGCCATACAATAAAAGTTGAAGATGAAATCTATAAACTTCATTTGATACCCTCTGGTGCCATACAAGGAAAAATTGGTATAATTGGAAATGGTGTAGTGATTGATCCTAAGGTTCTTATTAATGAAATTGATGAACTGACAAATAGAGGCATAAAACCGAAACTTCTTATTAGCGATAGAGCAAACATAATAATGCCTTATCATAAAATCTTAGATGGGGCTGAAGAGCAGTATCTTGATGAAAAAAAGATTGGTACTACAAAACGAGGTATTGGACCATGTTACAGTGATAAAGTCTCACGAAACGGCATTAGGGCAATTGATCTAACTGATAAAAAAACATTAAGTAAATTGCTTGACAGAATAGTTCCAATTAAACAAAAAATTATAGATATATATAGAATAGATAAAAAAATCGATAAAAAGGAAATTTTAGAAGTATATAGCAATTACGGAAAACAATTGAAGAATTATATTACAACGACCCATATCGAACTTAACAAATCAATACAAAAAGGCAAAAACATTCTTCTCGAAGGTGCACAGGGTACAATGCTCGATGTTGATTTTGGTACGTATCCATATACAACATCTTCACACGTCATTGCCGGTGGATCAACAATTGGCACAGGCATAGGACCAAAACACATTAATGAAATTATAGGAATAGTAAAAGCATATACAACGAGAGTTGGAGAAGGACCTCTCCCCACAGAACTATTTGATGAGATGGGAAAATACCTTCAACAAAAAGGCCACGAATTTGGTACAACAACAAGTAGACCAAGAAGATGTGGATGGCTTGATCTTGTAGTAGTACGACATGCTTGCATGATATCGGGCATAACAAAGCTAGCGATAACAAAACTTGATGTATTAGACAGCTTAAAACAAGTAAAAATTTGTACACACTATCAACTAAACGGTAAAA
Source organism: Thermoplasmatota archaeon (assembly GCA_030601705.1). Classification (GTDB taxonomy): domain Archaea; phylum Thermoplasmatota; class E2; order DHVEG-1; family DHVEG-1; genus JAGLML01. Next base: position 10,385 of record JAUWBM010000045.1, read on the forward strand.
AAATTGATTACTTCCCAGCAAACATTGAAGACGTAAAACAATGTAAACCAATCTATAAAGAATTCAAAGGATGGAATAAAATAGACAAAAATTCTTCAAAATTTTCAGATATACCCAAAGAAGCACAGGAGTACCTTCGCTTCATTGAAAAAGAACTACAAGTACCTATCGCTGTAATATCTATTGGCCCGGGTAGAAGAGAGACAATAGAAATCTAAACAAGTTGATTGACGTTAATAGCAGTAGTTACCCAACGTAGATATGAATTACAAGCCGCTCTCAAGGTGCTTACATCCTCTGACTCAATCTTTAAAGAAAGGGCATTCTTAGAAAGAGAGACTTCAACGTTTGCTTTTGGAATTTTGTGTTTTACTTCTGGAGAAAGCGATTCTGCTACTAATTTAGCTTCTTCGGAAGAATCGAAATTAAAAATAAAGGATGCTTTTTTCTTCATGCTGCCTTGATGTGTTTAGCTACTGTTGGTCGCTCTTTATAGAACACCTTGCTACCGCAATAAGGACACTGAATACCAATATTTTTTACATCGAATTGGACAGATTTTTTACAGAGTCCGCATTTATATCCAGTCATAATAAATCACTCCGAAATATTTTTTATGCTGCTTTTTAACATTTTGTCTACATCGAGGCCTTTTGCAGTTTTCGGTATATATGCACCACCGGCAAAGGTATTTCCGCATTTTTTACATGTCCAGATGCCCGTTCCGCTTCGCCTAACTGTACCCTGGCCGCATTTTGGACACTTGTGTTTTGCCCTCTGCTGAATTTCTACATCCCTTACTCGCGTTCGTGCTCTAACTCCGTATCTAGCCCGAAATCGACCTGCTGAACCTACTTTTTTTGTTCTTTTTGCCATTTTATTTTCCTGTACTTTCAGATAATTGTTTTCTTATTTCGCGCCCGTTATCAAGAGAGACTTTTATAACTTTTTGTATCTCTTCTCTAGTAAAGCTACCATTTAAACCTTTCTGCATAGCCCGAATATCGCCATTTTTATCTGTCGCAACTGTCAATCTTGCATCTGCAATCTCCTCCTCATCAAGAGAAGGATCCATAACAACAAAGTTACCAAATTTCACAGAAGTGCAAGATATTGGAGGATCTTTAAGAGGCAATGGATAATCTTCACCCACCTCAAAACGAGCCGCCGGGACCGTGGCAGTAGACAATGCAGCAAGTGAAGCAAGTGAAGCGGCATCAAATAAATTGCCGTCGTAGTCAAGAATATGGATATCAATGAATACTATCCAGACTTTTTCCCCAGGTTCGAGACATAGTTTATCTAATTCTACAACCTCGGATTCTCTTACACCCCTGTCTACCACTCTAGCAAGTTCAATTGCATTTTCTCGCGGGGGACCTGCCTCAAAATCTGGTGAAGCAAGTGGGATAAGTTCTGCAGCTGTCGTTAAAACACCAGATTCAGGAGAATCGGAATATGGTTCACCTACAGCCATTTTTATTCCAACCAATACCTGCGTATTACCGATTTTAACCCTTGCTGATCCTTCCGCTTTATTCACCACATTAGTTTCAATTTCAATTTTTCTGTGTTCATCAAATTTTCTTCCATCGATTCGTTTCCCTTCTGTCGCAAGTTTGCAAATGTAATCACGTTTGATTATTGGTACAAGTGTCATTATTCTACCCCCTCGACAGATTGATATTTATCCAATATTGTCTTCTTTTGAATTTCTGATACGGTATGACAACCTTTGATTGCAAGATCCAATGCCCTATTGAATTCTTCAAGAGTTAAATGTCCATCCATCTGAAGTAGTAGAATCTCATTAGTACGTGGAGAAATTGCTATAGGCAAGTCTGCATCACCGAAGTTGTCCTCTTCCTTTCCAAGGTCCATAACGACTTGGCCTGCAATCTTACCTGCAGCACATGCCACAGGAATATCTTTCATTGGGATGCCTGCATCTGCAAGTGCTACGCCCGCTGCAGTAAGACCTGCACACCGAGTACCCGCTTCTGCATCTAATACTTCAATGTTCACATCAATTGCAGATCTAGGAAATTGTTCCGTTAGGACAATCTTTTCTAAAGCTTCTGAAATCACTTTAGAAATTTCTCTACTTCTCCTATCGGGTCCTGGTCGTTTACGATCTTCAACACTAAAAGCAGCCATATTGTACCTAGCATTCACAATTGCCCTTAGAGGATTTTGCGTATGTCTTGGAATGGCTTCTCTTGGACCATAAACAGCAACCAAAACCTTATTGCCGCCCCATTCAAGATAACAAGAGCCATCTGCTCTATGCAACACTCCTGCCTCAATCTTGATTTTTCTTAATTCTTCAGTACTTCTTCCATCCAACCGTTTTCCATTGTCATCAATCAATTTAATATCTACTTTCATTATCGCACGTCCTTCGCGTCTTTTTTCAACAATTCTTCGATTCTATTTGTGAGTCCAAATGTAATGGCTTCACTTTCTATCTTATATATAGTTTGTAACACCCTTTCTATGCTTTCCGTATCTCCATCGACCCAAATTTTTCCATTCTGGCCAACAAAAATGCGACAGCGGATGTATTTCTTTATTAAAGCGATCATGGATCCTTTTTTACCAATAATTCTTGGTACTCTAGAAGGTTCCACTTCGATTATGTGGCCTCCTTTGATTTTATATAAATTACGATCTTTCAATGTAATTTGGAATTTCTTTAATTCATCAATCTGTGTAACTTTTGCCATTATGGAGTCGCCTCTGTTTAAATATTTTTCGGTATCACCAAATTCAATATCCCAAGGCACCTCGTTTACGTGTAAAAAAGCAGGAGATGGGGCATTGATATCAACCAACCAGCCTGCAGACAAAGCCTCTTCAACAACACCAATAACAAAATCGTCCACAGTAGGTTCATAACGGCCTTTCAAAGGTATTACGTTTATATAATTTGAATTTGCATTTAATATGCCTAATTTTCCAGATATGATTCTTCCGTCTTCAATAAAAGTACCTCGACCAGCCCGGTTAGATTTTGTGTCTCCCAAAACCTGGCTAGGTAAAACAATCTTGCGTTCTTCGTTTGACATAAAACAATAACCTCTTCAAAATCACTTTAGAATCCTAGTTTCTACATTTCCCTTAGTAACATCATTTAATTTATCATAAAAATCTGTTTGCATGCCTGCTGGAATCTTAACAATACCAATCCACGAACCATCAGACTGCCAATCTTCCCTTTCTAAAACGCCGTAATTACGAGCGATGCCATAAGCCTTACCTATATATTGAGGCGAAATTTTTACTGATATCCTCACCTGCTCCATTGAAATAGGTACAATGGGTCTTAAGGCATCTACTGCAATTTTCACTTGCTGATCAACGGGTTTAAACGGGTCAATATGGACTCCTGCTTCATCCATTGCAAGTTCAATTCTCTGACGGGGATGGGGCGCCTTTGTTTTAGGATCCATTGCATTTTTAACAATTACATCAACAACACGTTTTCTCTTTTGCTCCTGCATCTCATGTCTTTGTTCTGTAGTAAGTTGTATTTCTCCACGTAAAATGATTTCTTTTGCAATCATTTCAACATCATCTGTACCAAAATGTTTTTGAAGTGATTCTTGAGGGGCATGGGTGCCTTTTTTAGAATCTTTAAAAACTGTATCTATGGCGAGAGATGAAAGAACATCTACTTCTTTACCTTCAATCAGTTGCTCAGCTATTTTTGGGTCTACAAGAATTTCGAAGTGATCTTCCTCTTTTTGTAATCGTGCAATAACTGCCTTATCGAGACTTATCAAAAACTACTTACCTCCAATTGCTTTAGTTACGTACGTTTTCGTTTCCTCTGGTGAGAGTATATGAAACGATACATCTTTTTTTACTATACCTATCTCAATAGCATCAGGATTTAGTTTTCCTTCAGTACCTTTATGTAATGCCTTTATACCCATATCAACAGCTTCCTCCGAAGATATGTTTTCTTTATAATTTTCCTCGAAATAAGCCATAGCCCCACTACGTCCAGAGCCCTCACTGCTTGCTTTATATTCCATCAAGGCACCAGAAGGATCAGTGGAAAACAATCTAGGTCCTGTTTCATCTACACCTGCTATTAAGAGGGCAGTTCCAAAAGGTCTTACCCCACCATATTGGGTGTATGTCTGTTTAAAATCACAAATACGTTTAACGAGCGTTTTAATCTGTATCTTTTCATCATATGTTATTTCATTTATCTGAGCGTCCAACCGAGCCCTATCGATAAGAGACCTCGCATCTGCAACAAGACCAGAAGTTGCACAACCAATATGATCATCTATCACGAATATCTTTTCAATGGAACTTGGCTCTATTAAACGAGACGTAATTCTTTTATCAATAATTAAAACAACTCCATCTTTAAATTTTAGTCCCACAGTAGTAGTTCCTCTCTTAACTGCCTCTCTTGCATATTCTACTTGAAATAATCTTCCATCTGGAGAGAATACCGTAATTGCCCTATCATACGCCATATTTGCTGGTTGCATTTTTATTTCACCTCTTAAATTTCACTTTCAAATCAGAATATATTTTATAACAATTTTCAACCAAGAATACTCTTTTACTGTATATAGTTTGTGTGTCTCTAGTCTCTAATATTAAGCGTCAAAATCAACTAGTATAAGGTTAAATACGCTTTCAATTTGAATTAAGTTCTTTTTCAATATAATCAGAAACCATGTCCATCGTCTCCTTTGGGCAGGAAAAATCACTATTATCCAGGACATCTCTTTGAATATGAGAGAAATCACGTTCAATAGGATTCATCCGAGAAGAACACGTAGGCAGTGGAATAAGGTGTAATCGTGGTTGCGGATCAGCATATGCAAAAAACATGTTTGACCTGTGAGCACTCCAGCCGTCAAGAATTATGTAAACTTCTTTATCAGTGATAGATGTCATATAACAGCCAATGGATAGAATCAATAACAATAAAACTGTTCTTCCACGAGTAGAACCTATGGAGCCTTCTACCTGTGTGAATGTTTTAATCTGCAAAAATATCAAACAAACCCTTTACTGACTGTGAGTATGGAATGCGATATTGTTTTTCTTTTGACCATTTTTTGCCACCGTACGTTTTCACAGGTGTCTTTCCTTTCTCATCAAACGAAAGAACAACACTGTTTGGTGGAGCTTGCTTTTTAAACTGTCAATCCGTAGTTTTTTTTAGCGAACTCTGGGTCATTGCTGTACTGAAAACGTTTGCTCTTCTTGATCTTCATACCTTCAGATTTCAGGAGTTGTCGTATGCTTTCAATGGAGATGGAGTCAACAATTCCTTTTTCTATGAAGTGTTTCTGAAGTTTAGGAAGACTCCACGTGGTAAAATGCAAACCCAATACTTTCGGATCTGTAGACACGATCCCTAACATCTCAGCACGTTGTTCTTTAGTAAACCTTGGTTTGGCACCCCTCGCTTTGCCCCTTTCCAAAGCTTTTAATCCTTTCTCATTGAAAGCTTTAATTGCATTTCTTGCCTTCCGTGCATCACAACCTATCTTTTCTGCTATCTGGTGTGAAAAATATCCCTCTGAAGAGAGCAATAGGATTTTTGCTCTATCTCTTGTAAATGCATTACTTGTTCTTGTGGCTTTTTTCAAAAACTGGATTTCATCCTGTTCCAAGGATCTGACATATACAGATGCATTTGCCTTACGAGCCTTCTCGGTTTTGTATATGGGTTCCACAGGACCTAAACATTTGATGGTTACATGGCGTACCTTTTTTCCTTCTCTGATGCTTTTTCTAAGATATTTGTACTTCTTTCCATGGATAGTTTTAATCTCAATGTATGTCACAATTTCACCTTCAAATTTAGGGGTCACTATATTAGAATGATTAATGTTTATTTAAAACTGTTGGTTGATATACCTTTATGTCTTATAATTTAGATAAAATATAAGAGCTCATATCAAATAGAAAGTGTAATTAACCAAGTTGTTTTTTTCATTTTATTATCTTATTATTTTTTAAGTGGTTACATACACACTTTTAGCCCTACACAGTACAAATACCGGTGGTGGGGTGCTATGATTGAATAGAAGAGAGTTTCCTCCCCAGTAAAACACACCTCGAGTACGTTGCAACTCGATTCTAATGTCTTCGTAGTTATAATAAGCAGCAAGTCCATGGTTCCTACTAAATATCAAGACATTGAGTGATTCCCCTTCTTCGCCGTTTGCCACTATGAAAAAATGCCTTTTAACAACAGGGATATATAACCCAATTTTCCACCATAAACTTATAGCGTATGTCGAATTGCTCTTACCTGCGATCAAAACAATAGAATTATTATAATATTCTACATCTGCAGTTAGAGTAGGTAAAGACACTAGTGCCAAAACGCAGATAACACCAATAACTAAACCTTTTTTCAACATCCTATTCTGCATTCTTCATACCTCCCTATATATTACTAATATATGTCACGTATATAAAGTTATATGATAATCAATGGCGATATACGTTTTTTGAGTGTCATATATAACACAATAAGCATTTAATAGATAAGTTAGGTATAATACATATCAATACGATTTTTCGCAGTTCCCTCACGTAAGAATCTTACCCGTTCATTATTTCAGCATTTTTTTAGAAGAAAAACATTTCTTTTCCTTTATCTACCTTATTTTAGAAAAAATAGAACAATACATCTACATGAAATTAAAAAAAGAAAAAGAGATGTTTGATTTTATTTCTTTTTCAAATATGGAAGACCAGTTCTTTTGTTAACACCAACTACCATGTTATCGGGCTTGTCACACGGCGAGCCGCTTTTTGGTGTTCTCTTGCTAAAGAAATAAATAGTTTGATTTCTTCCACCTTTTAAGGTAACATCTCTACTATATAATGTCCAACCTTCATATGTATATGCCATCTTCTACCTCATAACTGAATAAACAACCTATGATTTAAACCTTCTCCTATTTTTCTCCATAACCAGTATACAAATAGTAATTTTTCAAAAATAGCTGCAACATTTTTTATTATTTTTCTATTGGATTTAAAATAAGTTTATTTTCGTGTTTTTTGAATATGATTTCATGATCTTCAAAAATTGGTCGTCTACCAAGAAGAACAGGTATGTCGTTTCGATCAGAAACATGGATTTCCAGATTATCGTAAGTAAATTTCTTATCCTTATCGTTTATCACCATGTTAACAAATGATTTATGCAGGGTTGTTTCTCCCCCTGCAGTATCTACATGACCTGCTTTTAGTAAGTTCAATCCTAAATATTTGGCTATTGCATAAGGAACAACAATAAAATCTCCACCTGAATCTAACAATGCATCAATAATTGGGGTTTCTCTTTCCCCAGTACAAAACTTTATAGGAATGAGGGGGAAATCCTTATATTCAAATACAAATTGTGATTCAGACATCTAGCTCAACGTAAACGGATATTGCCAGATAATACTTTTGATATTTTTATATTATCATCTGGAAACTTTTCGGCGGGATATTTTTCATCTGCCACTTTTAATACATCTTCTAAATTAACACTGTGATCTACAATTTCGTCATTAAAAAGCAAAAGCCATTCCCCAGAATGCTTCTTGAAAAATTCATCCTGTTCCATCAGGCATCAATTACTATTTGTCCTATATAAATGTTATGCCGACTTAAATCAGAATATGCTAAAAAAGAAGTTTTTAATCTTCTTTCTCCATATGCAATGACAATAACGTACCACACACTCCAGAAAAAACTAACACGATGGTTATAGAGTAGATGCTTATATCTGCCCAAACACCATATCTTATGCCCCAATATACATAGAATACTATACCTGCTACCAGAGCGAGTAATGATAATATCGTCCATTCATTAACATCCTTCATATCCATTTTAATCCTCTTCCAATTTTATATGAGTGTATGGGAGCACTGGGATTTGAACCCAGATCGGCGGGTCTCTTCTTAGGTCATCGCTCCAGTTATTCATCATAGATCAGATGACCTTTTTTAATCATACCTAACTGGAGCCCACAATGATGCCGGGTTACACCATGCTCCCATATTTACTTTCTTCTACTTCTCTTTTCACGTCTCATTCGTTTTTTCCGCCATTTCCACCGCATTTTTCCTCTTTTCTTCCAGACTCTCGAACTTCTTTTCATTAGTTATGCCTCTGGTTGTATAAGCTGCCCTAAAATAGATAGCTATATTTAATAGTTTAGGATAAGATCACCAGGTGATCTATTATAACTTAGACAAACATAAAATAGTCCTCTCAGGATGGATATGTACTATCTACTCTACATCATTTCTTATCCATCCAAACGTACTTACATCGGGTACAGTACCAAGCAGTGGATATCCACTCTTGTTTTCCATGCATAGGATTTTTATGGCGATATATTTTCGTTAATTTAAGATCACATTTTGGACATTTACCTTTGAAAGATTCTTTATAATCTTCGCCCCCCATGGAATATAAAAGCGTGTCAGAAGCTACCGTATATACATAACTACACTTAGTACAATACCATGCCGTTGGAATCCATTTTCTTTTTCCATCTACTGTTCTGTTTTGGTACAATCTTACAGCTTTTGATCCGCATTCTGGGCATTTCTTTTTAATGTTTCACACCATCGATTAACTTCATAAGTACTATATTCAGTATCTAAATCATCAGTTGGTTTTAAAACATATCTGACAGCAAAACATATCACCCATTCAAAAAAATGTGGAGTTGGAGGGACATAGGGTGCTTTTCTCCTTCCTCTGAAATCATTGATTTTGGCAAGATGAGCGAGATTAGACTATCACTTTACCGGTAAAAAAATAAAGACAAATGGGCTTTAGGGATATCCACCTATTTGGAGACTTGGATCACCCAATAATTGCCATTGCTGTACAGTCTTCTCATCAATCCCATCCCACCCATAGTCATGACGCCAATAATCAAGTTCAAATGTCTTATGATGGGTTATATAGCTAGCTATTGCCTGACTATATGTCATACCTAAAATCTGCTGATCTTCTTCGCCATATTGCCTGAAGAACTCGGTGTTTATCCACCCATCACCGGTACCAATTGTGCACACGTCGCCTTCTGATCCCCATCCGTATCCAGTATTACCCATTGTTGCAATAGCACCAGTATTTGGAAGTTTTACCATATACCAGCCCCAGCATTCAGGAACCGGCGTGCCATAGGTATGCATATTGTTATTAATAAATAGGTTTAGGATTGCAGGAATCACCGATATACTGAACATGCTGTTATGACAGCCGCCAACACAAACAACTGGGAGTTTATTAGTATTTGTTAATTTCCTCATTGGGAGAAGCGGGAAACGGAGATACGGAAAGTAGGGTGAAATCTGAGTAACTACGAGTCCAGCTACTTGACCGTGGCGTCTGTTACCAGGTATGCCGGGGTAATGATCTCCCCACCATCCAGGGCTTCCGTGTCCTGAGAAATAAGCAAGGCCGTATCCTTTGCTAAACTCTTCAATTACATCTGATTGATCAAACCATTTACCATTTGAGGTAAAAACACTATTTTTATCGAAATCATTAGGGATGTAAGCAAGGGCCCCTCCTCTGCCACGTAGGAGTTTTTCACCAACTACCCATTCTCCTTCATAGTATGTTTCAGTGTCTTCAAGGTTTGCTGTGAATATTTCTGTTCCTTGGTCGTTTTCTATCCATAATTCTATGTCAGTAAGATTACCATAGGGTTTTGGGTCATAGGATTTCCCACGTATTGTAAGAACACCACCTACATAGGAGATGTTTGCATACCAGTAAAGGTCATTACAGTATGCTTCTCCACCAGTTGGTGTGTAGGTGTAGTCTGTGTTGCCGAGGGTGTTACCGTTTGATATTGTCATGATTTCTGCGATGGGTGGTGCCGGGTAACCGTCTTGTAGTTCTTCTTTGAGGTGATCATCATGGTTGAAGGTTATGTTAGTTGCAACTGTTTTATCCAGTGTTATGTGTATTTCATCGATTGGTCCAGTTTCTCCATCTGGGTTTGAGCTTTGTGCATATATAGTGTATTCTCCATTTGATAGGCCATTGGTGTCCCATTGTATATTCCAATCTTCTTGATCGAGGAATCCATCTCCGGATATCGCGATTATTTTTTTGAACCAGCTTGGATCGGCCGGTTGTTTTTCATAGTTGATGATTTTATCAATTACGTTTTTTGCTTCTCGGTTG
>JAUWBM010000128.1 GCA_030601705.1 Thermoplasmatota archaeon
ACACATCCACTTGTCAGGATAAATAGAGCTATAGTAGCACAAACAACAACTATTTTTATTTTCATGAAATTTCCTCATATCTCCAATTATATACCTCTTTATAAAACCTATCCTAGAGGTTTTGAGGGGAGATAAAAAGGGATTGAAAATCAAGTTTCTTCCTCGGGCCTCTAGAGCCGATTACAATGGCATAATTAGAAATCCCTAAAGATATCGGTTTATGTGATAAACCGAAATGACATGCTTCCTTGGATAAATTTTGATTGGCATCCAGCACGAGAACCATATGACATCCCAAACGGCGTTTAGAGAATCAGCATATTACCTATGAAAAAACCCTGCTTACAATAATTTTAAATACTCAAGGATCTATGAGAATACATACGGGAGGTTAGAAAAAATGAAGAAAATAGTAGGAATTTTTGTTTGTATGCTGTTGATTACAATCGCTGTACCTGTAGTAGGATTTAATAACTCATTCTTAGAGGAGGAAGATATTAATTTTGAGAAAATTCAAACCTCTGCTGGTGATGACATTGATTGGTGGCCGATGGTTAAACATGACCTAACACATAGTGGTTATTCGACATCGCCAGCACCAAACCAGGCTCATCTTTTATGGACTTACGATACAGGTTATTTAGTGTATTCTCAACCTGCTGTTGTTGATGATAGAGCTTACTTTGGGGCTATGAGTGATAAGCTTTATTGTGCAAATGCCAGCACAGGTGAACATATATGGGAATTTCAGACAGACGATTGGGTAATGAGCAGCCCTTCTGTTGTCGATGGTAAAGTATATTTTACCTCGGAGGATGACACTCTTTATTGTCTTAATGCTGAAAACGGAAGTCTTATATGGAAATTTACTTCCCCCTTTGGAGATGCGGATGGATGTCCTGCAGTATACGAAGGTAAAGTCTACATAGGTATAGACGGTGGTTATCCGGAGGGAGGGGCGTTTCATTGCCTCGATGCTGAAGACGGTGGTGTTATATGGACGTATGAGACATCTGATGAATTCGTTTCTTCACCTGTTATCTATAAAGGTAAGGTATACATTGGTTTAGCAAATGTAAATCCGCCTAATCATTATGGGGCAACCTATATATGCTGTTTAGATGCTGATAACGGAAACCTGGATTGGAGAAAATATATGGGTTTTTCTGAGTATCATGTAACTCCAGGTGTCGTAGTATATAATGATAAGTTATATGTGAGTTTATCAGGTTTCAGAATAGGCAAGGTACATTGTCTGGATATTGAAAGTGGGGATAAAATATGGAGTTTTTCACCATTATTTATTGATGTTTTTCCATCCATTTGTCTTTCTGCTGCATACGGGAAAGTCTACATCAGTTTTGCGATATATGATAAAATCAATAACCTCTACTGTCTTGATGCTGAAACAGGTAAGCGTGTATGGACTTTTAGGGGATATAGTGGTCCTCCTTCTATTGCTGATGGCAAGGTCTATTTTGGTACAGCTAAAGGTCAAGGTGAATGGGAAGGTAATGTTTTTTGCTTGAATGCTGAAGATGGAGAGATTGTATGGCAATACCATGTAGGGCAAAATATTTATTCTGTACCCTCTATCGCCGATGGGAAGCTATTTGTTGGGACCTGCCAAAACAAGGTTTATTGTTTCGGAGACCCTAGTAACAGACCAGATGCACCATTCGTTAATGGCTCATCCAATGGAAATACGAGAGAGGAATATACATATACTGCTACTACTACTGATCCTGATGGTGACGATATCTTTTATTTGTTTGACTGGGATGACGGAACGGATAGTGATTGGCTTGGACCATTTTCTTCTGGAGAAGAAGTAGCAGTAAATCATTCCTGGGTTAGGAGAGGAGAGTATAAGATACGAGTTAAAGCCAAAGATATCCATGGCGCTGTGAGTAACTGGGCAACATTGGAAGTCTCGATGCCGAAGAGCCAGAATATGTGGTATCTTGGGTGGTTGGAGAGGTTTCCATTACTGCAACGGATATTAGGTTTTCTTGGATTACAATAGATTTAAATACCCAAGGGTCTATGAGAATATATACGGGAGGTTAGAAAATGAAGAAAATAATTGGAATATTTGTTTGTATGCTGTTGATATTTACTACAATTATTCCAGTATCAGGGACAGTGGAGATAGAAAAAGATGTATCTGAGACAAATCGGTATCGTTTTGGATGGGTTTGGGGAGAATATGACATAATTGAATGTCGAGATGGTTTTTTCCGAAATTTAGGATTTTGTTCATTAGATAAGAACATACACTTTTATGGATTTTCACAAATTACAAAACAATTTCATCAGGTGGACAATGCTTCGGATCTTTTCACACCATATTTTATCGGATATTGTTTTAATGGGAAAGTGAATGGATTTTGTTTAGCATTCATATTCCCTTGGCGTGCTATTTGGGTTAAGTGAATTTGTAGTATTTTTTAGTTTTAAACCAATTGTGACACTAAAAATCTGTTCTTTCGTAGATTTACACGTTCTGAATCGTTAAAAATAGCTTAGTCCTTTTGCCAATTTCCCTCCAGTTGGTTTGCCGTTCCTTCGTAGATTTTTACCTTCGGAAGTACTGTTAAAATCGAGATACATAGAATATACATCGAGATTTATTATCTATTTGATCGTTATCATATTCAGAATTGATAGTTGCTTTGGCAACATAAAATCCCGGTGGTACATACTTCCATTGTTTGTATATTACTGTGGAGTTTTCTGGTTCTAATGAGTGGCCATCATACTCCATCTCTGTCTTGTCGGCACCTGTTATTCTGATTATATCTATTTCTACTTTATAACTATCACAAACGTCTGGTCCCTCGTTAAAAACTTCGGTTTTAAATGTAACATTGCTATATCTCCACCAAAATAATTTATACCTCTGTAACAAGTCTCCAATAGGCTGAATTTTTATTGTCAGATTGTAGTCTGGATCGTCCCCACCAGAAATAGTTGGTAGTGATGTCAATATCAACAGGCAGATAACACCGACTGCCAAACCTTTCCTAAACTTATGTTTCATTAATTATACCTCCCTATATAATTCCAATGCATGTCAGGTATTTAGATTTTATCCCTGATTTGACGATAAAACAACATATTGCCGCCCTAGATGCAACAAAACAATAGATAAATAAAAATATCACCTCTGCATTATAAATCATGGGGGAAAGCAAAATGAGAAAGATAATTGCCCTTGGAATAATGCTGTTGTTTCTTGGGATGACTATATCTTCTTCTACTGGATTAAATGCGGAGAGACAATCTATAAAACCATTGTCTTCTGGTAATACTTTATATGTTGGTGGTAATGGAACAGGGAATTATTCAAAGATACAAGATGCAATAGATGATGCCTCTGATGGTTACACCGTCTATGTTTATGATGATAGTTCACCGTATTATGAGAATGTGATTGTGGATAAACCAATTACTTTAAAAGGAGAAAACAAAGAAACTACAGTTATTAATGGGAGTGGGTGTGAAATCGTTGTTAATATATCTTCTGATAACGTGATTTTATCTGATTTTACTGTTCAAAATAATTATGTAAACGACCACAATGCTAGTAGGGCTACTTTAATATACATTAAATCGGATTACAATATCATAACAAATAATATTTTTAAAGAGAACGGGGGTAGTAACGGTATTGTTGGATATTTTTGCAACTACACTTCCATTAGTAATAACTATATTTCTGTTGAAAGTTCAGGCATATATTTACATTTTGCTAACAATAATAAAATCGTTGGGAATACTATAAAATATTGTTTCCACGGTATAACTTTAGGAGCAACAAGTAACAATTATATTTATGGAAATGTTATAACAAACAATAATTTTAGTGGAATATCTACGATATTTATTTCCGCTAATAACACTATTACTATGAACGATATTTCATATAACGAGGCATTCGGAATTATGATTTGGAATTCACACAATGATAAAATAATCCAAAATAACTTTATTAAAAATAGAAGGAACGCATATTTTTTCCATTCGCAATTATTAATACTTCTATTTACGAAGGATATGGGAAGTAAGCCTTTTATCCCAAAAATCCTTTGGGATGAAAACTACTGGGATAAATGGATTGGATTTGGGCCGAAACTCATACTCGGAAGAAGAGGTCTACTTGGTAACATACCTTGGATTAATCTCGACAGAAATCCAGCCCAAGAACCATATGATATTTAGGATGAAAAAACCCTGTTGAAAACCAACCCAAATTTCCCAACGTAAACTTCCCAACTCTCTTTTACACAGTACCTTCCATCTCTGCAATCTCCTGCTTTGTGTAATAAAATAATTTTAAGTATGTTGTTACAGATGTTGCAATATTATTTTATGCCAAACATTTAAATTAGAACAGTAGATTATAATTATAAAAAATATATATTCTGTATTCTGGGAGGAAATAAGTTTATGAAGAAAATCATAGGATTTATTATTTGCACACTCTTGATAACAGCTACTGGCTTCTCTGTCGTTGGAACAGATGAGAACAGAGATGGATTAAATGAAGATTACATAAATCATAATTCAGAACCTATTAAGACATTAAATCGAGTTGATGACTGGCCAATGTTTCGCCATGATCTAAATAATACAGGAAATTCAACTTCTCTGGCACCAGATGACAACACAATTCTATGGAGTAAATACATTGGTGATTGGGTTGATTCAAATCCTACCATTAAATATGAGAAACTCTATATCGTCGGTGATAATTATCACCAACAAGGTGGTGCGGATCTTTGGTGTCTAAATCCGTTCAATGGTAGTGTAATATGGAAAACTAATATTCCTGATGAGTTCGTATGGGGTTCTCCGACTGTTGCAAACGGTAGAGTGTATGTTCTTGGAACTTACTTTTATCTTTACTGTTATGACGCATATACGGGAGATTTGTTATGGAAGTTTCAGGCGGATGGTCATTGTGGCCCTATGGTGGCTGATGATAAGGTATATTTTGGTTCTTCTTGGTATGAAGGATTTCACTGTTTAAATGCTACAACTGGTAATGAAATATGGGTACATGATCCAACAACTCTTTACAGTGGATGCACTCCTGCAATTGTCAACGGGAAGGTATATGTCGGAAGTGATCCGGGGGTTTTTTATTGCTTAGATGCAGATACAGGCGATGAAATATGGGATTATGCCGTTGGGGGTATTTGGGCTTCTCCATCTGTGTACAATAATAAAGTATACGTTGCATCTGACCAATTTTATTGTCTAAATGCTGAGACGGGAGAGGAAGAATGGATTGTAGAAATAGAGGTAGGCCTTTCTTATTGTTCTCCTGCAGTTGCCTATGGGAATGTGTACATTGGTGGAGGATATACTTATCCCACTGGCGACGGAAAAATCTACTGCTATGATGCAGATATCGGAGATTGGATTTGGACTTCGCCTTTGTTAGGATCCCATATATGGAATGCTTTTGCTGTTGCTGATGGTAAATTCTATACTTGTTCAAACAATAAAAGTAGTTCGGGGAAATTCAATTGCCTTGATGCATCTACTGGTGACATTATTTGGCAATACACTTTTACTGCTGAGCATATTTATTCTTCTCCAGCCGTTGCCTATGGCAATGTCTATGTCGGCTCTGGAGAAGACGGGTATATCTATGCATTTGGAACGCCAAATAAACCTCCTGAAACACCTACGAAACCAGATGGACCATCTGAAGGAATAATTGGTGTAGAACATACATTCAGTACAAATACTACTGATCCAGAAGGAGACGACATCTACTATTTGTTTGACTGGGGCGATGGGGAAGATAGCGGATGGATAGGACCATTACCCTCAGGTACAGTCGCAGAAGCATTACATGCATGGAATGAAGCGGGAGACTACGACATCAGAGCGAAAGCCAAAGATCCATATGGTGAAACTGAATGGTCAGAATCACATACGATAACCATAATTGAAGGACCAATACTTAAAATAGGAATTATCAAAGGTGGCCTGTTCAAAGTAAGTGCAGAAATTAAAAACACCGGTGGTGTTGATGCAATTGATGGCAGTTGGAGTATCACTCTCGATGGCGGTGCATTTATTGGCAAAATAAGTGAAGGCACAGGTTTAGACATTCCTGCAGGCTTAGAAAAAACAGTAACCTCAGGGTTTATCTTTGGATTCGGAGCGACAAAGGTAACCGTTACAGCTTATGTACCAGAAGGTATTTCAGATACAAGAGAACAGACTGGGTTTGTATTCTTGTTCTTCATAAAGGTAAATTCTGGTGGGTGAGGATAGAACCATTTTTCTATCTTATTCCTTAAAATAATTACACAAAGCAGCAATCTCCCATCCCTTTTTTATCTCACATTCTATGTCTTAGAAAACTCTCTGGGACTCTTAATCGTTTTGAAATGAAAGATAATATTTCAGTATATGAGTCACATTCTTTAAACAAAGTATCTAAAAACTCTTGTTTATCTGAAAAATCATAATCCTTTAAAACATATACTGAGTGAACCATGAGCCTGATCTTTCTTTTACTGTAACCATTTTTTCCATTGTTGCCAGGAACTCTTTTCTCGAATCCCATTCCACACAACTGGCAAAAAACATCTGGAAATCCGTCTTCATTGAAGTCTCCGAGATTAGGATATTTATCTAGTTTCATTAAACCCTTTGCACAATTATCACAGACACGAATTAAACGACTATTGCACGTGATACAGTAATACCTAAAGCCACCACCACCCACTAGACGGCTTTTTAAAGTTTCTGCTCTGTTTAAGAATATTTTACAACATTGGCA
>JAUWBM010000060.1 GCA_030601705.1 Thermoplasmatota archaeon
CCGATACTTGGGACACCATTCTAAGTGGTACAAATTCTGGCCAACGCTATGGCTACCCCTAACTAAATCCATAATTTGTCACGTCCTAGGCAGGTTTTCTGAGACACCCGCCAAAGGCGGGTGCGCCTGCCCAAGACGTAAATGTTTTCTAGAAAAAGAAGGTTTTCTGGGTAAAACAGGGAGGCGCCTTAAAAGGCGGGGATTTAAACCCTTAAAACTACATTAACAAAGATCGGAATGTTGCCAGCGAAAAACCGTATAGTAGTACAGTTTAAGATTGGAAAGAAAAGGGGCTTAGTGAAGTAGCCCCATTGAAGTAAGTTTTTCTGACAGATCATCCACTGCTTTTGACACATCCTCCGTGTTTTTTCCACCAGTACACACTATTTTACCAGAACCGAAAAGCAACATGACGACACGTGGTTCTTTTACCCTGTAGACAAGCCCTGGGAATTGTTCTGGCTCATACTCCACATTTTCCAAGCCAAACGCTACTGCCACTTCATCCAGGTTAAGCTCACCACCCAGATCAGCTGTAGCTACCATATTCTGAACAACTATCTCCAGATTCTTATGTACATCCATACCTAGCTTTTTCAATTTCTCAGCGATAATATCAATGGTCTTACGTACATCTTCAATGTTTTTGGCTCCAGTGCAATTAGATTTTCCGCTTCTGAAGAGAAGTGTAGCTGTCTTCGGATTTTTTAATCTGTAAACCAACCCAGGGAATTGTTCAGGTTCATATTCAGTTTCTTCTATGGCTTTCGTTATAACGTCTAAGTCTAACTTCTCTGCAAATGTTGTAGATGCTACAATATTTTGTACTTTTATTTCTATCATATATTATCACTTCCCATTAAACAGTAACGCAGTCTTTAGGCGACAAAAACCAAAAACAAGTTTGTGTATTAAAATAATTCTCTTCAAATTTACTGTTTTTTTCTAACAAGGCCATTATCTCATTCTTCAATTTGGATAACTGATAATGGGGAGTTTTCAGGAAAGATTAATAATTTATTTATAGCATAACGATAGTACAAATCTGATATTCCCATGATTTATATAGTAAAAATACATTAATATAATTATTGGGGACTTCAAATTAAAAACAATAAGAGATTATCATCAATTGGAAGAATGCTTACAATTTTAACATTATCAATTGTTCTAATCTTACCTGGTACGTTCGGAGCTAGTTATTCAGTAAAAACCAGTAGCTACCCTAACCAGAGAATTGTTACAAAGATTTCTAGGCAAATAGAAATTCCAGCCGGATCTGATTACTACATAAAGTTTTCTTCAGAGAACCTATCGTTAGAGGGACAAGAAATTGAATCTTATTCATCAGGACTGTCAGAAAAAGTGAAAGCAGCTATAGCTAAATCACCCAATTGGATTCAAAGAGAACTTACAAGACAATTTCATGCAATCGATAATTCTGAAGAATATGCAGATTTGATATTGGACGCAAGTAAAAAATATGGAGACGAAATAGCTTTTTCAATTGCGTGCTCTCCATTGGGTAATGTTCCCTCAGTTGAGGTTATTAGAGATAATGTGTTTTTTCTCTATGAAAATGACAAATGGATAAAATATGCTGACATTGTAGATTATGATGATGGGTTGGGAGGGTATTATTCTACTATAATGTACAAGGTTATTGAAAATGGGACAGAGAAGCTGTTTGAATATCCTAAAGATATTTATTATTGGTATGTTGTACAACCGAAAATATCGAGCGAAAATGCTGAGTATATTTATGGAAACTTTTGGCGAGAGTATCTCTTTAATCATAATGACATAGGATACCCTTTACTAAAGGAGAAATTGGCGAACATAGACTATCTGTGGGACTGCGAATCATATTACCAATATAAAAATAGATTGTGGAAATGGTGCATGGAGAACCATCCAACTGCTATTGAAGCTATAAGCTATTGGATTGGAAAAACTGTTCCTGCTCAGGCTATAGGTGATAGACCGGGGCAACCCAATATAATTGCTCACGAGCATAATGGATGGTGTGGGGAATTACAAAGAATAGCAGTTGCTGTACAAAGAGCATTATTGGTGCCATCTGTTGGTGCATGTAATATTGGAGAAGATCATGTATGGAGGGAATTTTATGAAAGAGGTTGGCATGAGAATGATAACTGGTGGACAGATAGTGGAGGAGCCGTAGATAAACCAGATGTTTACGAATACGGATGGGGGAAAAACATGTCTGCTGTCTATGCCTGGAAAGGGGACAGTTCCATATATGAGATAACATCGCGATACATTCATCCAGAAGATCGAAATACGGTAAGGTTTGTTGTAAAGGATATCCATCTTCAGCCTATTGACGGGGCCAGAGTGACTGTACTAGTACATGGGATAAAAGATATCACGTGGATAAAAAACATAATATGGGAAAAAATCGAGGAAATTTGGGATAGATTGCCTCAATTGATCAAAGGAAAAATCCTTCAAGCTATTTACAACAAGATAAAAGAAAGATATGATGAAATTCCTGATACAATTGAAGGGTTAACTATAACAACTTGGAACTACACTAATATAAGCGGAGAATGTACATTTGAGTTAGGTAAGGGACATGACTATCTTTTCGTCATTCAACAAGGTACTCTTAGAAAACCTTGGCAGCTCGCAAAGAATAACGCTCTTAGGATTCTTCGTACTTTTAAAAATACCACATTTCGTGTAGTATTTCTAGACCTTTTTCATAAGACTCAGAGACATTGTAATAAAGAAATGGCTGAAGGAGATTGTCTCTTTGATGTTTTCTTTGATACTAAATCATATCAATTACACAAAAATGTAAGAACTGATCACATTGGAGTATATGACAAGATGGGGAAAATAGATTTTTTTGTCTTGAACGAAGAAAACTTTGAAAAATATAAGAATAAAAAGAAATTCGACTGCTTCAATTACCTTGAGGAGGAAAAAGCAGATATGAATTTTAGGGCTAGTAAAAACGATTGGTATATAGTATTTAGAAATCATGCCCGTCATACCAACATTATTTTAGATTTTTCAATTCAAGTTGAAGTATCTACCAATGTTGATAGAGTGCAAATTGTTTCTCCAGATACAAGTATTTTTGATGATCCAGTTTTTAATGTTGGTGAAACAATCGATATCACTGGAATTGCAACTGAAGACATCATTCTCAACATAGATGGTGAATCCACCGAAATATCTACAGTGGATGGTAAATGGTTTTATGAATGGAATACATCTGAAAATATACCGAGAGAGTATTTAATTACTGCTGAATGTGGCGATGCGCAAGATGAAAGAGTGATAACATTGATTGATAAAATTCTTCCAGAGATAAGAATAAATGAACCCGTAGATGGAGAGATCGTGGAAGGAGATATAATTACAATATCGGGCAACAGCTGGGATAATGTTGGTGTTGAAAGAGTTGAAGTTGCCATGGATGGTGGTGAATTTAAAGAAGCAAATGGTACAGAAAACTGGTTAATTGAATGGGATATAAGCGAACTTGAGCTAGATGATCATATAATTTCAGCTAGAGCAGTTGACATGCTCGGAAAAAAATCGGTTCATAGGATATCCATTATAGTAAATGAAAGCGGCCATGTATGGGGTCCACAGATCAATAGTTTTTATCATAAGCCAGAGAATCTTACCAACATTAGCAATATCGCAATATATGCAAATGTAACTAAAGCAAGTCCGTTTGACATTAAACGGGTTATTTTGTACTGTGATAATGACACTGAAATTAATTCATATGAGATGTACAGATATGGCGATAATCCTGTTCAAGGGAGGCATGAGGAGGATCCATTATTTAACGAGTCAAATGAACCTATATTTGGCTTTGAGCTAGGACAATTTTCTACCGGGGAGATTATAACATATTGGATAGTATCATATGATGCAGCGGATAATTCTAAACAGTCCGAAGAAAAATCTTTCATGGTGGGCAGTCTTCGGAATTGATTGTTTTTAATTCTGTCAAAAATGGCTACCAAAATAATAAGCAAATAAAAATTAGTGATGCGAAAAGGAGATTTGCCCATTAATGCAACCAATGCTTCAATATTTTTCCAAAATATTTAAATCCTAGTATATATACTATAACATTATATCTTCATATCGTGGAGAGTTCCAAAGGTGAAAAACAGTACAATTAGAAAAAATTTGGTGTTTGCGATAATACTATTTTTTACGGTAGCGAGTGTTGTTCCAAGTATAAGTGGAACTATTGGGGTTAATAACACAAATTTTGGGAAGGAAGACAAAAACGTGCATCGGTGTAGTTCTCCTGAATGGAAACAACTAATAGGCAACGAAAGTGCAGGGTTTGGGAGAGATACTAATATGGCAATTAGGGGGATAGAAATCTATAACGATGAACTGTACATTGGAACGCAGAGTCTTAATAAGTCAAGATTATTGGGAGCTCCCGGCTCAGATAAAATTATGGATGATGGTCATTTTTTATTATGTGAGAGCTTATCTGGACATCTGCCATTTATTTTTGAGAAAAAATCATTGTTATCAGTTCTTATCTCTAAACGGTTCGAATACAACAACCATTATTTTTTGATGCTTTGGTTAAGCATATCTTTAAACCTAGCTATGCACATGAGAGCAAGAATGAGCGATGGATGTGAAGTCTGGAAATATAACTCTAGCATCGATACATGGTCTCAACTTGTTGGAGATAATCCTGAAGCGGACCTGCCCGTAGGTTTTGGGGATACAAAAACCATAGCTGCATCGGTTATAAAAAAATTTAAAGATAAATTATACGTCGGAACATGGACAAGTCCCATTAAAGGATGCGAAATCTGGAGATATGATGGTAGTATCTGGGAACAGGTAGTAGGAGAAAACGCATTAATAAAGGGTGGGTTTAATGATTCAAAGAATATTGCTGCGTGGTGTATTGAAGAATTTAACGATTATCTCTACGTTGGTACAATGAACTGGGGTTATACTGATAGTGGTAGCTGTCAAATCTGGAGAACACAAGATGGCATACATTGGAGTAGAGTAATAGATAGAGGATTTAGAGATTTCCTCCCAGAGGCGGAACAAAACGTGCATAATACGTACGCTTGGGGTGCAGAAGTATTTCAAGATCATCTCTACATCGGGACTTTTAACACCAACTCTGTCTTTCGACTTCAAAATAGTGGTTGTCAGCTATGGAGAACTTCAGATGGTGAAGACTGGGAGGAAGTAGAATGTCCAGGTGGAGATGGATTTGGGGAGAAAGAGAACTACGGTATTCGACATATGATAGTTTATAACGATGAATTATACGTTGCAACTGCTACAGATGCTTATCAGCCAAACGGACCTAATGTTCAAGGTTGTGAAATCTGGAAGTATGATGGAGAGAATTGGACTGAAATTATAGGAGAATGCAGGAGCAATCCAGATGAAAAGGATGGGTTTGGGTCCAAACTGAATAAGTATGTCTGGTCCATGACTGTTTCATCTGATAACAAACTGTGGGTTGGAACTCTTAATATGCAAATTAGGATGATAGGAGAAACCACAAAAGGGTGTGAGGTCTGGCGTTACAACGGGACAAGTTGGATGTCGATTGTAAAAGATGATGTCGGTGAAATAGAAAATGGATTTGGTTACATTTACAATGAAGGTGCACGGGGGATGATAGAGTATCCTGCAGGAAGTGGAAATATCGTTGTTGGAACCTTTAAACTAGTGAAACCCTACAAAATTTTAGAAGGGTGCGAGATATGGGTGAGGTATGGGTAAGCAATCTAACCATATTGAGGAAACTATAAATATAGTGTCAAATAATATTATTAACTTGAGAGAATAAATGATAAGACATACACCGCTAAAAATAATGATAATCGCAATAATTATTCAGCTTCTCTGTGTTAGCTTAATAAGGGGCGCTGTAAACGTAAGTAGCAATATTATAGAGAGAGACTTTTTATGTGGCGGAAAACAGGAAAATGGCATAAATCAAATAAATATATCATTTGAAAGTAGCAACTATACGTTATATGGAGAGATTTATTATCCATCAAATGGATCGGGAACATATCCTGGCATAGTTTTTTGTGAAGGACTCGGAGGATATGTAAATGCCTATAATTGGATACCTAAGGCTTTGGCCGAAGACGGATATGTAGCACTAATATTTGATTTTCCAGGCCAAGGTAAATCTGAGGGTGTCTTTCCAATACGAGCCATTAATATCCCTTTTTTGAACATCTATTTTCGATATACTTTTCTGATAGAAACACCTATTCATTATGTATTGCGTAAATGGACCACCGCAACATCAGATGCTCTCACTTATCTTTTAGAAGAAAGTCCTGTTAAAAATATGATCGATAACACAAGTATCGGATTAATAGGTCATTCACTTGGAGGAATAACAGTGACTGAGACTGCTGCTATAGATGAAAGAATAGATGCTGTTGTTGCATTATCTCAGGGCAATCCCCTAATAATCGGTAGGGTTGATGTTCCAATACAGTTTCAGGGTGGCTGTTTTGATCTAGGGACACACAGTATTCCTATAATATCACGGTGTTACAGTAAGGCAAATACTCCAAAGGAGTTAATCGCTATTGAACGCGGCACTCATTTCGGTTTTTCAACTGCATGGGGCCCGTTATGTCCTTGTCCCAGGTGGCAGAAAGATATTTGCTTACGATATGCCACAGGATGGTTTGATTATTTCTTAAAAAACAAAACAGATGCATATGAGATAATAACAACTGGTACTGATCATTTATCAAAGTTTATTAAATCTAGATACAACTTTGGAGATGGAGATCATATCTTAGAATGAAAACAATAAAATATACATCTCATTAAACTATAAAAAAATCAAAGTTAAGGAGAGGGTCCTTTCTTATAAGCATAAACCATGGTATTACGCATCAATTGAGATTCTTGATTTAACTTTATAAGACCTACGTTCTTACCTCGGCCTCTCATATTTGTAATCTCAAATACACTATAACCATTGTTTATAAGCATTGAGATAACCGCGTTGGCAGATGATTGGAATTTTAATAGTAATTGTATAGGATGGACTTCTACGAACAATTTGACATTGCTACTTTCAAGGATGCTTTGCATTCCATTAAGAACCTTCATCTCGGCTCCTTCAACATCGATTTTAATGACATCAGGATTTGATTTTTTATCTTTGAAAAAATCATCTAGGGTAAAAGCTTGAACTGATATTATTTGATCGGATTTGACTTGCGGAGTGCCAGTGGACAGGCTAAACATCGGACTTGGATGTTTTGAATTGCCAATATAGGTAACGAGTCCCGGAGAATCAGTTATAGCTGCATGATATATATGTACGTTCTTACATCCATTAAGATTCAAGTTTTTCTCTAGTATTTCATAATTCAATTCATCCATTTCAAATGCATAGATGGTTCCATCAGACACAATCTTAGATGCTAAAAAAGTATAGTATCCAATATTAGCTCCGACATCAACAAAACACTTAGAATATTTTAAACTTTCAACAAGAAAGTTTGTAACATTTTCTTCATGTATTTTGCCTCTGTCACATCTTGCGTAAATCCAGAATCTTGAATAAGAATCCTCTATCGAGAAAACAACGTTTACGCCATGGGTTTCTACAACAAACCTTTTTGTTTTTCCATATTTTTTATTAATAACGTACTTGGAAAAAATTGATGTAACCGAGGGGATTTTGAGATAAAGTAAAGTTATAAATTCTTCGATTCCGGGGAGTTTTAGAACTTTAGTAATAAATGCAATTATCTTTTTCATGTCCTTCTTTAACCCATGGTATATTTAAGTAATATAATTTACTAATTTCATCTAACTCACACTATCAAGGTTTATATTTGGTAATTTAATATGGAGAAAAGTATGTTAAATCATTTGTGTAAAAATAGCTATTTTTTGAAATGGGCGAGTTAACTAAATGACACAGTTTTTTCTTTTCATCCGTTAAATAATTTTAAAAACCATGTTAGAAAATTACATAATAAGATTTGCTTATGTATCTTTGTCCTTTGAAATTAGGTGACTATCATGAGCAATAAAATTGGTAAAAAGGAAAACATAGTTTTAGTATTTCTAAAGGAATTTATCAGAGTGAGGGGAGTAGTTAATTGGTCTGCGATCTCTTTTATAGGTTTTATTTTAGGAATGTCTTCCTTGGATTTTTCCAGCTATATGGTACCACTATTGGTTTTTATTATATCTACATTTTGTATTCTCTCATTCACATTTGCAATAAACAATTTTTTTGATGTTGATTCTGATCGGGAAAACCCAAGGAAAAGACAAATTAATGCAATAGCATCTGGAAAAATTTCAAAACAAACAGGGGTTTTCCTAAACATAACTTTTATCGTTATTCCGTTGGTTGTTTCAATTTTTTTTAAACTGGAAGTTTTTTTAATCTGCGCTTTGGTCCTAGCTTGGATGGGGATATATTCTGTTCCGCCGTTGAGATTAAAGGGACGACCTGGAATGGATGTATTATGGCATTTCTTTGGATTTTTCCTCCTTGTTATGTGGGGTTCATCTATTTCGGGTTCTATAGGGCTTATCAACTTCTTGGTTGCAATTTCTCTTGGCATCTTTAGTTGTACTGCTCAAATCTGGAATCATATCCTTGATTATTCTTTCGATAAAAGCAGCGGGACAACAACGTTTGCGGTTTGGGCAGGTCTTGATATTGCAAAAACAACTTTAAAGATTCTTGTAATAATTCATATGATTTTTCTGATTCCGCTCATCTTACTGTATTCTCTAAGTTATTATTCTACCATCGCACTTCTAATTGGTGGTGCTACGATAAGTCTACTTGCAGTAAGGCGAAAAAAAGAAGTTTTAGGATCGGCATTTTATTACTTCCCAGTTTTATTTAGCGGAGTGGTGTATCTAAGTGTAGTCCTCCATCATATAAATGTTTTACTCGGTGAGTCACCCATAGGGTTATTATCTTTTGTTGGTATATTATAAGAGGAGAAAACACCATATGAAAACTATTAAAAATCATGATCAACAATACCTAGAAAAACTAGAAAATATTGATTTCCAACCTGTTTTCATACTGGGTTTACATAGATCGGGTACAAGTATCTTATACAAAATGCTTACCGCAACAGGATGTTTCAATCCCGTAACAGCATATCATCTAATCAGATACAATCAACTCTTATATGATCACGAAAATAAACGAGAAGAATCATCTAAAAAGGAACTTACCAGATCATTCAAAGAAAAAGGTCTTGAAGACAGGGGAATAGATAGATTACAAGTAACCGCAGATTTTGCAGAGGAACACGGTTTTCTCCTTGGGCAAAAAACATTTCAGATGTATATAAATTCAAAAAACCTCTCCTTGTTTACAGAATTGTGCAAAAAAATTCAGTTCATATCGGAAAATGATAAGTCGATACTACTAAAAAATCCTTATGATTTTCCGAATTTCCTCCATATTAAAAAAGTATTTCCCAATGCTAAATTTGTTTTTATTCATAGACATCCGTTCAAAACGTTAAGCTCTACAATCAAAGCTATTAGACTTTTATTGAAAAATAAAAATCCATATACAACCCAACTTTTTAAAATTTATAATAAGATATTTGAAAATCCGTTGTTGCTACATACGCTCAGATTCTTTTTTTCTAGAATCCCAGTGTTTGGAATTGTATTACTAACGAACAACTCATCAAAAGCTACAAAATACTACTTAAAAAACATCAAACATCTCTCAAAGCAAGACTATATCTTTCTAACCTATGAAGACCTCTGTAAAAATCCGCAGGAAAATATAGAGAAAATTATGGAATCTCTAGACATTGAAACTTACAACAAAATAGATTTTACATCATTTATCAAACCACGTAAGACGCAGCTGGATCCGAGCGTGAGACAACTCCGAAAAATCATATATAAAAGTATGAAAGAATATTTCAAATTTTTTGGATATCAGTTGGAAGAGCATATCTAATTTTGAGTTTTGGAGTTACTGGATAATAACGTTTGTATTTCTTCTTCGATTCTTTTTAAGATTTTTTCTTGGTTTCCAGGGCTATATGATTTTAAATTCTCTTTGTAATAGTCTAGATTGTTTAAGAAATTCTTCAGATCGTTTTCTTTGAGTTTCATATGATAGACACCAGCACCAAGTTTCTCGACAAACTTTCCATTTAAAATCTGTTCAAATTGGTTTTCTATAGGTAGGGAAAAAATGGGTTTCTTAAGATACAATGCCTCACTGAGAACTGTAAACCCCCCATTTGCGATAACTGCTTTGGCATTAGAGATATCGCGATAAAAGTCATCCTCATTAAACCGTCTAAATGTTAGATTCCCATCAACCAAATCTTTGTTAAAACCATAGATAACAAATGTTTCATCAATCTTCTTTAAAATTTCGAAGATAAACTCGGTAGAAAGCGATGTTTGGTAGACGAAAACATGATCACCATACTTTGGCCTTTGTTTTAAGATTCCGTCTTGAACCAAAGGTTTCAAAAATAAAACCCGCGGATTATCAACCTGCTCATCAAAAAAATCATAGATAATATATCTGTCAGCACCAAACAGGGATATCTTAAGCGCGATCATTAGCACAAACCATGAGACAAATTCTCTAAATGTCACCTCATACTCCCGATGTAATAACACTTGAGGATTGTCAATGCTCATACGTTTTACTTTGCTGAAACGTGCTGCAAAGTGACTTATGGGATCAGCGTCTGTAACCAATAAATCAGGTTTAAACTCTTTGATGATCTTTCTGACTTTTAAAAAAGAAAATGGAGTGCTAGCGATTGTTTTATAGAGCATAACAAGTATACTGTGAAAAAGTTTAACATCATTGCCTTCGTAGATAAATCTTGGAGATTCGATTTCTTCCACGTGATCGAATTCCCTTGATAAAAAATCGTAAGCTTTCCCACCAGCAACGATTCTAATTTCATGATTTTTTTTAAGATGGTTTATCAAAATTCTACTCCTGCTGGCATGCCCGAGACCTTCTCCACACAACCCATAGAGTATTCTGGCCATCTTTTCTATTCTCCTGAATGTGTACTAACAATTACTCATTTATAAATCCAACATTAGGAAATTAATGGTTGAATTTTAAATACTTTCATGTTCAATCATGAAAATGGGTGCATATCCTGATAACCGCTGACTCCTATCCATATATGTTGATCTAGCCCGGAGATTGTGATATTTGTTCTCACAATCACTAAAAGTGCATCTGGAAGAAATCCTTTTCCTCTGGAAAAAAACAATTTAGAATAAGGCAATAGTATCTGGGTGCTTATATCTGTCGTATTTTCAGGTCCTACTTCTGCTTTTTCAATAGTAGATTTGCCAATTAATTTTTTTTCATCCTTATCTGTCCTATATATTAAAAAGACAATATCTCGAGCAATTAATCCTATCTTATTCGGGTTGTTGATCTCTAACGTCATATTACTAATAAAGCCACGTAATGTGGCTTTCATATCCGATTTTATTATAGCTTCGGTAGGGGTGTCCGAGGATAGTATATCTTCCAGTCTCGGTATATTTAAGTGAGCGTCAATAGAAAACGGTATAGATTTGTTTATTCCGGCTATCTTTACTCCAGCCACGCCACTCATATTAACACTAAGCGTCTTCGCATTTAGTGCTTCGATGAGTAATCTGCCCTTACCAATCAAATTAAATGAACTTTTAGCTGGTATTGTACCCCCTGTAACGTCCAAGTTACCAACAATTTCACCAGTTTCGGTTTCTATTTCGATTGAAAAATCTTCAACATACATATCAAATGGGTTAGGATTGTATATATCAACTGTTCCAGTGAAATTTATACCTTCTTGCGTTATCTCCCCAAAATCAGCCTCAATATGAAAAATTGGAGCTGAAATATCTTGGATTACATCTCCTACGGATGTTATAACATTAACAGCTACGGGCAGAGTCTTTTTTATTAAACCAAGGAATTTTACACCCACTGTACCAGTGATTTTACTAGTAATAGTACTATACCCTTGATCTTTAAATGCAATTCTGTCGCTTGACTCAAATGTTCGGTTAGTCTGAGAAGGAATGCAACCGCCGCCTATCTTTAATCGAGCGATTTCATCTCCGTAAATTGTGTTGGCAACAACTTCAAAATTGTCTGCTATGATCTCAAAATGATTTGGATTGTAAATTTCAATACTGTGATGGATTATTATTTCCTCTGAGTTTATTTCTATAAGGTCAACTTTTATGGTGGTTTCAGGCATTTCCATTACCCGAATATCTAAAAAGATGAACACGCTCGCGATTATGTTTATGATTAGGATTACGACTACTAAAAGAGTGAACACTAATCTCATTTTACTTTTGCAGGAGTCAGAAGGTTTTATGATCATATATATTTATAAGTACCTTTATATTTTATATATAATTTTCTGTTTTAAAGAACATCAGACCATGTAGAAATCCCTCTAAATTTAAATAAAAGAATGAGCGATTTATTTTGTAATCATAAATGAGTCGATAATACTTCCATCAGGTTTTATCGATTGACACGTTAATTTTGATTGATTTGCTGTAATCAAACAATAGTGATATGTTTTCTCAGAATAAACAGTCCACCAACTGGATCCAACATCATAAAGTGGCCCCCCTCCGCCACCGGTGACAATATAGTTTACATTCAGTACTTTTCCTCTTTCATAACTATGATCATGGGCATTAAAGACTATATCTACTTTATTGAGTTGAAAAAATGTCCCCCATAAAAATCTTAGAGGGATATAACTTCCATGATTACCTGAGCTATATAATGGATGATGGAAAAATACAATTGTAAATGGTTTATCATTTGTTTTTAACTCTTTTATTAACCAGAGGAGTTGAGCTGGCCTAAGCACATTTCTATAGTTAGAATCAAGACCAATGAAATGAATAGGACCAGAATCAAAAGAATACCACCGTTCATTATTAGGTAGTGAAAAATACTTAAAATAAGGTGTTGCATAGTATTCATGATTTCCTAAAACTGGATATAACGTGCTATTATGAATGAAAGACGAGGCTTCAAAAAAATTATACCATTCCTCTTTTATGGTACCATTATTAACAAGGTCTCCTGTGTTTAAAACAAAATGAGGTTGTTCTTCTTCTATTGCCTTTGCAACAATACTTGCATGATGCCAGTTATCCCAGACCCCGCGTGTGTCACCGTATGCAATAAATCTAACTGTGTTGTTTCGTTCAAAAGTTGTGTGAAATGAATAGATTTTGCTTTCAATACTATCTGAAATTACTTTATAGTAATATTTTGTTGAAGGAATCAATCCGTCTAATCTAACATTATGTAAATTTTGTTTTTGGAAAAAAAATTCATATTTTTCAGAACTAACGTTTCCCAAATCACTGGTTAATCCCCAATGAACTTCATTATTTGATGTTGGAATATCAGTTTCCCAAATAACAAGAATAGAGTTTAGTCGTGTATTTTGTGTAAATGGACCTACAACGATGGATGATGCTTCTTTTTGACCTACTATTGAATAAACATCGATAGAAGTGGTATTTAAGAGTAGTAAAGCGAATAATATTATTGTAAAGGTTTTTACTTTCATATACATTGTATTATTAATTATATGTGATATAGTATATAAAATTTAAAGACTAACTTATTCCTTTACATTTACAAAAAACTCTTAAAAGTCTTCTGCATTATCAGGGGTCGTGTTACAATGGCATCTAAAAAAAGTCAAAGAAAAAGGGCAAATCCAGTAAAGAAACAAAGTGTATTTGAATCAAAAGGAGTGAGAATTGGAATCGTTATCATATTTATTGCTATAGTTGCCATCGCTGCAGTTTATCTTTTTAGTGGAAGCGGTGATGATGGCAATGGATTTGATGGAAATGGTGATGGAGGTAATGGAGTAGTTGGAAATCCCATTGCAATTATCGATACATCGATGGGGACAATAAAAGTTGAACTCTATGAAGACAAAGTACCGAATACATGTGAGAATTTCATCAATTATGCAAATGATGGATTCTATGACGGTTTGGTATTCCATAGAGTCATCGATGGTTTCATGATTCAAGGAGGGGGATTTTATCCTAATGGTACTAAAAAGGATACCAATGATCCAATCGATCTTGAAATCAATGAGGAAGTACGTCATGTTGATGGAGCGATTGCAATGGCAAGAACAAATGATCCTAACAGTGCTACAAGTCAGTTCTTTATCAATGATGGCCCTCAACCTAATCTTGAACCGGGAGGAGTTGATCCCAATGGTTATGCTGCATTTGGAGTAGTAATTGATGGTATGGATGTGGTCAGGGCAATTGCATTATTAGATCCCGAACATACGACAACTAAATATGGTATGCAAAATTGGCCAATAGACGATGTAATAATAAATAGCATAACAATAGAAAATCAATAAAGGAGAACGAAAAAATGACGAATGGAACAGCAGAATTTAATACAAATAAAGGCAATTTTAAAATTGAACTTTTTGAAGATAAAGCACCTGTAACAACAGGAAACTTCACCAAACTTGCAAATGATGGATTCTATAATGGTCTTATCTTTCATCGTGTAATCCCAAATTTTATGATACAGGGTGGATGTCCGGATGGAACTGGCGGAGGAGGACCGGGATATACAATAAAAGATGAGTTTCATCCAGATTTAAAGCATGATACAAAAGGCATGCTTTCAATGGCAAATGCAGGTCCAAATACAGGAGGCTCTCAGTTTTTCATAACAGTAGCTCCGGTACCATGGCTCGACGGACATCATTCTGTCTTTGGAAAAGTGATTGAAGGAATGGATGTTATCGACACCATATCTAAAGTTAAAACAGTGAAAAATGACAAGCCATTAGAAAACGTTGTTATCAATAATATAACAATAGAAGGCCAATAATGGTGATATTTATGACCATTCTTTCTGACGAAGATATTGAGAACTCAATTAAAAACAGTGAACTTGGCATAGAGCCTTTTAATCAGAAAAACCTAACGCCAAATGGATATGACTTATCAATTGATGAGGTTTACATAAAAAAAACAGAGGAACATATCAGAGAAGGTATGGCATCAATTCCACCTCTCACATGGTTTGCTATTAGTACAAAAGAATTTGTTAAAATGGGTCCGCGGATTTCTTCACAGCTCTGGATTAGATCCAGTTATGCGCGAAAAGGCATATTGGCAAGTTTCGGAAAAGTCGATGCTGGATTTCATGGTACTTTGACCATTAGCTGTTTTAACTCAAGCGATCAAGATATCGAAATACCAATTGGAGATAGATTCTGCCAGATTGTATTTGAGCATCTTTCCACAGCACCAAAGGCCCTTTACAATGAGCGTTCAGGTACATACCAAAATCAACGTGGTGTCACATTGAAACGGTAAATTTTCTTTTTTTATTTAAATAAAAATTATTTCTAGATGAAAAAAGCAAATAGATAGCTTATAGTCTCGGAAATCTCATGTTACCATAACAGTTTTATATTTTGGAGCTGTTTCTTAATTGCAGTACTTTAGAAGGGATGTAAACAGGTTGGTGGATTAAAGTTCTGTAACATTAGAAATTTAGATATATTTATGTAAAAAGAGGTGGGACAAATATGAAAAAGATTATGGTAGTAGATGACGACCCGGATGATCTTCAATCCATTAAACAAATGTTAGAAAATATGGATGATGAGTATAATGTCACATGTGCCTCTAGCGGAGTTCGATGTCTTAAGTTATTAGAGAATAACGAAATTCCTGATCTTATATTGTTGGATATCATGATGCCAGAGATGAGCGGCTGGGAGACTCTTAAAATTTTACAAGAAAACTCATCATGGAGAGATATCCCCGTGGTTTTTATTACGGCGAGAACAGATGATTTTGCTGAGGAGGCTGGAAATTTTTTAGCTATGGACTATATTGAGAAACCTTTTGATATAGAAGATTTCAAGAAAAGAATTGATGAGGTTTTGGAAAAGAATGATTCGTAAGATCTTTAAGTATTAATAACTAAAAAGATTTCGGCTGAAAAAAATAAATCTCTGTTTATTAGTTCTTACATTTTTTTGTCAAATTCTACTTTTTGTGAGAAAATAGGAGTCTAGAAGCATGTTATCATTTTGACATTTTGACACAGCAGATTTATATAACATAGGTGGCAGAGCATCACACGCCATACAATAGCACACAAAATATTGAAAAAAAGGTGAAGAAGAATGGATGAAAAATATAAATCTGTAATAAGAAATGTGGATAAACTACCGGGAAAAGGAATTGAGAAGAAAACGAACAAAGAGTATGAATCTTTAGTAAAGGAGATAGATGAAGTAATAGGGAAAAAGAATGCAGAAAAAACAAAAAAAGCAGGGCATACTCGTAGTTTTTAAGAATAAATCCTTACATTCATTTTAATCAAATATTTGCAACCATATTTTTAAAGTTTAGAGTGCTCCCGTCGGGA
>JAUWBM010000127.1 GCA_030601705.1 Thermoplasmatota archaeon
TTTTTTGTAAGCTTTAACTATACATTCCCTTATTTCAGGTGTGAGTGATCCCATCCGTTATTCCCAAAATTATGGATGTGATCGCTCACATTTCAAAATTTGTGAAAAGAAATGTTGGCGATGTCACTTTACTTTACATCATAGAAACATTTATAAATAAATTCATATTTTTGACTTAAAATTCGGTATTTCTCCTTAATTTTAGAGCAAAGCCATTAATAATACATTATTTAATAAGAGGGTTCACTCCAAACACTAATTTGACAAATTATGGTAATCATGTATTTTCTACACAACTATTGATCATTTCTACTAAATTTTCATAAAAGCGGTGTGATTCTGAGAAAATGTAAAATATGTGAATCAAGCTTACACGTGAGGTGTCCGAGATGAAAGCTGTCATTTTAGCAGCAGGCGAGGGAAGAAGATTAAGGCCGTTTACTGAGACAATGCCAAAGGTGATGCTGCCTGTTGCGAATAAACCGATGTTAGAGTATGTTATCGATGCGGTGAAAACCAGCGGGATAAATGAGATTGTCCTTGTTGTGGGTTATAAAAAAGAAGTGATCATGGATTATTTTAAAGACTATGAAGACATCAATATAACATATGTTATCCAGGAGAAGCAGCTTGGGACAGCGCATGCGTTACTGCAAACTAAAGATCTGATTGACGGGGATTTCCTTGTTTTATCGGGCGATAACATCATCGACCATCGCGGTATTGAAAAATTGCTCAAAGAGAAATCAAAGTATTCCATGTTGATAAAAGAACATGTTCATCCATCGAAATATGGTGTTGTTGTTGTAGAAAAAAACATTCTCAAAGAAATTGTTGAAAAACCTTCAGAAGAAGGTGAGAAGTTCATTTCAACAGGTATCTTCAAGTTCCCTGATTCGATATTCGAAAAGGTAGAGGAAATAACGTCTCAGGGTGTGTATGAACTCACCGATGTTATTCAATCGGTTGTTGACCGTGGTGAAAAAATCCGGTCAATCCGTTCAGACTTCTGGATGGATATTGTTTACCCGTGGGATCTCCTCATTGTCAATGAGAGGATGCTTCACACTACCAAAACATCAACGAGTGGTGTTATTGAAAACGGGGTGACCATGAAAGGGCCGATCTCTGTTGGTGAGAATACAAAGATTTATGCAGGGAGTTATATCAGTGGTCCTGTTGTTATTGGCGATGGCTGTGAGATAGGCCCGAATGCATGTATTTTCCCTTCTACAACCATTGGGAATAACGCTGTTGTTCACCCGTTTAGTGAAATCAGAAATAGTGTCATTATGAATGATGTGCATATCGGCTCTAATTCGTTTGTTTCCCATTCGGTTATCGGGAGGGGATCGGTAATAGGGGGCAATTTCTCGAGTATAGCTGGAAAGGCTACCATTGAAATTGAAGAGGAGTTTAATAAATTGGATAATATCGGTGTGATGATCGCAGAGGACTGTGTTATTGGAAGTAATGTAGTTGTTGAACCGGGTATGTTGATAGGCAGAGGATGTGAAATTAGTTCGTTGAAGAGGATAATGAAGAATATTGCAAGTCAAAGCAACGTGATGTAGAGTGTGTGGAATAATAGGTTATATCGGATTTCGAAAAGCACCATCCGTGCTGATCAAGTGTTTGAAACGACTTGATTACAGAGGGTACGATTCAGCGGGTATCGGGGTAATCGATGAGAAGTTGCAGGTTTTCAAGGATGTTGGCGAGATAGCAAATTTGGAAAAAAAAGTTCCAATCGATAAAGGAACTCTTGGGATCGGTCACACGCGGTGGGCGACCCATGGGAAAGTAACTAAAGAAAACGCTCATCCTCATGTATGCAATAATAAAAAGATTGCTTTGGTTCATAATGGGATCATTGAGAACTTTAAAACACTGAGGGAAGATTTGGAGAGAAAGGGATATAAATTTACGTCTCAGACAGATACTGAGGTTATTGTCCATTTAATCGATGAGTCATATAATGGAAATTTGGAGGATGCTGTATTTTCTGCTCTTAAGAAAATCCAGGGCTCCTATGCACTTGCTGTCGTTCATGAAGATGAGCCAGGAAAACTTGTTGGAGCACGGAGGGAAAGTCCACTGGTTATTGGCATTGGGGATAATGAGAACTTTCTTGCGTCAGATATCCCCGCGATATTGAGCTATACAAATAGGGCGGTGTATCTAGAGGACGGGGAACTCTGTAGTCTTACTGCTCAGTCTATATCTGTTTTTGATGATACCAAGAAGAAAATTGAGAGAGAGGAAACGATTATCGATTGGGATATCAAGGATGCTGAGAAATCTGGTTTTCCTCATTTTATGTTAAAGGAGATATATGAGCAACCCAATGCTATCTATCAGACGTTGCAAGGAAGGGTGTTTGAAAGAGAGCAATCGATACTGTTTCCTGAACGGGTTGAAAAGCTCCTTACTGCTGATTTTGATTCTATTCATATCGTTTCCTGTGGTACGTCCTTTTATGCGGGTTGGGTTGGGAAGTATCTCATCGAGCGTCTCACGGGTATTCCTGTTATTATGGAGTTGGCTTCGGAGTTTCGATATTTTGGAGTGAAAAAAGGTTCATCGCTTGTTATTGCTGTTACTCAATCTGGTGAAACAGCGGATACGTTAGCGGCTATTAGAGCGGGAAAGAACGCGGGGTGTCAGACCCTGGTTGTTTCCAATGTTATTGGAAGCACGGCAACTAGAATAGCGGATGGGTTTGTACTCACGCAATCTGGTCCGGAGGTGGGTGTTGCAGCAACAAAAACCTTTACTTCTCAGATACTCGTGTTGTTTTTGATTGCGTTAAAACTTGCGGTGTTGCGAAATAGGATAGGATTAAATGAAGTATACAAGTATATCCTTGAGTTGAAGGCGTTACCGAAACAGCTGCGACAGGTGTTGGATCGAAGTGAGGAGATTGTAGAAATTGCTAACCGAATCAAGGGTGCGACGTCGGTGTTTTATATTGGACGGGGTGTCAATTATCCGTTATCTTTGGAGGGTGCGTTGAAGCTTAAGGAGATCTCTTATATTCATGCCGAGGGTTTTGCCGCTGGCGAGCTCAAGCATGGACCCTTTGCGCTTCTTACAGAGGATACTCCTGTTGTGGCAATTGCTACGAAGGATGCTACTTATGCGAAAGTCCTTGCCAATATCGGGGAGGTACAGGCACGAGGTCCTCCAGTAATTGCAGTTGCAGATGACAAGGATACTGAAATAGAAAAACATGCTGATTTTGTCATTCGGTTCCCCTCCAATGGAGGATTGCTTAGCTGTATTCCAATTGCAGTTATTCTTCAACTTCTTGCGTATCATGTTGCAAATCTAAGAGGTTGTTCGATTGATAAGCCCAGGAATCTTGCAAAATCAGTGACCGTTGAGTGAGTGAGAGTATGAAATGTGTAGTCCTTGCTGCTGGTGAAGGAAAACGGATGCATCCCTTGACATATACTCGACCGAAGGTGATGCTTCCCATTGCGAATAAACCACTTTTGGAATGGAATCTATTGAATGCTAGAGATGCGGGTCTTAAGGAGTTTCTTTTTGTTGTTGGGTATAAAAGCGAGATGGTGCGTAACTATTTTGGCGATGGTAAACAATGGGATGTGAACATACAGTATGTGAATCAGGGTAAGGCGCTTGGAACCGCGCATGCTATCAGTATGGCTGAAGCATTTGTTGACGATTTTGTTGTTTTATGTGGGGATACTATTTTTGGAGCGCATGATATACAAAATATTGTGAATAAAGAATCAAGTATGGGGCTTGTAGAGGTAGAAAACCCCGATAAATATGGGCTTGTGAAAACTAAGGGAGCAAATGTTGTCAAGATTTATGAAAAAATGGAAAAACCTTTTTCAAATGTTATCAACGCTGGTATATATCATTTTAGCAAATCTATTTTTGATGTTATTAAAATGACAGGGAAATCCAAGAGAGGGGAGTATGAGATTACTGATTCAATCAATCTTTTATCGAAGGAATCAACGTTTGAAGGTATACATTTGGAGGAATGGCGAGATGTTGTCTATCCATGGGACCTCTTGGATGCTAATGAAGAACTGTTGAAGAAGGGAACTACAAGCATTGAAGGGGTTGTTGAAGAAAACGTCACTATGAAAGGCCCTGTCGTCGTTGGCAAGAACAGTACAATACTTCCTGGCAGTTATATAGAAGGGCCAGTTTTCATTGGGAGTGATTGTAAAATAGGGCCAAATTGCTATATTCGACCTTATACATCTATAGGTAATAGCTGTCATGTTGGTAATGCGTGTGAGGTTAAAAATTCCATAGTTATGGATAACAGCTGTATTCCTCATCAAAATTATGTTGGGGATTCTGTTATTGGGTTTAATTGCAATCTTGGTGCAGGGACAAAAATAGCGAATCTGCGGCTTGATAAAAGGAATATAAATGTTGTTTTGAATGGAAAAATAATTGATATCAAAAGAAGAAAACTTGGAATGATTATGGGAGATAATGTACAGACCGGTATCAACTCAATGATAAATATTGGAACAATTATTGGGAACAATGTTTTTATTGGTCTTGGAGCGATTGTAAAAGGGGAAATTTCGCCAAATACTCAAATTATGTAAGTAAACATATCATTAATAATTGTTAAGAAATCAGGATTTACTATCACATTCACAAGCTTAGAAATCGAAGATTTCACTCGATTCAATATTTAGAGACTTCATTTTTTAAAGCGGAGTCATTGAATCGAAGCGATCATTGCCGACGTTAATTTTATATACCCATTTAACATCCATTCACTTAAAAAATTTAACAAAAATGTTAAATTTATGATGTGAAATTTATGATTTGGGAAGAAATCATCAATAAAAGCGATGTAACTGGGAGAAAAACACAGCATGTATTCCAAGAAGAGGTGCAAAAGGCAATCCTTGCATGCTTGAGTCGAGAGAACGCGTTTAACGATCTGGTGCTTCAGGGTGGAACATCACTGAGATTATTCTATGGCAATCCGCGTTTTTCAGAGGATCTAGATTTTGTTCTCCGGGAAGGAAAAAAAAGATTTGATGTTACCAAGAACATTTCTAAAATTCGAGCATTTGTTCATGGGGTATTTTCTTTTCTTGAAGAGGTCGATATCAAGATTCAAAAAAACGATAAGAATATGCAACGTCTTATTTTCAAAACAATCTCAGACATGCCCGATCAGAAACTACGTATCCACATTGAATTGGCATATGTGCCATCATATCAAAATCAACCAAGAATTCTAGATTATCCGCCGTTGAATCCTGCAGTAAGAGTGGAAGATTCGTCTGAAATCTTGGCAGACAAGTTGACGGCTTTAGGTAATCGTCCTTATCTAAAAGGTAGAGATATATGGGATATTTATTTCCTCGTTGTTGAAAAACAAATCGCAATTCCATGGAATCTTGTTATAAAAAAGGCGGGCGATTATGAAATCGCCTCTGTAGAATTGAAAAAAGATCTTTTAAAAGCAAGTAAACAACTTAGAAAGGAAGGCGTCTCGATTCTTTCCAATGAAATGATGCGATTTCTTCCTGTATCGATCTTTGACCAATACAGCAGTATATTTGATGAAATTGCAAATAGAGTCGCAAAAGAAGCAGAAAAGGTTAAAAAATATTGACTAAAAAAGAAAATCTACTGTAGGTAAATAACAATGAAAGTTGATGAATGGTTGGGCTTCTTCAAACGGCATAAAGAAAAAAAATTATTTTCACTTTCTGATCTTGTACAGTTGACGGGGGAAGATAGTTCCTCGCTTTCAGTTCAATTGACACGTCTTGTTAAAGCAGATGTTATTCGTCGTGCAGCCCACATGTGGTATGAAAATCCATTCACTTCTCTGTCTGTTGAGGAAATATCAATGGTTATCCGCTATCCGTCTTATCTTTCTATGGAATATGCACTCTCAAAACATGGTGTACTAAGTCAAGCAACCTATACGCTAACACTGATATCCACAAAATTGCCATATACATATAGAACTAATCAGGCAGTATATGAATATCATCAGATTTGTAAATCCCTGTTTTGGGGTTATCGGGGAGAAGGAATAGTGTTAACTGCTGAACCTGAAAAAGCATTACTTGATTTTATCTATATCAGATGTGCAAATGCAGGAAAACTACCTGTTGGTGGAGCAGCATCTTTGGTCAATGATATGGATTTATCCGAATTTAATTTTGAAAAATTATATCAGTATTCTAAAAAATTTAGTCCACGGACAAGGAGAATTATTACAGAATTAAACATATTAAAAACATGAAAAATAATGCTCCCGTCGGGGACTGAACATTGTTTCTCCTTTTGAAATACCCCTTTCAATCCCTTTCTATCCTCCAAAACCTACACAGGGGATGGTTTTTACTTAGCAAAAACTAAGTAATTGATGACTACAACGTAATCTCTATATCTAGTTTTTCTGCAAGCTCTTTGTACCTATTTCTAATGGTTACTTCTGTTACACCTGCTTCGTCTGCTATATCACGTTGTGTTCTCCGTTCACCACAAAGTACCGATGCCATGTATAGAGATGCTGCTGCAATACCTGTAGGACCACGACCGCTTGTAAGTTCTTTATCTGCAGCTTCTTTTAAAATCTCTAATGTTTTCGCTTGAACCTCGCCATTGAGCTTTAACTCACTGCAGAATCTTGGAATATAATCCTGAGGTGTTGTAGGCTTCAATTTTAATTTTCATTCACGGGCGATGTATCTATAGTTTCTCCCAATATCCCTCCTTGACATATTTGCTGTATTACTTATTTCATCAAGTGTTCTTGGTACATGACACTGTCTGCATGCAGCATACAAGGCTGCAGCGGAAACACCTTCGACGGTTCTACCTCTAACCAACTTCTTTGATGCCGCTTTACGATAAATCATAGCAGCAGTCTCTCGTACAGTTCTTGGAAGACCCATGCGTGATGACATTCTATCAAGATTAGAAAGAGCG
>JAUWBM010000053.1 GCA_030601705.1 Thermoplasmatota archaeon
TCTAGCTTCTATTTCTTTTTCCTTGGATATTTTTTCTTGATCTTCATCAAAAGGTTTTTCCTCTTTGGGCTCTTCGGGCAACTCAACTATTTGTTCTTTGACACTTTCTTCACTTACAGATTCTCCAGTAGGAATTTCTTCTTCTGTATCATATGATGTCCATTCTGTAAGCCCCTCAATTTCAGATATTGGTTTTGTTGGAGAAACGGTTTCCTGTTTAGTGGCCTCTTTTTCCTTTGTTGCTATTATTGCTTTTTCCGCTTCTAATTTTTCTAACTTCTCTTCTTCACTTCCCCTCTCTTGTCTTTTTAGTTCAACTTCCTTCTCTTTCTCGGCTTTTCTAGCTGCTTTTTCTTTTTCCCTCGCCTCCAGCATCGCTTTTTTCACTTCTAATTTTTCTAGCTTCTCTGCTTCATTTTCCTTTTCTTTCAATTCTTTCTTTTTTCGTTTTAGTTCATTTTCCTTTTCTTTCAATTCTTTCTTTTTTCGTTTTAGTTCCTCTTCCCCTTCTTTCGCCTCCCGCTGTCTTAATTTGTCCCCAAAATTTGTAGGGATATATAATCGCTCTGACTCTGGTTCTTTGAGTTTGTTTTCTTTTTGTTGACTCCCATTATTTAGATAATATACCTGTGCTTTCTTCTCATTTTCATTTGGTTGTTGCATCATCTTAGAAAATACTTTGTTGCATTTTTTGTTACTGAGTTCTTTTGTGTCTATGACTTCTACTTTTTTACTTGAAATATTGTCTGAATCAGATATGTTCTTTGAGATGTTGCTAGTTTGATGTTTCACTCCACGATCTTCATCAAGAAGTAAGATTGATTTTTTTTGAGAAGTTACTTCACCTACTGATAAAGAATCTAGATCAATAATCTCGATATGTTCGTTTTCTGTTTCTTTCATTTGTGGAACATCTTCTTTAAAATCTGGAGTGTTGGTGACTGAAAGATCTGTCTTAAATTCCTCTGGTATTGTTTCCCTATTTGTAAAAATATCATCAGGTTTTATACCCGGTTCAATCTCGGACAGACCAATTCTTTTATTCAGAGGAGCTCTTATTTCTACGGGAGGTTCTTCTGGAGAGTTATTTATCTGTTGTTCGGCAATTGAATCTGAAGAGAATGTTTCGCTCTCATGTTCTTTGAGTAACTTATCGATTTTATTCATTATTTCTAAATGAAAGTCAATTGAATTTTTTTCTGGCTTTTCTTTTGAAGTCAGTTTTTTTGAAAAAACCATCCCTGTAACTGGCAATAAAAGAGTATCTACTTGATTAGTTTGCTTTATATTTTTATTTGTTTGTAGAGGAGACATTTTTATCCCATCCCAAATATGTTTAGTAAATGCTCTAAAGCAAATTTCCTTTATAGCATCCCATTTCTTTTTTTACAAATAGGTAAGCTGGTATTATTCTAATAAATATTTCTGTTAAATTATTGGTTGAGTTTTAATATGCGTCATTTTTACAAATTGAGAATCTTATGATTTTGGTAGTTTTCCAAGTTAAATTTAAATACTGTAGGTGATAAAATATGGCACAGTATTAAGGTAACATATTTGGTGAGATAAGAGAGAATGTATGGATTTGAAAGATTTAAAGAACATGGAGATATAATTCAAAAAGTATATATACCAAGTATGTTATTAATGCTAAAAAGCCAAAACTTGGCTAGGAGAGAATGGGAATATGAAAGCAAATAAGAAATTTATAAATGGTGAGGAAGAAGCAGTATCTGCCGTTATCGGTGTTATTCTAATGGTTGCTATAACCGTAGCAATAGCTGCAACAGTATATGTCTATGTTAGTGGAATGATTGGTGGAACAGCTACGAAGACATCAACACTGTCTATGAATCTATTTTCACAAAATGATGCCGCCGACACAAGAATATGGCTAGTATCTGGGATAGAGGGAGAAGCAATACTAAATACTTCATACAACGCGGTGGTATTGAATGCTTCAGGTGAAGTAGATGCCGCAACCATTACATTTAATGAAGTTACTGGTGCAGGGTACGTTAATGCAGGGGATACGTTTACTATAGTGGCAAGTGGAGACGGTTACTTCACGTTTATGTTATCCGATACTGCCACAGGTAGTACAATTTACAAGAGTCCTCAAGCTAAATACTAGAAGTTAATTTAAAAAGTGGTTGAAATTTTACCACTCCTCTCTTCTTTTATTTTATATTTGTTTAATTTAATTTTCCATGCCTTTGGTCATATCATTGATAGGGATATGAAACTAGTAAGCTACATGTGGAAAAGATGAAAGAAAATAAGAAATTGTGAGAAGATAATGAAGCGATATCTAGTTCATTTTCTGTCATAATTTTTGTTGCTATAACACTATCATTAGCAGTTATTGTGTGGGGATATCACACCGGACTTTTTGGCTCAGAAAAAATAGTTCCATCCGTCAGCATGATGCGAGAGGGCGATTATATACTAATTATTAACGTACAAAACGGGCCTTTACCGCAAACTTCTGTCTCCGTCAAAATAATTAATAAAGATAGTGGTAAAGCTGAGGGAAACGCATCTATAAATGACGGGGGTGATGGCGAGATAAATGTCAGAGATTACATCACTTTAACAGGATTAACAACAGGTACATATACGGTATCAATATTTTACAGAGGACGGGTAATTGGCAATTGCCAATACATAACATACAAAGGTTAGTCATTACATTAATATGGATAAATTTGTTATCCTCTAGTTAATTATGTTAGACACTAAACTATTGCTCGATATAATACGACTTGGTGTAGGAACAATAATACTTTCCTATGCGTCATACACAGATTTAAAAACCAGAAGAGCGTCAAACATGCTCTGGGTAATAATGGGATCAATTGGCGCGACCTTGCTGGCCGTACAGTACTTTACTACAGGATTTGACAACATACTCTACCTAGTTTTTATACCTATTATGATTGCATTTATGTATGTACTTTTTAGATTAAAATTGATTTTTGGTGGAGCTGATGCAAAGGCAATCATGGCTCTAGCAATACTTGTCCCTTTAGAACCAGCATTACTTGAACTTCCATTATGGAAAGAATCTGTTATGCCATTCTCCTGGGTAATATTTTCAAACGCAATCATACTATTTATCCTAATACCACTGAGCCTATTGATATACAACATAATTAAGGGAAATGTTGAATTTCCGTACTGTGTTTTGGGATATAAAATGGGTATTGAAAAGGCAAAACAATCATTTGTGTGGCCTTTAGAGAAAATAAAGAATGGAAAGAGAAAGTTTTCCTATATGCCTAAGAAATTTGATACCCATGCAGAATTGAAGGCATTTGAAAACGAAGGTATAAAAGAAATATGGATTACACCTAAAATTCCCTTTATGATACCTTTGCTCGCTGGTTTTTTAGTTTCGTTTTTCTTAGGAGATATCCTTTCGCATATAATGCAATCTTTCATATGATCTTGCTGAGGATTTAGTAATTACTAAGCAATAATTGAAGGTCTCATGATAACAATGATATACTCCTTTTTAATTTACAGTCGCTAGCAATGACAAAACGAGACTACTATGAAATTCTTGGTATAGATAAAAATGCTGGTAAATCAGAGATTAAAAAAACATATAGAAAACTAGCATTAAAATACCATCCTGACAAAAACCCAGATAAGGGTGCAGAAGAAAAATTTAAAGGGATATCTGAGGCGTATGCAGTTCTTTATGACGATGAGAAAAGAAAGATGTATGACATGTATGGTCATGCAGGCATAGATCAACGATACAGCTACGAAGATATATTCCGAGGTGCAGACTTTGGTGATATCTTTAGAGGCAGGGGTTTTGACTTTGATTTTGGATTTGACGATATCTTTGAGCGATTTTTTGGACATCGAATGGGTTTTGATAGACGACCACGTGCGAGAAGAGGTAGCGATTTACGATACGATATAGAAATAGGCTTAGAAGATGCATACAAAGGCTTAGAAACAGAGATAAACGTTCCAAGAACTGAAATTTGTAATGTTTGTAACGGTAGTGGCGCTAAGCCTGGAACGGAACCTAAAACTTGTCCGCATTGCAACGGGGCAGGACAAATGAGAGTCTCTCGACGAACTGCATTTGGCATGTTTACTCAAGTTAGCACTTGTTCAAAATGTA
This sequence comes from Thermoplasmatota archaeon, assembly GCA_030601705.1. Lineage (GTDB taxonomy): Archaea > Thermoplasmatota > E2 > DHVEG-1 > DHVEG-1 > JAGLML01. The sequence continues at coordinate 4,145 of JAUWBM010000053.1, forward strand.
ATGGTCAAGGAACAATAGTGGAGGAGCTGTGTCCCTCCTGTAGGGGAAGGGGTACCATTCAAAAAACTAGAAAAATTGAAATTAGGATTCCAAGAGGTGTGGATGAAGGAGCTCAACTTCGACTTGCAGGACAAGGAGAATACCCAGGGAAAGGGGCAAAAAGCGGTGACCTGTATGTTGTCATTCATGTTAAAGATCATCCTAAATTCAAAAGAAGAGGTGCGGATTTCTATCAGAAAATAGATATTTCATTTACAGACGCTGCTTTAGGAGAAAAAATAGACGTAGAGACGCTTGAAGGAAATGAAAAGCTAAAAATTTCTGAGGGCACTGATAGCGGAGAGATATTCAGACTGAACAACAAAGGTATGCCGTGGTTAAACAGTCGCGGGTATGGAGATATGTATGTTGAAGTCCACGTAAAAACACCGAAAAAGCTAGGCAGAAGAACAAGAAAAATATTAGAAGAGTTAGAAAAAGAATTGAAAAATGATGAGCGAAAGTATTAAATAGAAGTTCTTGCAAGTATTATGTTGGAAAATTTATAGGAGAAACAAAAAATGGAACCATTTGATGAAGATAAGGATAGAAGAAGAAAAAATCCGTTTGATTTCATTGGTGATGATGAATTTGAAAAAATATTTGATGAAATGCAAAAATGGTTTGACAGTTCCAATTTTAAAGATTTATTTGAGGATATGCTCCACGGCGGAATTGAATCAAATAAAAGTTTTATTCGTGGGTTAAGTTTTAAAATAGGCCCAGACGGCAAACCAAGGATCCAAGAATTTGGTAACCGTCCTACTAAAACCCCAAAGGGAAACTCCATGATTTCAGAGGAACGAGAACCATTAACTGATATTATCGAAGGAAAAGATGATGTTGCAATTACCATTGAAATACCTGGAGTGGAAAAAGAAGATATCAATCTTAACATAAAAGAGAGTAACTTTGAAATCAAGGTTGATGCGCCTCAACACAAATACCATAAAGTTGTTAATCTCCCCTGCAAAGTAAAACCAAAATCAACAAAAGCCACCTACAAGAACGGCATACTTGATATTGTTCTAGAGAAAAAGGAAAAGAAAAAAGGCGGGACTGGTTTCAAGGTTAGCATAAAATAAATTTTCCTTTTTCAATTTTATTCTGTGTATTTGATAACATTAGTAGTTAATATTTTACTAACATTTATGTAGCAATAATGTATTTTAAAAAGAGACGGGGAGAAATCTTTGGTTAAACTAACATTCTATGGAGGCGTTGAAGAAATAGGGGGAAATAAAATCCTTCTAGAAGATAACGGTACAAAGATATTCTTAGATTTCGGCATGGGTTTTAAGAGAAGAGGACTATATTTTGAAGAGTTTTTAACTCCAAGAACTGCAAATGGCATTGAAGATTTTTTTGAACTACGACTATTACCTGATATCGCTGGCGTTTATAGAGAGGATTTATTAGAGCATCTTGGGAGAAAAGCAGAAGAACCTGATATTGCAGGAGTTCTTTTATCTCATGCGCATGCAGATCATGCAAATTATATTTCATTTCTTCATAAAGACATCCCTATATACTGTGGAGAAACTTGTAAATATATACTAGATGCAGTGGACGAACAAAGTCAACGAAACCTTGAATGCGAGGTTGTTAATTACAAAGAAAGACCGATTTTTAGGCGAGACTACAGAAAATCTCCGATAGAACGAGACTTTAAAACATTTAGAACCGGGAAAAAAATATCTATTGATTCACTAGAGATAGAGCCAAGTCATGTAGACCATAGCGTCCCTGGATCGTACGGATTTATAATACATACTTCAGAAGGAGCAGTGGTTTATACTGGTGATCTAAGGATGCATGGATTGCATTCTGAAATGACAACAGATTTTATAAATGCCGCAAAAGAAACAAAACCAACTGCAATGATAACAGAGGGAACGAGAATAGATAGGAAAAGAACAGATGAATCTGAGCGGAAAGTCTATAACGACTCAAAAAAAGAGATTTTCAAATGTAACAACCTTTCGATTGTTGACTTTAACTTCAAAGATGTTGACAGGTTTACAACATTTTATAAAATTGCAAAGGAACTTGGGAAAAAACTTGTGATAAGTTTCAAACATGCTTGTTTTTTGGAGAGATATCATAAAGATAAAAAACTTAGGACACCGAGTAGCACAGATGAAAACATAATGCTTCTTAAACCCAAGAGAAAAACAGGAACGTATATCGATGAAGACTATACTGAAAAATTTATTAAAGATAGGCTAAAATATCCAAATATAATAAAATCTGAAGATATCGCAAAAAACCCTACGCAATATATGGTTGTGTTAAACTTCTGGTATTTCACCAACCTTGTCGATTTAAAGCCAAAAAACGGTGTGTATATACACTCTTTATCGGAGCCATTTAATGAAGAGATGGAAATATCATATGATAGAATGCAGAACTGGTTGAATCATTTTGATCTTAGATTTGTTCAATCCCACTGTTCTGGACACATTAACGGCTCAGATCTTAAAGAACTTATTCAAACAATAGGTCCAAAGATACTCTATCCTATCCATACCGAACACCCTGAGATGTTTAAAAAATTTCCACTAAACGTTGAAATAGTTAGAGAAGGAAAAATGTATAAACTCTAAGTATATCAAAAAATAGGATAATTGGAGAGTAAAGATGACTGATATATACCATTATGATAAGAAAAAAGAGCAGACCATGATTGAAACAGATAGTGGTAAAAGAAAAAAAGAACAGTTCGTAGAAAATCTTAGAGAGGGAGATGTTGTAAACGATTTTTTTGCTGTGAAAATCAAAAATTCTCTAAAGGCATACAAAAGGGGAACGTGGTTTAGTTTTGTCGCAGCAGATAAAACAGGAGAGATTAGCATAAAATTCTGGGGTGGAGAAAACAAAGATCGCGTAAAAAGATTGCATGATAGCTTTTCAATTGGAGACGTAGTACAAGTGCGATCTGGAAATGTAGAATCATATGGTGAAAAACCTCAGATATCCATTAATGAAACCGTAGGTGGAATAAGAAAATGTACCCCTAGTGAATATGATGCAAGTGATTTTATTCCAGCATTAGATGAAGATAAAATAAAAGAGCTATATGAAAAAATTAAAAAATACATCAAAGAAATCAAAAATGAACAACTAAAAAATCTGCTTTCAATGTTTTTTGACGACCCTGATTTTGTTAAAGAGTATACCCATTCGCCATCTGCAATGTCACATCATCATAACTATGTAGGCGGAAATCTAGAACATGCCATAGGTGTGATAAGATTATGTAAAAACATATATGAGATGTACTCAGGCATGAACAAAGATCTGCTTATCTGCGGTGCAATACTTCACGATGTAGGAAAACTAAAGGAGTATAAGTATGGCGCTGCAATAGACAAAACAGAAAAAGGGAATTTCATTGGGCATATTGTGATAGGAGATAGATGGATAAAAGAAAAAGTCGAAGAAATAAGAAAGAGTGGAAATGATTTTTCAAAAGAGCTTGAAACTCAGTTGAGTCATTTAATTCTTAGCCACCATGGAAAATATGAATTTGGTTCACCCAGAATGCCAAAGATCGTTGAAGCGTTCGTTTTACATTATGCTGACCTCATGGATTCTCAGGTCAAAAATTACATACAAAAGTTAGAAGAAGCGAAAAAAATAACTGATGACAAATGGGCGTTTATATATGATTCAGATTTAGGAAAAAATAGACTAATTTTTTTAGGAGAATACTAACAAGGGGAGATGAGAACATGAAAAAAGATTTGGTAAACATTCTTTGCTGTCCAACATGCAAAGGAGATTTAAAACTGAAGGTAGAAAAAGAAGAAAATGGGGAGATAATTACAGGGAGTTTCACTTGTGAAAAATGTAAGTGTACATACTCCATAGAAGATGGGATTCCAGATCTGCTTCCCAAATAAACTCATCTATTCATAAAACTACTAATATCGGCTAAAAGATTTTTTGATTCCCTCATATCGCTAATATACTGTTTAAAACGCGGTGCTCTCTTGTCCAGAACAATAGCTACACCACGGTCATTCTCATCACGAATAAGCCTGCCAATAGATTGTAGTAATTTTCTTGCAGCTGGTGCATTAACTGTATACTCCCAACCTTTGCCAAATTTTAGATCGTAATATCTCTGTAGACCTCGCTGTCTGGCCGTAGGTTTTGGATAGGGAATTCCTACTATCACTGCTATCTCAAGTTGTTCAGCTGGAAAATCCATTCCTTCGCTAATCCTTCCACCTATAACCGAAAAAAGAGCAGCGCCATTACTATTTTCCACTCCACATCTCTTAAAATCTATTACCAAATCCATCAAATCTGATTGAGACATAGCTTGTTCTTCTACATACAAACAGCGCTCAATATCAGTAAAATATCCCTTATTCCGAAACATGGAGAGTATGTTGAAGCTAGGGAAAAATACCATAGTATTCTTTGGAAAGGTATTGCAGATATTGGTAATATGCTGCCACATTCTTGAAATTATTGTTTTATCTCTTGCTATCTCCTCATATCTTGTTGTAACATCACGTGTGAAAAATATTCTTCTATTTTCCCTTGAGAAGGGAGAAGGATAAAAAACTAGTTCGGTATATTGCGAAAGACCTAGTGAGTCACGATATTCCTCAAGAGGTTTCAATGTACCTGACATATGAATGGAAGAATGAAATTCATTTATGATGCCAGTTCCAATAGACGGATCTAAACAATATGCCTCGATGCGCGGATTTTTGCCATCTGCTGAATCAACAACTAATTTGATATATCGATCCATTTCGACTGTTATCCAAAATTCCAAAAAGATACCGAGCTTATGGATATAAGAACGAGGAAGTTTACCTTCTTTTTGTCTATAATCCTGAATTTTTTCGCCATATGCAATTAAATCGCTGATGATATCACGAAGGGTTATGCTTGTGATTTTCAATCGAGATAAAATCTCTGACTCTAGTTCATGAGATGGGATAAACGCATCACTCTTAACGTGCGTGTTTCTTCTGATGCCATTCTCTAAAATACCGTAAACATATGTATCTCTTAGATCATTTACAATTTCTGATAATATTTTACAAAATTTTGAAACAGAGATTTTTCCATTAGCTATAGAAGGATCACCGACCTTTTCAGCCTCAAAAACACAACCATTAAGCATCCATGCACTAAGTTGTGCAGAAAATAAATCTCTTAGATAATCAGGGAGATTATGTGCTTCATCAACCACCAATAGTATATCATCTTCAGATGTCGATAGCCAATCAAAAAGCATAATTCGAATAGTTTTATCAAAAACATAAATGTAAGGGACAACGATCACTACCGCTTCTCTTATGAGTGCTTTATTCATTTCATAAGGACATACTGTGTTTTTTTTACAATATTCTACAAATTCCTCCGCAGTAGGTAATTTTTGCCTTGTCCATTCCAAGATCGTGTCGATCTTTTGTTTATCCCCAATAAATTTTCTATAATATTTACAGCCTTCGTTTTTCTTGTTAGACAATACCTTTTTCTTTTGATTTGAACAGAATTTTGAAAGTTCTTCAGACGTGCCATTTCCGATTTCAGGATCATTTTTTGCAAGAATACACATATTGGTTCGACCTTGTATTCCTAACCCAAAAATTCGTTTATCTTTCATCTTCTTTCGAATTGCGCGTAACTCCAGTATGACTTGCCTTTGCTGAGCATTTGTACGAGTTGCATAAACTATTTTTTTATTGTTTTCCAGTGCATATTGTAGAGTCGAAGAAAGCACACAAATGGTTTTTCCAGAGCCAGTTCCTGATTCAAAGACAAAATGTTTTCTCGCATCAAGTGTATTTCTGATATCTCGCATTATATTTTCCTGATTTTTACGGAGAGCATAGGGAAATAAATCCATTTAGTAGGAGAATAGAATTATGGTAAATAGAGTTGTTGGATACAAAAACTCGGGAATTAAATTTTATAGTTTAAATCTATTAAGCAATATTGCCATGATTGAAACTCCTCTAAGCCAAATAAAAAAATTACTTTCAAATGAAATTCCTTCAGAGTTAATTTGTTGCCTTCCAGATAAATGGGAAAAAATCGGAGATGTCTTGACCGTTAAATTGAACGAAAGTCTTAGAAAATATCAAGAAAAAATAGGTGAAAGGTACGCTGAAATTCTTCATTGTAAAACAGTTCTCAATGATGTCGGTGGCATTTCAGGAACATACCGGAAACCAAAAGTTGAGATACTTTACGGTTCTAAAAATACTGAAACAATTCATAAAGAAAACGGCATTAGATACAAGTTAGATTTGCAGAAAATCATGTTTTCATCGGGGAACATGGATGAAAGAAAACGCATGGCAAACATTTCAAATAAGAATGAAACAGTTGTTGATCTTTTTGCAGGCATTGGTTATTTTACAATACCAATGGCAGTTTATAGTAAACCAAAAAAGATTTTTTCTTGTGAGATCAATCCCATTGCTTATGAGTATTTATGTAAAAATATCGTATTAAATCACGTAACCTCGGTAGTAAAACCATTGCTTGGAGACAATAGATCAATGGCACCAAAAAATATTGCTGATAGAGTTATAATGGGATACATTGATGATACATATAGATTTTTACCAACTGCTATAGATTGTCTAAAAAACGGTACAGGAATTATTCATTATCATGATGTATTTCCTAATGAGTTGATTCCAGAGAAGTCTTTGAAATTTGTTCAAGAAATATCTAAAAAATACGATACGAATGCTAAACTTTTGAAATATAATTATATAAAATCATATGCCCCTGGTGTGAGTCACGTCGTTTTTGACATTAAGATAGGTGAAAGATGAAAAGAAAAATCCAGCTTATCGTGTATCACGCAAATGAAGATGACCCGAAAAAATGCAGTGCAAAAAAACTACATAAATTCGGTTTTGTAAAACTTGAGAAAAATATAAGAAAAGTACCAAAACATGCTATTTTATTAAATCCATTTGCTAAAAAAAGTCTTTCAAAAGAAGATCTTAAAATCGCTAAAAAAAACGGGATATTGGCTATAGACTGCTCATGGAAAAATGCAGAAAATAGTTTTGAATACTTGGATCAAGAAAATATTTCTAGGGCATTACCATTTTTGGTTGCAGCCAATCCGGTAAACTACGGCAAACCGTTTAAGCTGACAACACTCGAGGCATTTGCATCAGCACTTTACATACTGGGAGAGAAAGAACATGCTAAAGATATTTTAAATATTTACAAATGGGCACCTCATTTTTTAGAACTCAATAAGCAACCGTTAGAGGAGTATAGACTGGCAAAAAATAGCAAAGAAGTGATACAAATCATGATGGAGTATATATAAAAATGTATATTTTGGAATATACCGGAATACGCGCTACGTTTAAGTAACTAAATACATTATCTGGAATGCTTGCTAAAAATTTGAAGACGAAGGGGATACATGAAACAAGAACTTGAAACATTTTTCAAACCAAAAAGTATAGCAGTTGTCGGAGCCTCGAAAAACTTTACAAAGATAGGAAATGCTGCGCTAAAAAATATTCTTATTTCAGACTATGAATGTAAAGTCTATCCTATTAATCCTCGTGAAAAATATATATTGGGTCTTAGGTGCTATAAAAAAATAACAGAGGTTCCTGGTGAAATTGATCTTGCTCTTATTGCAGTACCTGCAAAAATAGTTCCTGAGGTCATCAGTGAATGCGTACAAAAGAATGTACATGGTGTAATTATTATCTCCTCTGGATTTAGTGAAGTAGGCAATCATGAATTAGAAGATGAAATAAAAAAACATGTTAAAGGTTCTAAAATGCGCATACTCGGTCCAAATACAATGGGATACAAAAACGCCTCAGAAAATCTCGATGTATCCTTTGCGTTTGGAATGCCCAGGAAAGGAAATCTTGCACTGATCAGTCAAAGTGGAGCCCTTGGAATGGGCATGATTTACCTAGCCAATAATGAATTTGTAGGATTATCAAAGATTATAGGAGTAGGAAACAAGCTAGATATCGATGATGATGATCTTATTGACTATTTCAGCCAGGATCCTGAGACAAAGGTAATAGGATTATATATTGAAGGAGTAACAAATGGACAAGCTTTCATGAATAGTATAAAAGCCTGCAACAAACCAGTCCTAGTAGTAAAAGCAGGGAGAAGCAAAGCCGGAGCTAGGGCAACTGCATCACACACAGGCAGTATGGCAGGAAGCGATGAAATCTACGATGCTGCTATTAAACAGGCAGGTGGAATACGCTGCCGAGACGTAGTAGAACTCTTTGACATGGCGCGAGCACTAGCAGGACAACCACCCGCACAAGGAAACCGAGTTGGAATAATCACAAACGGTGGAGGACTTGGTATACTTCTCACAGACGCATGTGAAACAAATGGTCTCAGCATACCAAAACTTTCTGAAAAAACTTACAAGAAAATCGACAAAATATTACCAGATCTTATCAGGCCAAATAACCCAGTAGATCTATCAGCTGAGGCAGGATTCTACAGATACGAGGTATGTACACGAGCACTATTAGAAGATCCGAACATCGACGGTATTATCGTTGCGTCAGTACACGGCGGATATGCCCGTCCAAGAGAATACACCGGAGCCATACTCAAAATGGTACGAGAAAGAAAACTACATGAAGAATATAAAAAACCCATACTAGGATTCTGGGTCGGGGGAAAAGAATTTGAAGACCTTGTCCTCGACCTCAAAGTAGCAGGAGTACCTATCTATCCGTCATCATGGAGAACAGCAAGAGCTATGCTCTCCTTATACCTGGAAGGAGAAAGAATAAAAAGAGAAAAGAAAAACTAATCCACCCAATCAACACCGAGAATTTTTTCCCAATCTGGCCGTTTATTCTTCCACTTTTCTGCAGTCTCTTTTGTTAAGCACTTTTCACAGAGACCCACTAGATTAAAATAGCATGAGCTGCACACCGATCTACCGCATTTTATACAGACTTCGCTAGCGGTTTTTGTACCGCAAACCTGACACATCCCATGTGGCTTTTTAACTTTTTTATGTGTTTTAATTTTTTTAGATAAGTTTTCTTTGTCCTTTTCTGTTAACCACTGTTTTAAATCTTCATTCATTGATCTCGTGTTAGGTTCTTTGACCCGGGCATTGGTAGAATTTGATTTTTTGGCCATAAAATCACCATTAAATGAAATACAAAAATAATCGATAGTCTAAATACTTTATCTTTTTGTATTGACAGAATGCATTTTTTTATGTAAAAAGTTGGCAGTAAGATGAATGAATGGTGTTATAATAACGAGAAATAAAATATGCCATAAAGTAAAGTTTTCAAAAAACCAGTTTTCAGGCGTAAGTCCCGATACTTGTAATAGTCCACTAACCAAAAAACTAAACAATAATGCACCTCCAATAAAGTCAATTTGATCAAACAAAATCCAGTCTTCACCACGATTTTTTCCCATTCTTCTTTTAAAAAAACTTTTGGTGACATCACCAGTTAATGCACCAAAACAAAGCGAAAAAATTATTGGAATCATCAGAGGAAATCCCTCGAAATCACTTAGATTTAAAAAAGCAAAATCACTAAGTGCAATATACTTAGCTACAACAGCTAAACCAAAACCAGCAGTCATCCCAATAAAAGCGCCAGCAAAAAGCCCGCGCCAAGTCTTACCGTCACCAAGAATCCTTTTTCCATCCCTCCAAGTTTTACCAAAATCAACAGGCATCCCTCCTCCAACCAATACAGCACTCGCATTAGCAATATAAGCAGGAAGTATAAGCCAAAAAGCCTGAAGCATCACTTCGTATTCCATTACAGACAGAATATAACGTTTCCTTAAAAAACAATTGTAAAAAATAATCAATCTTGTTTTCTAATAATCTTTAGACCAGTGTAGTAGAATTTATTTGATCGCTTTACCAATGCTTTTAAAGCAGCATTGGACAGATGAAAGTTTTCAGATACTTTATTTCCAAAGGTTCCGGTTTCTCCAATAAACTGATAAATTTCATCCTCTAGTTTTTTGAAACTATTATCATCTAAGGCAGAAATAGTAAAAATTTCACTTATTTCGTTAACAGGGCAAGAAATGTTTATGTTAAACAGCGAGTAAAAAGAGCGGTACATTTTTTGAGGTCTTCCCTCAATGCCTTCTTCGGGTGTAGTCCACTTAGTTTCTGCAAGTTTCATATGGTCAAAAGATTCAAGGGCGTCTTGACCTTTTGTACCGAATTTTTCAATTATCGCGCTTGTTGGTATCCAATCCCTTGATATTTCAAAAAAAACTTCTTTTTTTGTTGGAGAATCAAATGCCCTCATTATAGATACTAAATCAGTAGAATCATTTATCACTTTTGTACGAATCATGGAACCAACAGTTATTTATATTAATAATACTACAACACGATTTCTAATATTTATAATTTTTGTATTGGAGAATATTTATTTTAAAAAATTATTTTAAAAATATATGGATTAAAAAGCAAATAAAGTGGACTTGTCGGAATATGAACTTCGCTCTCGGAGGAATTCCACTCGAAACAATTGGGGGGAAAAAGGTTGTTTTGATCTTTTTGGATTATATGTTCAACTCACTAAACCTCTTTCTTTTTTTCAAATTTGCAGTTTTATTTAATTTTGGATGGAGGCTAGAAAGAAAATTACCATGTCTATGAACAGCAATTAAAAAACTTCCTAATGGAAATTATGAATGGTGCTAAAATCATCTCCCTCAAACTCAGAAATTTAGTAAAGGAGTGGAAATGGAAAATAAACGAACACTTGTTTTTTTCAACCACCATCAACATCAAATGGATGTTGATTATTGGGAGATTCCTTTTTTAGTTTTGCACCTTTTAAAGTTGACCTTATATAATATCCTAAGGTTAGTACAAAGCTGCAAGAAAATGCGATTATACTTATCCATAAGTGAGCTTCTATTGTTAACGTCAATATTATTAATAAAATCACATAAGACAAAGAAAATATTAGGAACGAATTTGCAACTCTATCTGATTCAGTATCGATATCTCCGCGGATCATATGTTTTTCAGTATAATCTATTAAATATTAACATTTTTGGAGGTTTTAGTAAAAAACCAGATGATTGTTTAGAAAGTAAAAAAATCTGTCTGTTTCACTTTCTTCAACGGGCATTTTCTTTTTTTATAAAATTCTAAGAATGTAAATAATATTGAAAAGGTATTTATAATCTATTTTTTATCAAGAATTGCAATGAATAAAACTCTGCTGATGATGGGATGTATAGTTGTATTTTTGGCTACATCTACTGTGGTAAATGCTCAGATACTTTCTCCAGTTGCACATTTGGAGGGGACAATAGGTTTAGATACAATGGTTTTTTTTGTTGGTCGCACTAGCTTTTCAGGCGATTTTCAAGGATATCAGATAGACTATCTGCCGAGTAACCCTTTATTCGAAGAGATCGACGCTTTTCCGTTATTTGGATCTAGCATATTCGAGGATGTTAGTAGTGTTACAATTTTTGATATTGAGACAATAGATCAATCATTGGAGGATATCCTTAATTTTGTTACGGACAATTTTAGTCGTTTTTCAAATGTAAATATTATCGCAAAGGATGGTCCTTTTATATTGGGAACTAATCAGGGAAACATTAATACGAATTCTGATCTGGATTATGCTATTTCTTCAGTTATTAACTTTGAATTTGATGAAGGAAGCAACAATCCCTTTTTAGCAATAATAACAGCATCTCAAATGAATGTGCAATATTTGGGAGAATCAGCTTTTTTAGCTCAATCTTCTGACAATGGCAGCATAATAATTGAGGATTCTAATGGAAATACACTCTGGAATGAAGATTCCGCAAACAAGATCTTTTATATAGAAGATGAAAGTTTTTCGTTTGCCCAAGATTCTCCACTATATCTATTTCCACTAGTAGAAACTAATGAAGATATTGAACTATTCATATCTCCTGCCGAATCCTGTTCTATTGATATTTATTCACTTTTAGAAGATGTAACAAATGCAGCAAAGGGTTTTGGAGACATACCAGATTTCTCTGATAAAATTCAAGGTTTTGATGAAATTATTTCAGCAGCGTCCGCTATTGTTAATGGCGGGATGATTCTTGTTGAGACAGATGATACTTTTACCGTTGATAATTCTGCGCAAACATTTTCTGGGTTTGGTTTTGCACGCGGCAATACGTTCAAAGCAACTGTCTCACCTGGAACGCAGACAACAACAATTACAGGAGAGTATAAATTGATTTTTTTAGGAGATTATCTCTATACTTCTCAGGCAAAAGAAAGTGAAAATGGTTTAGCATTCCCCTTTCCACTTGTTATCGTCTGGGCTGTAGCCATTGGTTTATATCTTTTATTTCGCTTCTATTTAAAGAAGGATACAAACAAAGAACTTGATGAAAAGATCAAAAGATATGTGTTAATATTTCATATTATAGCTTTAATTGTTGCGTTTATTTTGATGGACCGAGAGATAAGCTACCAATTTGGAAGTAGTGTAATAGATGCCCTCCTTGGTCAAGGTATATCGCTGGTTGTTGTAGTCTTTGTCGTTGTAGAGTTGATTATGTGGATGCTGGGTTATTTACTTCTCACCCTCCCTGTTCATATAATTACAATGTCAGGGCTAAAAATGATTGGAATCGGAAAGGATGGCAAGGACATAGGAAAAGGAGTAGGGGCTTTCTTCATATGGGTTTTCTGTGCGTTTTATGTGAAACTCATAGTAAATCTCATCTTTTTGGTATTGAATCCAGGTAATTTTTTCCAGATGGGATAATGATGGAATCTACAGATATTCAACCTGTTGTCAATGAACCTGCTCTACTCATTACGAACAAAAAAATACTTGTAGTTGCAGATTTACATATTGGCATAGAAAGTGAACTTTGGGAACTGGGATTACACACTCCCGCACAAACATCATCTATGACAAACCGGCTGATTGCTCTTTTTGGGAAATATGCTCCCAATAATATCATTTTGCTAGGAGACATAAAACATAATATCCCTTCATCAACGATACAGGAAAAAACAGACGTAAAACGCTTTCTAACTAAGATACATTCCTTTGGTACTATCCATGTATTGCCAGGTAATCACGATGGCAACATTGATAGATTTTTATCACCTGATATTCTTTTACATCCATCAGATGGATTTGTTTTTGAAGGCATAGGCTTTGTCCATGGACATAGATGGCCCAGTGAAGAAGTCATGAAGTGTGAACATATTGTTATCGGTCATACCCATCCCACCATAATGCTGACTGATAGGCTTGGTTACAAAACATTTGAACCATGTTGGCTAAGAGGTAAATGTATCAATAGTAAATTAAAAGAAAAATATCCAAATTCTAACGATCCAAATATAATAATAATGCCTGCGTTCAACCCCTTTTGCGGAGGTATTGCCGTAAATAAAGAACCAATTATCGGGCCATTTGGTAAGATAATGAATGTAAAAGATGCGGAGGTATATTTACCGGACGGGTCTTTGTTGGGGAAGGTAAAAGATATAAAATAGCCATTTATTTCTTTAAAAAACTAATAACCTGAAGTAGTTTTTTATATATAAGCATAATAAATGGAAAAATCATATATGACTTAAAAGAAGGTTTGCCTTTGGATTCCAATATGATTCTCCATATGAACGAATGGAGCTAAAGAGAATGATAAAATGAAAGAAGGATACCTGCAAAATAAGATCCGGGAATTAGATTATAAACTGAAGCAACAACTGGAACTAGCAGAACATCTAGAACGACAACTACAAATGATTATTGATTCAAAAAAAGAATATAAAGCGCTTTTTAATAAGTTGAAAAACTTGTGTGATATCCCGAATTAAGTTTCTCCTGGTTTTTCAATAACATAATTCTAACACGCTCTTTTACAATTTACTCTTATTTTATCAAGAAACGCCCGGTAAGGTGTTCTAAGACACCCGTTTTCCAGGCTGCTGTGAGGACGTTTAAAGTTATAATAATACACAGCAGTATCCCAGTTAGGGAAGTGTTTTCTGAGATTTTGCATTGTTTGAATTGCTCGCTCTACTTTACCATTACTCTGAGGATGT
>JAUWBM010000155.1 GCA_030601705.1 Thermoplasmatota archaeon
TTTTTTGTAAGCTTTAACTATACATTCCCTTATTTCAGGTGTGAGTGATCCCATCCGTTATTCCCAAAATTATGGATGTGATCGCTCACATTTCAAAATTTGTGAAAAGAAATGTTGGCGATGTCACTTTACTTTACATCAACACAACCTTGTTTTACCTCCTCCAAATCTACAAATTCATAACTTCTCCTTATTTAAAAACCTATTTAACCCTGCTTTTCTACTTTTTGAATGGTATTATACCAAAAAAGAAAGAAAATGCGTTAGAGGGATTGTTTCTACCTATTATGGAATTAAAAAAGAGAAGAGAGAGGTTGTTTTAGTTTGGTTTTATAGCCCTAGCATGTGTCTCAGTATTGGAAACGCATATGGAAATCTTTCAAACAACCAACTAAGCAGAGGGAAGTTGAAAATGAATGCTTTATTTCTTGGTGTTGAAAGAGAGACATCTATCGTACAGTTGTCGCTAGGATCCTCTAGGTTAACGACCTTTACTTCCCCAGTACACTCTGAGTTTTCTTCATCTGGTGCAACGACTTCTACTTCTACCGTAACTGAACCATCTTCGGGTGTCAGATTTTCACCGCTTGATGGGGTAAAAGTCCATGTTCCCCAATCTTGTGGCCATTCGGTGACCTCCCAGTCAAGCAATGAGCCAGGGTCGCCAATGTTTTGAACCTTAAAAGTATCAGTAACGGTTGAACCCGGTTTTACATCTGTCCAACTTAGGTCTCCAATGCAGTATAAATCTGGGGGATTATTTAAATTTTGTAAATATTTTATCACCTCTCGAATCGTGATATTCGTCGCCTCCATGGCATCTTCTAGTGGTATACTATTCTTCACATGAATAAATCCCGATGCCCAACACCGATATGTATCATTAGTAGTGTTATGTATGTCTTGATACCACATTCCGAGATATGCCATATATTCACATAGATAAGCACCAGGGTTGCCGTTCCAATCAACCCATGCTGCAATAGAAGTCTGGTTGTTCACAGCATCTGCAATCGACTGGACCGGAAGTGTAGAGTGACGCACATAACCCGTAGGTTTAGTATGATCTGGCGGACAGGGCGTAGGTTGATAAGGAGGTTCATTATCAGGGACCCATTGATCTAGGTTACGTGCATTATATTCGATTTCCCAAGGTCCAGCACCAGCACCAAAACTTATGATTGTAATTGGGTGAATTTCCTCGGTAATATTCCAGAAATCCTCCCATGTATCTTGATAATCAACCTCAAACGTTCCGTTATATACTCCAGGCGTCGGGAAGAAAGAATAGATATTGTAGCCCCTACCCTCCCAGTTGGCACCCTTCCAACCACCAGGATTCAAATAAGTATTGTTGCTAAACGGCGCAATCATTTGACCAGTTGGATTCCAATAACCAGTCAGCATTATATTTCGAAGTCCGGTAGTTGATTCCACAGTATGGCTTTTAGAATTACCAAAAAAAAGTTCTCTACTAGTCACCGCCTGAGTAATAAACGCTCCAATAAACAATATTATTATTCCTAAAACTAACCCTTTCCTTAACATATTATTTACCATTTTATTTGCCTCCCTTAAAATTATTATTTACAAAGTTCTAATCCCTTGACTTAATTTAAATGTTTGGTAGGGGATAAAAACATTTGTTAATGGACTGATTTCATTTCAACATTACTATTAACTTTAAGATTCTTCTGGCTTAAAACAAAATTGGTAGTGTTAGTGAACTGATTTCATTTCCAAGTTAGAATATGGAATTAAAAAAGAGAATTGGCCTATGGTTCTTCGACAGACGGCTTCGACTTTTTTGGAAAAATAGCATAACGAATTGTGAGCAATATTCTCAAAATCCATTCGACTAGGATAATGATCAGAATAAATTGAATGGCCAATGTAAAAAATTCAGGTAGAGAATATACTCTATCTATAATATCTTCAAATCTGTAATATGATGGATTTACTAGAAAAATACCTAATAATGCAAACGGGAGCATTTTAGCCACATCTTTTGAAAGATCTTCGCTGTAATATGCAGTTATTCTAATTGCAGCAATTATTGCAAATGACGTTGAAAGAATCGCTTCAATTTCATAACCTCTAGTCAAGAAGAGCATCAATAATGAAAATCCCATAAAGAAAAGATAGGCAACAAAGGGAAAAATAAAGAAATATTTTAAGAATCCTACTACTTTTGGATATTTTTTCATACTTATTTTAAAGCAGTCTCTTCGTGCAATAAAACGGTAAAAATGCCATACAAGGATTGAGTAAATCGCAATTGCTATTATCAGATAAGAGAGGGATACAAATGCTGAGAGATCGCCACTTAAAATCCGTTCGAGTGAAACTTGTGATGCCCATTCAGAAAATTTTTCAAGAGCCATGATACTATCTCCTCCACAACTAAACCATAATCTCCATTTCCTTAAAAACTTATACTTAAGCTGATTTCATCTCCACGTTACTATAACCTTTTAGATTCTTCAGGGGTAAAAACAAAATTGGCAGGAAATATTGTAGGTTTAATGATTTCATTTCAAATTTTTGGTTTTGTTATGTGTATTGTTAATTGTGGAAAATCAAAAAGCGTTCCAGATTTACTATCAACAAAACAGGAGTAATTATTTCCGAAATCAATAAGTAATGCCAGAAATTGAGCAAAATGAGAATCAAGTCTTTATCTTGGAATTAATAACCTCATCAGGATATTCTTTTGAAAAAGTTTTTCAAAAAATGACAAAATTCGATTCCAATTAATAGTGAGATCTTACCTACTATTGTATAAATATTGCTCAAAAGCGACAGGCAGTGTAGAAACAATATTGTGCCGTTTATGCATGTAATTGTGCATCCATAAGTTATATAAAAGCAATGTAATTTTAGAATAATAAGTCATAAGTATCTGTGACTAAAAGGATGGTGTTCATGGATGGGATATGGTGAATTCAAAACCAAAGTTAAACTTGATCACATTCAAGATTTTGAAATGATGTTTGAGCGGATGAAGATTGATCGTCCGAGAGAGGCAGCAACATATTATACTATCCTCGTACTTGACAGCCCAAGAGAATTCTCTGAGTTTTTAAGAGTGGCCGAGGAACTAACAAATATTACAAGAAGACCGTTAGAAACTGGAAGAGCTTCTCTTTTGAGAAGCGGATTAATTGCTGAGGTGTTATTTTCTGCAAAATCTGATGAAAATTTTGGCAGGGAAAGCTATCTTCCTGTACATCCTAGGGTCATATGGGAAGATATAAAAGAAGATTTGAAAAAGGTGGTTGCTGAAGATACCTATGCCGCATTGCAAAACCATTTAAATGAATATTGTAACTCATATGATGAAAACTTTAAAACATATGGAATCAAGATAAAAAGAAATGGGAACGTAACACTTAGATATAGTGGGAAATGGATATTGTATAATATATTACACAACTGCTTGGAGAAGAGCAATCACCTTCGAATGCAAATCGGAGGAGAACGACTTTTTGATGAACCTTTCATTAACTACTTCAAGAAATTTTTGGAATTGGATACAAAAGTTGAACTTATAATAGATTCAGAAATAAAAATTGATATTGCAAAAAAATTGAAAAAAGCCTATGCCGATAATCTTGATATACGTTGTTTCTCTGAAAATACATCAGGTACGATGCGAAATTATGTATTTGGCAAGGAATTGGCAATCAATGGAATAAAGATCCTTCCAGAGACAAGTAACGAACCATCTTATGTAGGTACTGCATATGTCAACTTAGAAGATATTGATGTATTGAATGAAAAATTTAAGAATATGTGGGAATTAGCAAAACCACTAAAGTAGTAAATCATCGAAATCTCTTTTTAACTATTTAATTTGTATCGGTAGATAAAGTTTGTAATATTCGTAGTTGCTCCTAAACTTAACCTATTAAAAAGGTTATGAGCTTTATCGATCAGTAAAAACACACGAATAAAAAGGATTTGTCGTTATGATATCACTATTAAAAAGTTTAAATTAAAAAATAAAAAAAGGAAAAAAGAATTCCTTTTATTTTATTGGTATCTTAGGTAGTATTCTCTCAATTTCTTCGCTTTTGCCTGCATCCCAGATTGCTCTGATGGCTAGGAGGCCAGCAGCTGGTGCAGCAAATATGGCTATATATTGTGTTACGTTCCTGAAAAATGGTTCGAGACCACCCCAGGTTCCAAAAGTCCATGTGCTTGATAGTGCTCCTATTCCAACCAATGTTAATGCTGCTATCAAGAACGTTGGTACTCTTTCTTGTGTGATTGATCCTAGAGCAAGGAATGATAACACACCGACTACAAATCCTAGAATCGCTAGGATCCCTGCTACATATGATTCACTGTCTGTATACCAGTTGGCTCCAACAATTAGACCGACAATCACTGCTATCAGAATTCCTATTAGAAACAGCCAGCTTCCTATTGTTTTCAACATACTTTCCATTTTCTCTCCATCCTCCTAATATGTTTTGTAAAGGGCAAAAGCGTGGCTTAATTATTTAAATTTTTAGTGTAAATGAATATGTAGGTATATATGCAGATAGGTATATTGTTAAAACGTTTATTTTTTGTAAAAATTGTCATTTTATCAAGCTGACAAATTTTCCAAATACTTTTATATAGTATTATTGCTAAAATGTAACATGGCATTGTGTATCAATGATATGTTGAAGAGGAGAGAAATATATGCATAAAGTGGACGTGATGTATGATATCGGGCTGGAATATCTTTTTGATGAAATCAATGATGAACACAAGTTAAAAAGAAACAACAATAGAGAAAAAAATGTGAAAATCTCTGACAAACTCTTTGATTTTATGTTGGAAGAAGGTTTGATTAAAAAAACTGAAGATGGCTATGTTTTCGTTGGGAAGTACGAAGATGCTTTGAAAATGAGGAAGAAAA
>JAUWBM010000111.1 GCA_030601705.1 Thermoplasmatota archaeon
CTGCATTATATTGAATTTACTCCGACCGAAAGAACTTGGGGAACAGTTACAATGAAGAGAGTTGCATTTAGAGATTTCTTATATATCGGACGAATGTATGAAACACCACTTGGGATGCTTGTATATGTGTTTGGATTTTTCAAAGGTGGATTAGAAGTTTATTAAAATAGACATAAAACAATAACGACATCAGTTTATTGAAATCAATTAATGCATTTTCTTTTTTAATTCCATAGAGATTATTTGTTGGAAATGAAATCAGCCCACTAACAATTGGTTTTGTTACAGATGTTGCAATTTTATTGTTAACCAAACATTTAAATTACACTCTGTTATTAGGAATATGTAGGAAATATTTCTAAGGGAGGCAAGATAGATGAAAAATAAGATTCTTGGTCTCAGTGTCTGTATGCTGCTGATAGCTACTTCTGTTTTTCCAGTTATAGGGATTGCAAATACATTAAACCATGTGAACTCAGAGGCAGATCAAAGTCCTGAGATTTCTACCACTATAAAGTCTGTATCAGGAGGTAGAGATTCTAATGATGTCTGGACGAATATGAATCCTGAGACTATTGGTGGGACGTTATATGAAAGAGAAATACTTGCTATGGCATATGATTCAACTGCCGATAGGACTATAATGTTCGGTGGCGATGGAGGTCCTAGATATAATGATACTTGGGTGTATAATTATAATGACAATAAATGGTACAATATGAGTCCTGAGACGGTTGGTGGGACGTTAACAGCGAGATATGGGCATGCTATGTGTTATGATTCTGATGCCGATAGGACTATAATGTTCGGTGGGCTAAGTGGAGAATTGTATGATGATACCTGGGCGTATGATTATAGTGATAATACATGGTACAATATGAGTCCTGAGACGGTTGGTGGGACGTTAACTGGAAGAGCCTTTCATGCTATGGTGTATGATTCATCTGCTCAGAGGACAATAATGTTCGGTGGTAATACTGGGGACGGTGTTAATGAAACCTGGACGTACGATTACAGTGACAACAAATGGTACAAGATGAATCCTGAGACGGTTGGTGGGACGTTAAATAGAACATATGTCCATAGTATGGCGTATGATTCATCGGCTGATAGGACTATAATGTTTGGTGGAGTTCACGAGGATGGAGATACTTGGACTAATGAATCCTGGACATACGATTATAATGATAATAAATGGTATAAGATGAATCCTGAGATAGTTGGTGGTACTTTATGGAGCAGAATAGGTCCAGTTATGGTGTATGATTCTGATGCTGATATGACTATTATGTTCGGCGGGCAGAAAGAAGGAAATATTCAATTAAACGATACCTGGATGTATAACTTTACTGACAATAAATGGTTTAACGTTAGTTACAGTGTTGTTGGTGGGACGTTATATGGTAGAGAAATGGCTGGTATGGTATATGATTCTAATTCTAAAAAGACTATATTGTTCGCTGGGTGGAGTAATGATTTCCCAGGAGCTTTTCTTAACGATACCTGGACGTTCAAATACAATATTGGAAACGAACCACCTAATCCACCAACTATAGACGGTCCAGCGAGTGGTAAAGCGGGAACTGAATACGACTATGATTTCTATACGATAGATCCAGAAGGTGAAAATGTATATTACTATATTGAATGGGGAGATGGCAGTATAGAAGATTGGATTGGACCATACAATAGTGGTGCTGAAATTACAAAAAGTCACACTTGGGTTGAAAAAAACACTTATATCATCAGATGTAAGGCAAAGGACATTCATAATCAGGAAAGCGACTGGGCTACACTAGAAGTGACAATGCCAAAGAACAAAGCCTTAAATTTCAACCTTAATCTGCTAAGTTGGTTGTTTGAACGGTTTCCATATGTATTTCCGATTCTAAGATATATATTAGCATTATAATCTTCTTATATCAACGAGGAAAAAGTTTATGAAAAAAGTCATAGGATTTATTATTTGCACGCTCTTGATAACAGCTACTGGCTTCTCTGTCGTTGGAACAGATGAGAACAGAGAGGAATTTAATAAAAATTACAAAACATCTAATTTAGAATATTCGCCACCTTTAACTGGTTTATTTGAGTGGCCGATGTTTCGATATAACCTTAATAATTCAGGTTATTCACCTTCTCTGGCGCCAGATGATGACACTGTTTTATGGAGTAAAGATATTTGTTATTGGCTTGATTCAAGTCCTACCATAAAAGATGAGAGACTATACATCATGGGTATTGACCAACAATATGGTGGATATATTTACTGTTTAAATCCTTTTAATGGTACAGAAATATGGAAAACTCATCAACAATCTGATGAAGTTTGGGGGTCTCTGACTGTTGCAAACGGGAGAGTGTATGTTCTTGGAACTTACTATTATCTTTATTGTTATGACGCATATACAGGAGATGTTCTATGGAAGTTTCAAGCAGATGGTCATTGTAATCCAATGGTGGTTAATGACAAGGTATATTTTGGTTCTTATTGGTATAAAGGATTTCACTGTTTAAATGCTACAACTGGTGATGAAATATGGGTTCATGATCCATCAACTGATTACCAGGGGTGTACTCCTGCTATTGCCAATGGAAAGGTGTACATTGGTAATGATGATGCTTTTTTTTATTGTTTAGATGCAGGCACAGGAGATGAAATTTGGAATTATACAACTGGATGGATGATATGGTCTTCTCCATCTGTCTACAATAATAAAGTATATTTTGCAGCTGACCAAATATATTGTCTAAATGCATCAACTGGAGAAGAAATATGGATTGAACCTGGAATACACACTTCCTCTTCACCTGCTGTTGCCTATGGGAATGTATACATAGGTACTGGTGCTGGTGATGGTAAAGTCTACTGTTTTGATGCTGATACAGGAGATGAAATTTGGCAATCAAGTTCACTAGGATCATCAAGTTATACTGGCCCTGCTGTAGCTGATGGTAAAGTATATACTTCTTCATCTGGTGGATTCAATTGCCTGGATGCATATACAGGTGACATTATATGTGAATTTTATCCGTCTGGTCAAGGTTCCCATACCTCTCCAGCAGTTGCCTATGGTAATGTCTATGTTGGTTCCAGAGCTGATGGGTATATTTACGCTTTTGGAACGCCAAATGAGCCTCCTGAAATACCATCAAAACCTGATGGACCAGATAAAGGAATGGTTGGTCTAGAATATACGTTCAATACGAGCACTACCGACCCTGAGGGAGACGACGTCTACTATTTGTTTGACTGGGGCGATGGAAACAACAGTGGCTGGATTGGACCCTATGCTTCAGGAGCAACTGTGAGTGCATCTCACACGTGGATGAAAGGTGGCGATTATGAGATAAGAGTTAAGGCTCATGATGGTAGACGTGAAAGCAACTGGTCAGAGGCTTTAATTATAACAATTGAGAACGATCCTCCAGGCGCACCGACGATAACAGGTGAAACCAATGGAAAAGTCGGCGTAGAATATGAATACACATTCAATGCAGTAGACCCCGATGACCATGATGTCAAGTACTTCATTGATTGGGGAGACGACAATACTGAGTGGACTGGCTATAATACTTCTGGTACAGATGTAAAGGTAAAACACACCTGGAGCGAGAAAGGAACCTATAACATCGCATCTAAAGCCAAAGATGAATTTGGTGTTGAGGGGCCAGAGGGAACACTAGAAGTGACAATGCCAAAAAACAAAGCCTTCAATTTCTTTAATAATTTGCTTAGTTGGTTGTTTGAACGATTTCCAAATGTTTTCCCAATACTAAGACACATGTTTGGATTATAAAACCAAACTTCATTCTTTTTTTATCTTCTACCAAACATTTAAATTACACTCTGTTATTAGGAATATGTAGGAAATATTTCTAAGGGAGGCAAGATAGATGAAAAATAAGATTCTTGGTCTCAGTGTCTGTATGCTGCTGATAGCTACTTCTGTTTTTCCAGTTATTGGTATTGCAAATACATTAAATCTTACAAATTCAAAGATGGATTCGGTTCTTGAATATTATATGCCAAAGCAATCCGAACTTGGAGACCGTGATACAATTGATGTATGGACGAATATGTCCCCTAGTTTTGTTGGTGGTGTTCTTTATGAGAGGGAGTGGGTTGCTATGACGTATAATTCTGGTGCGGATCGTACGATTTTGTTCGGTGGTGCTGGTTCTGTTTCTTATAATGATACTTGGGCGTATAATTATAGTACGAATACATGGACAAATAGAAATCCTAGTTATTCTGGTGGGACGTTATCGTCTAGGTCTGTTGCTTATACTCCTGGTTTTGCTTATGATCCTGATGCTAATCGTTCGATTTTGTTTGGTGGTTGCTACTATGGTACTTATTATAATGATACTTGGGCGTATAATTATAGTACGAATATGTGGGTTAATAGATCTCCGACTGTTAGTAGTGGTAGTTTGACGAAGAGAGGTGGCGTTAGTTTGGCTTATTATGATTCTGTTGATCGTATGATTATGTTTGGTGGTTATGTTGGTGGTGGCACTCATCTTAATGAGACGTGGGAGTATAATTATAATACGAATACTTGGACTAAATTGAATCCCACTGTGGTTGGTAGTTTACCCAGGGTACACGGTGGTGATATGGTTTATGATTCTAGTGCTAATCTTATTATTTTGCTCGGTGGTAGAGGTAGCGGTGATACTTTGTATAATGAGACTTGGGTTTATTGTTATGATAACAATACTTGGTGGGAGCGCAACCCGGGTTTTGTCGGTGGTACGTTGACCCCGCGTTATTGGCATGGTATGGTGTATGATTCTGGTGCGGATCGTACGATTTTGTTCGGTGGTCAACAAAGCGCTCTTGGCGGTGATGAGTGTTTGAATGATACTTGGATGTATAATTATAGTGATAATAAGTGGTATAATGTGAGCTTTAGGGTGGTTGGTGGTGATCTTTATCCTAGGGAGTGTTTGGGTTTGGCTTATGATTCAAGTATTGATAAGACTGTTTTGGCGTGTGGTTATGCTGATTATCCTGTTTTTCGGATGAATGATCTTTGGGTTTTCACATATAACTATGAAAACAACCAAGCGCCAAACACCCCAGAAAAACCAACGGGACCAACACTATTACTTGTCGATGAATCAGGATCATATGTCACTAGTGCAACTGACCCAGATGGCGACAAAGTCCAATACCAGTTTGACTGGGATGCATACGGTGACCATGATTACAGCAGCTGGACCAAACTCGTACCATCAGGAACACAAGCATCTCTGTCTCACTCTTGGAGTAATGGTGGAACCTATGTTGTAAAAGCAAG
Organism: Thermoplasmatota archaeon; assembly: GCA_030601705.1. Lineage (GTDB taxonomy): Archaea > Thermoplasmatota > E2 > DHVEG-1 > DHVEG-1 > JAGLML01. The sequence goes on from JAUWBM010000111.1 coordinate 5,310, forward strand.
AGCGAGAGACTTCTATGGGGACAGTAGTGGTTGGAGCAGTGGGTTATTCGTATATATCAACGGTCCACCAAATACGCCAAGCAATCCAAATCCAGAGAACGGTTCCACCGATGTAGATATTAACGCCAGTCTAAGCTGGGATTGTAGTGACCCTGATGGAGACGATCTCACCTATAACGTTTATTTTGAAGCGAATGATCCGACTCCTGATGAATTAGTTTCTGAAAACCAAACTGGTACAACCTATGACCCTGGAACCATGGACTACAATACACATTACTATTGGAAGATCGTAGCATGGGATGAATATGATGCTTCAACAACTGGTCCAGTATGGGATTTCACTACAGGATCAGGACCGAATAATCCTCCAAACGAACCAAGTGATCCAAGTCCAGAAGATGGTTCAACAGATGTCATTGTAGATACTATACTTGGTTGGAATTGCAGTGATCCAGATGGAGACTCACTAGTTTATGATGTTTATCTGGAGAAAGACGATTCAACACCAGATGTATTGGTATCTGATGACCAATCAGGTAATACATATGATCCTGAAGGCTTAGAATATGATACTATTTATTACTGGCAGATAGTGGCAAAGGACAATCATAGTGCGACAAATGAAAGTCCCATTTGGAGTTTTACCACAGAAGAAGCAATCCCTGATTTAAATTGTGGGGGCAGTCTTAGTTGGGCTGATGTTCCTCCAGGTTCCACGGTAACAGGTTACTTCTATGTAGAAAACATCGGTGATCCAACATCACTCTTGGATTGGGAGATAGTTGAATGGCCAACATGGGGCACTTGGACAATCACTCCAGAAGAAGGATATGATCTAACTCCAGAATTAGAGCCGTTTGTTGTTGAATTATCCGTTATCGCACCCGAAAAAAAGAACTCAGAGTTCACAGGTGAAGTAAAGATTGTAAACTCAGAAAACAGTAGTGACTATTGTACCATAGATGTATCTCTTGCAACACCTAAGAATAAAAACTTCAATTTCAACTTTAATCTGTTAGAGTGGCTGCTTGAACGGTTTCCAAATATGTTTCCGATACTAAGACAAGTTTTGGACATATAGAACCATATAAAACCTCTCTCTTCTTTTTTAATTCCATACTAAGCAGAAACAACCATAGAACGTATTTTCTTTCTTTTTTGGTACATTATACCCTTCGTTTGTTTTTAAATGGCTTAAATTGGCTTATTTGCACAAATACCTCCACTTTTACCAATCATTGTTGGTAAATTAACAATAAAGTGTCTTACAAGGTATGTTTTTACATGAAACTCCCTATGTTATAGGGTAAAAGTAGGGTTATAAAGCAAAAGGACATTCCGAATGCTTAGAAGCATGAACCAGAATGAAGAAAAGAAATATAGATCGATAGCTAAAGATGTAGGAGTTATAATAGTTGGAACAATAATTGCTCTAATGTTTTTTAATTATGTGTTGAATCCACTTATTACTGGTAGACCAGATATTGAAATAATAACACTACATCCTTATAATTTTCCTGGCGATGACACAATTACCTTTAATGTAACTATCGAGAATACAGGTTCAAAATCAGTAGCGGATTTGAGGTTAGTTGCTATTGCAAAAGATCCCATTACCTCAGAATATTTTAGTGGCGTTGATTCAATATTTAGTGAAACCATCTTACAAAGTGGTGAAATAGCATATTCAGTATTTGATTTACAAACTCCGAATACAAATAAGTTAGATGAATTTGTGATGGCAATAAGAGTTTCAAGTCACACAATTGGAAGTGGTTATTACTGGGAATATGAAATAACTTATCAAGGTTATCCCGATAGTAACCTCTATTCATATCAATCCATGAATAAAGTAGAATCTTAGTTTTCCATGCAAACATTAGGAGTTCAAGGGTAAAAGTAGGGTTATAAAGGATTATGTTATATCTGTTACTTGGTGAGGAAATGGTGAAGGGAAAGGTAAGAGACCTAAATGCTAGAAATAAAACTATGATTGATGCAGCAAAAGTTCAAGGATCACTAAGTAACGCACAATTAAAAGATTATTTAGATAACAAGTTTAAACAGCATATTGCTGAAGCTATTGCAAAAGAAGATAAAGGTATTAAAAAATTGATATTAGAAGCACAAAGATCAACAAGGTTTGCACTTCTTGCAATAGGTTTTGCAATAATCGGTTTGACGTTTCCATCGATAATCAAATTAACTGAACTTGAACCAATAGGTGAATGGATATTTGTTGTTTTGTATTTCGGTATTGGTATATGGATTTTAGTATCAGAAGGTTTAAAATTGAAAGCAATAAAAGATGGATTAGAAAAATTGAAATAATCTATCCGTCAACCATTAACACGATAGATGGGTTAGGTTTATATACTATCACTTTTTGTTGAATTAATGCCTAAAACCAAGGAATATATGCACGGTCAACTATTTTATATCCACGGTTACGAATCAAGTCCAGATAGCAACAAAGGCATCATTTTCAGAGAAAAATTAGATGCTAAGGCAATTAAATACCGAGATTGTAAACCTGAAGACCTCGTAATATCCGATTGCCTGAAACGTA
>JAUWBM010000011.1 GCA_030601705.1 Thermoplasmatota archaeon
TCTTTTTGATGGAGTCATGGTAAACCAGTGTATGATTCCAGTGTCTACATCAATGCTAATGTGGAGTTTGATGCAGTCCTTCCGTCTGCTTCTTCGTTTGATCCTGATATCATACCAGATGCTGCTGTTACCGGTACGGAAGCCTGAACTGTCCACTGCGATGTTCATTCCTTTACGTCGTAGAAACCGAGTTACCAGATTCATCACCCTCCGAATGTATTTGATCGATAGTCTCTTCATACCACGGTGAATAACACTATGTCCAGGCAAATCATCAAAGTGTTGTTTGAATGTTTCACTTTCCTTAAGATATGCCTCGATGCCGTCATAGGTCTGGTTGAATCCGACTTTGAGGATACAACCTGTTGCTACTTCTTTTGGATCATGTCCTTTTCTGCCATGTTTGTTTGGTTTCCAGGGTAATGGAAGTTGTTGTACTGCTTTTATCACTGTTTTTGTGTAAAGTTCGTTGAAGTTACGGTTTACATGGTTCATAATTTTTGGATTAACTCGTTTCTTTGCACATCCCATCCTAAAAAGAAGATAACCTTCATCCCTTAATTATCCATTACGGGATGTAGCCACACACTGCTTATCAAATTAAGTAGTTGCAATAATTCAAAAAAAAGATAAGTTAATATTTGGCTTCTTATTGCATTCCTCGGTAAAAATGAAATTAACTCAACTTTCTGTAGGGGAGAAGACCAATATTTTACTTGGATTATTTGTTGGATCATTAATTGCTGCGAATTTGATTGGTTTGAAAATAGCTAGTTTTGGTATATTTGAAGCGAGTGTTGGGATTCTTTTATTTCCAATTTTGTTTCTTGTTACAGATATAATTGAAGAGGTTCATGGGAAAGAAAAAACAAAAGAGTTTGTCATAATTGCGTTTATTGTGCTTGTAATTGTTTTAATTGTAACAGTAATTGCTGTAGCTTTACCTCATGCAGCAAGGAGCTGTTTTGGGATTGAAACATTGCAATATGATTATAATACAATTTTTGGTACAACAATAAGAATTTTTATTGCAAGTATAATTGCATTTTTTATTGCACAATCGCATGATATATGGTCATTTAATTTCTGGAAGAAAAAAACTAAAGGAGAATTTCTTTGGTTACGAAACAACTTTAGTACTATTGTCAGTACATTTATCGATACCAATCTTTTTATTTTCATAGCATTTTATGGGTTAGGTGACAAATTCACAGGTTGGGCAATATTTGAGATAATAATTCCATATTGGATAATTAAAGTACTCTTTGCCTTGTTTGACACACCATTCTGCTATTTAGGTGTTAGATGGCTGAAAAGCTCTGGAAAAAACAAAGAACATGTGAAATCAAAGCCCAATTAATAATTTAATATACATTTTTGAAATTTATTTATAAATATTTTAAAATAAAATAGGTAACAGTTGTACAACAAGGCTTTATAAGCAGAAAATCAACATCCAACATATGCGAGTAATTGGACTGTTGTCAAGCGAAGAAGAAGCGAACGAAATAAAATTTATTGCTAAGGTTTGCACGATTAATGACAGAATTCGTTTTATTGTCCATGTAGATAAACTTAAGAGAATGGTAGACGAAAAACGGTAATTTTGTAGTAAATTAAAAAAACATAACTTTTGTTTCAAAGAAGCATATGACTATTATAATTGTTTCTTCTACAGAGGATCCGGCAAGTACAAACATCAAAAAAAATCTTTTAGAGCAATCATCATGGGATGAGATGGAATCGTTCGATGATTTGCCGGTATACCGACATTCTACAATGAAAGATGTTGTAATTGTTACGATAAGAGATAGAAAAATTAGACGTGAAAATCTTGACAAAGAAATCGAAAACAAACTAGGAATTAAACCAAAACAGGCAATTTTTATATCTAGACATAGGAGTAAGATGGAAAAGCCAACACTCACTGTACACCCCATAGGCAACTATGGAGAAGCACAGTTTGGAGGAAAACCAAAAACGTTAGTAACACCTGCTCCTAGATTAATGACACATCTTTTAAGGCTCATTAAAAAGAATTTACAATCAACGGATCTTACTTATCAAGTCTGTTACGAAGTTACCCACCATGGTCCCTATCTTGAAGTTCCCACACTTTTTGCTGAAGTAGGGAGCACGGAGGAAGAATGGAACAAAAAGGAACCCGCAAAAATAATAGCACAGTCAATACTTGAATTATTGGGAGAATATCATTATGAAGAAGATTTTTCAGATGACATTCCCGTGTTATTAGGAATAGGTGGCGGGCACTATGCACCACGATTTACCGATGTAGTATTTGAAAAAAAAGCTGCCTTTGGTCATATGATTCCCTCATATCAGATAGAGGCAGGAAATATCGACAGTGAAATGTTTAAAAAAGCACTGGACGCGACACCAAATGTACAGGCGGCATATATCCACAAAAAAGCCCTCAAAAAATCCCAGGTAACAGAATATAAAGAGTGGTTTCAAAATAAAGGAATCCCTGTGATATCTAGCAAAGAATTATCTGCTCTTGAATAAATTTTCTTTAGAGAGGGTGTGTGCAACTCTTAAAGGTTCAGGAATTTTGTATCTACATAGATGTCTTACAACACTAACACAGGTCTTAAGAGAAACTCTATGTCCTGGAGAGATATAAATTGGTTTTCTAGCTCTTTTTGAAATTAAAGCATAGCCTCTCTTTTCATTATTTATTTTAACAGTATTTTCTTCAACTTCTCCATATAACAGACTCTTTGCAACTCCAATGCTTGGATTATCTAAAAGTAACCCCGCATGGGATGCAAAACCAAACCTATAGGGATGTAGAATCCCATTCCCATCAAACATAATTATCGAAGGGTTAGAATCTAAACTTGCCACAAGTTTTTTTACAACAGGAGATTCTCTGTAAGAAAAATATGTTGAGATATACGGAAAATCTGTTTTAGCAAAAACCGTTTTTTCTTCGATAACCTTCTTTGTTTTATAATCCATTATGATGCATGCACCACAGGCATCATCAAATTCATTCTGGGGGTAAGATACATCAATACCGGCAATAGTTTCTATTTCGTTAAAATCGTCTTCGGTCTTTACCTTTTTACTCAGTTCTATTTGTTGCTGTCGTAATTTCTTCAAAGGATAATCAGTTTTAAAATCCTCAAATAATACATTTTCAAAATCAACGATTTTATCATCCTTTACAAATATGTTATCTTCTTTTAATCTTCTGATTTTATCATCTATCCCTAATCCAAACCCGCCGAGTTTACTGTCAGAATGTACGATTTTGTAACAAGGCATATCGTCTGCATCAGGATTTTGATTCATCATACGTCCAACTGCTCTTGAAGCTACTATATCGCCCAATGCTCTTGCTACTGCCCCATATGTAGAGATTTTTCCTTGAGGGATCTGCCGAACCAAATCATAAGTATATTCGAAAAGATTCATAAACAGGCATAAGGTACGCCTTGTTAATAATTTTCTTTAAAAATGAAGTCGGAACTAAAATCAACGGGAAAATCATGGACAAAATTAAATTCTTAGGAACTGCTGGTGCACGCTTCGTCGTCATGAAACAGTTACGCGCATCTGGAGGTATGTGGCTGACTCTTGATGATACAGACGTATTGATTGATCCCGGTCCAGGTTCGTTAGTTCGTTGTCTCTCAAGTAAACCCAAATTAAATCCAATGGATTTAGATGGTATAATACTGACACATCGCCATATCGATCATTCAAATGACATCAATGTTATGATGGAGGCTATGACCAATGGAGGGTTTAAGAAAAAAGGCATTGTTTTTGCCCCAAGTGATGCATTGGAAGAAGATCCCGTGATTTTAAAATATATTCGAGATCATGTTGATAAAATTGAGATATTAAAAGAAAAATCAAGTTACGCGCTAGGTAATATCTCGTTTTCCACACCGGTAACGCACATTCATGGTGTAGAAACCTATGGTTTAAACATCCAGGGGAAAGATTGTTCGATTTCAGTAATTACAGATACAGAATACTTTGAAAATCTTGAATCGCATTATACCGGCGATGTCCTTATAATAAACGTTGTCCTATATGAAGACATATATAGAGAAAAAAAAGGGATTCAGCACCTCTCTCTCAGAGATGCAGAAAAAATAATATCTATTAACAAGCCAAAGGTAAGTATTCTCACACATTTCGGTATGACCATGCTCAAGATGAAGCCATGGGAGATTGCAGAGAATCTCTCTGAAAAGCTTGGGGTTAAGGTTATAGCGGCAAGAGACGGGATGCAAATAGATATCGACCAATTTAAAAACTAGATAAAATGTGTAAAAATAGTTTTTAATGCATCAACGTTATTCTAACCAACATGAGCGATTTCAGAAATATTCTCTCAAATTACTTTGACATCTTGGAAGAAAACGGAATCGCACAATATGTCCAGTGTAAAAATACTCCTGTCTCTTTTAGTATTACTGAATCAACTGATACCTTATGGAAAAAGCATGATGATGGTCTCAAAAAAATAAAAGTAAGTGATATAGAGCCAGAAACATCGCTTCTTGATCTTAAAATTGAACTTGCAAACCGTATATTTCAAGATTGTATTTTATGCGAACGAAAATGCAGGATTGATAGAAGAAAAACATCGGGAAACTGTGGAGTAAAAGAAGCAAGAATTGCCTCCGAGTTTCTGCATTTTGGAGAAGAAAATGTTTTGGTTCCATCTTATACTATATTTTTCTCTGGTTGTACCTTTCACTGTGTTTTTTGTCAGAACTGGGATATTAGCCAGCAGATCTGTGGTTTGTATGTAAAGCCAGAAATACTTGCTACCGCAATTAGCAAAAGAAAAGATGAAGGAGCAAGAAACGTCAACTGGGTTGGAGGGGATCCAACATCAAATCTAGCCTATATCCTCAAAGTCTTAAAAGAATGTAAAGAAAACATATCTCAGGTATGGAACTCAAATATGTATTGCTCAGAAGAAACCATGAAATTGTTACATGGAATAATCGATATCTATCTTACTGATTTTAAATATGGAAATGATGATTGTGCTGAACGATTATCTAAAGTTGACAACTACACTAAAGTTATTAAAAGAAACCATAAAATAGCATACAAGCAAGGGGAAATAATCATACGACATCTTGTTATACCAAATCATGTAAAGTGCTGTTCTGAGCCGATTTTACAATGGATTTGTAAAAATATACCTGAAGTTGCTGTGAATGTGATGGCTCAGTATAGGCCAGAATATCATGCTTATGAATATAAGGATATAACAAAACCTCTATCAACAGAGGGATATGTGCAGATAAAGAATTATGCAAACAAACTAAAAATCCATGTAATGTAAATAGTAGTTGATATTCTTACTAACACCATGAAATGCTGTTTGAATTTCTGTAAATAATAATATGAAATTAAAAAAGATAAAAAAGAAAAAAAGAAAAAAAAGAGTTTTTTTAGATATCAGTGTTGAAAAATCCAATTGCAAAACTTTGGGTTAAGATTCCAAGGTACTGATTTGATACAGTTACCGTCTCGCCAGAGTTATATATACCAAATTTGAATGGATTGAACTGTATATACAGTAAGGCAACTGAATCAAATGTGGATTGCGTTCCACCCGTGTTGAGATTGTTAATCGTTCCTAGAAGGAATGTAAGTTTTAATGTTGGTCCTCCTCCTCCAATTTTTATTAACCAAACATCAGAAGAACCTGCGCCATAAGAGCTTGTATCTCCTGCGATGATGTAGCCACCATCAGTGGTTTCCTGGGCACAATAGCCATAATCATTCTGTACCCCACCAAAGGTTTCATTCCACTGTTCATTGCCAGTTGCATCGGTTTTAATCAGATAAACATCACTGAATCCCGCTCCGAAAGAGAGGGTTGAGCCTGCAACGATGTACCCCCCATCTGAGGTCTGCCAGACAGATCGGCTATCATCGTAATTTGCCCCTCCAAAGGTCTTCGTCCATGTAGCGATCCCACTTGAATCAGTCTTGATTAAATAGACATCAGTGAGTCCTGCACCAATGGAATCGGTCCAACCCGTCACAATGTATCCACCATCAGTGGTCTGCTTAACAGATTGACCAATATCCGTATTTGCCCCTCCAAAGGTTTTCGTCCACGTTGCAATCCCACTTGAATCAGTCTTGATCAAATAGACTTCCACATTTGAATTCGTGGGATCAGTAGAACCTGCTAAAATGTAACCCCCGTCTGTGGTCTGCTGAACTGAATAGGCATAATCTGAATAAGCACCACCAAATTTTTGATCCCATTGTTTAACCCCTGCAGCATCAGTCTTAATCAACCAGGCATCCCAGGTACCTGGTGGGCTAACATAAACGGATGCGCCTGCTACAATGTAGCCTCCATCTGTAGTCTGCTGCACGCAATAGCCAAAATCATCTTTTGCCGCGCCAAAGGTTGTATTCCATTGTTCAACACCATTTGCATCTGTCTTAACCAACAAGGCATCACTGATTCCGAAAGTCGAACCCGTTATGATGTAACCTCCATCCGTGGTCTGCTGAACACAATAACCAATACCCCCAGTAAAGGGTGTTGTATCCCATTGTTTGATTCCATTGGCATCAGTTTTGATCAAATAGACATCAGGAATTCCACCGGAATAGGTCGAGCCCACAACGATGTAACCTCCATCAGTAGTCTGTTGCACGAAATAGCCATTATCTGCCGTGATTACGCCGAATGTTTTATTCCATGTTTCAGGCGGCTGCAACAGCAAATCGCTCTTAGGATTCACTTTCTTTATATCTCTTCTTTCTATAGTTCCTGCTACTGGTAAAACAGCAGTTGCGATTAACAGCATACAGACAAATATACCTATTATTTTCTTATTCATTTTTATTGCCACCCTGATAGATAAAATGTAATGTTCATATTTTATTTAAATGTTTGGTATAAAATAAAAACAGGAAGGGTTCCTATCATAATTTATATGAAATTGATTGCTTATTTTTTCGATTAGTAGATTGCCTTTTAATCTAAATTATACGCCCATATTTAAAAAACGCAATAATTCCTATTATAAGAATTGTTATTACTATTATTACAAGGTACCAATATTGAAACTCCTCATCGTTTTTTATTGTTATTTCTGCAGATGTCGATTCGTAAGCAGATTTTGTAACGAGAATCTCTTGAATTCTATCCCAATTTACATCAGGTGCAGTAAACGTTGCTGTACCTTTGAAATCTGTGTACAGACTGATGTCCATAAACGTAACTCGTGCACCCGATAACAAATCACCTTGATTATTTCTTATAGTTACAGTAAATTCCTCGTTTTCCATAATGTATGGCACAATATGTATCTGGATTTTTCTAGAAGTTTCGCCACCATCCAAATTTATAACCTCTATTGATGCAGATGCAGGAAGATAGCCATATCTAGTTGACTCTATAGAGTAAAATGTATCAATAGTTACATTTGGTGCTGTAAAAGAGACAGTGCCATTTTCATTTGTTACTTTTTCTTCTGAATTAAATGTTACTGTCACCTCTCCTAAAGGAATGTTATTCTCATCTTTTGCGGTCACATAAAAAATGTCTGATTCGTTAATTACAGTTTCAATTTCAATAGTCAACTTTTGTTGATTAGAACTTTTATCTCTTATAGTAATCTTACCCTCTGCAAAATTATATCCTTTTTTAATCGCGTAGATGTAATATTCTCTGTCCATGAAAACAGAGGGGGCAATGAATTCTAATATTCCCTTTGAATCCGTGGATTCGTCTAGTTCTAAAGATCCTTTCCAAATAGCTGCCTCTTCAACACCAGAACCTATGTCATCAGTAACCTCAGCGGTAACCGAGGCGCCTTCATACACTTCAGATTGAGTTAATGTAATTTCTAGATCAGAGCCTAAATCACGGGCAAATAAACTTACTGTTATTTCCTTCTCACCACTATATGTGCTATATTCATCTTTGCTAACGTGGAGTGAAAAATAGTTGTCATTGTTCATTGAAGGGGCATTTATGTGTGCTTTTCCTTCGCTATTAGTTTTATATTCGGAATGTTTCGAATCTTCATAATAAACTTCTATGGTGACATTTTCCAAACCACCGTATTTACTAATGACACTTACTTCGATATTTGCTTTACCTGGCTCGACTATAGATGGATGAATAACTTCCATCAATTTCAATCCCAGACCCGCTTCATTTATCGTAACCATTGTTGAATTTGACTTATGGCCTGTTTTGTTTATACTGATTCCATAGTTAGTGGTTATCAGAACGTCAGGTGCAGTAAGAGTTACATTGCCAGTAGAGTCGGTAACATACTTCGCAGAATTAAACCAAACATTGGCTCCCGCTACAGGTTCATCTCTATCCTTGACAGTAACAATAAAATCTTTCATCTCTACTATATAACCTATTGAGAATTCAATTTTTAATATGCCTGTTCTATTTTTCACGAGAATAGAATGACTGGCATATAACCACCCAGTACCCCCAGGAATGCTGGCATTTACCACATATTCTTTATCTCCAACTGGAACCGAAGGCATTGTAAATCTGATTATCCCCGTGGAGCTATTTGTCCAGTTCACAAATAATGAATCTCCGAAGATTACTTTTGCTTGTATTGGCTCTCCACCAAGTGTTACAGTAAATTCTACTTCTTCTCCCTCAAAAGCATCTACAGGTCCCGTAATCTCTAAAACGTCTTGTGCATTAATCGTGAAGCAATTGACACACATTGCAAAAAAGATCATAGTAACAATGATCAACGAGATAAGGTGATTTTTTTTAGTTAAATCTATCCCTCCTAGCAACCATAGTTGTTCTAAACTCTCCTGAACTGCCTCATAATCTGAGTGAAATCACATGTGCAAAACAATATTTAACTTTTTAGTTATTAGGGTTTTTCAATGGGCTGGAGGTTAATAGACACAGACATCGCAGATCCTTTTTATGTCACTGCAGCAGATGAAGCGATATCACAAGCAAGAAAAGAAAATAAGGTTGAAAACACCCTTCATTTCTATAGAAGAAACCCTGCAGCGGTATCTGTCGGCAGATCCAGAAAAATACATGACGATATCAACCTGGATGAATGTTCAAAAAACAATGTGAAAATAGTAAGAAGAATAACAGGTGGAGGTACGATATACACTGATAAGCAGTGCCTAATTTACAGCCTAGTATTTGATGGAGAAAGTGAGGAGTTAAAATTATCTCAGGAAATATTTGAAAATGTTTGCAAATCCATTGCAAATACACTAGAAAAATTTAATATAAACACTGTCTACAAACCGCCAAATGACATTCTTCTCAATGGAAAAAAAATATCAGGTTCAGCTCAGATAAAAAAAGATAACGTTGTACTTATTCATGGTACCCTCCTTATTGATACCAATTTGGAGTTAATGAATACAGTGCTTAAAAAACCTAAAAATACAAAGGTGTCAACTGTTCGCAGAGAAATTGGCTATGCGCCTTTTATGAAAGATATCAAAGAAGGATTGAAAAAAGAATTTGAAATGTACTTTGATATTAATATCGAAAAAACTACGTTTTCAGCATATGAAAATAATTTGATAGATAAACTACTGAAAGAAAGATATCTTAATGATGCGTGGAATTTTATGAGATGAAAATATGAAAGTCAAAAAAGTCAATGCATTTACAGAGTCAATACATGGTGGGAATCCTGCAGGAGTCGTAACAAACCCGCAACAACTAACAGAAGAACAAATGAAATATATCTCAAAAAAATTGGCTGTTTCAGAGACCGCCTTTGTCTTTCCAAGCATTAAAGCAGATTTTAAAGTAAGATTTTTTTCACCCGCGCTTGAAGTTGATCTTTGTGGACATGCCACCATTGCAACATTTTTTACCATGGCCAAAGAAGATAGATTTCCTCAAAAAAAAGGGAAAATTTCAATAACTCAAGAAACAAAAGCAGGAATTTTGCCTGTTGATGTATATTTTAAAAACAGCACATGTGAAAAAGTCATGATGACACAGACCAGACCAATATTAAAAGATATTCAGTTAAACATAGAGGAAATCGCCAAATCTTTGAATATAAAAAGAAATGAAATCGATGGATCCTTACCAAAACAAATTGTTTCTACAGGCCTTTTTACATTGCCTGTTTGCGTTAAATCATTTGATATATTACAGGTAATGAAGCCAAATTTTGATCAGATAAAAAGGATATGTACGGAGAAAAAGCTTGGAAGTTTTCACGTATTTACCTTTGAAACAATAGAAAAAACCTCTGCGTATCATGCACGAAATTTCGCTCCTTGTTATGGTATAAACGAGGATCCTGTGACTGGAACAGCCAATGGAGCAGTTTCAAACTACCTAGTACAAAATGGGATAATTGATGAGAAAAAACTTGTATGTGAACAAGGCGATATTATCGGTCGGTCTGGAAGAGTTTTTGTAGAAATAGAAAATGATGTAGTACGGGTTGGAGGCAAAGCCAAATTAGTTGAAGAAAAAGAAATTGAGGTTTAGTGATAGTACCATGAACGATGTCGCAGTAAGCCCATATAATACGTTGCCAGAAGTACTAAAGGATTTTAGACTATCTGATAACATAGTAATCTATGATAGCACACTCCGTGATGGAGAGCAGATGCCAGGAGTCTCTTTTTCTCCAGAACAGAAACTAGCGGTAGCCAGAAAACTAGATGAAATAGGCGTTCCTGAGATTGAAGCAGGGTTCCCTGCTGTTTCTAAAACTGAGATAGAAGCAATAAAAACCATTGCAAACGAGGGACTTAATGCGAAAATTCTCGCACTCTCCCGGTTAAAAAAGGAGGATATAGATGCAGCAATACGCTCTGATGCAGATCTTGTATTACTTTTCATTGCCTCGTCTCCGTTACATTTGAAATATAAGCTGCATTGTTCAGAACAAGAAATCAAGGATAAAGTTGTAGAATCCATAGAGTATGCAAAGGATCATGGAATAGTACCAAGTTTTAGCACTGAAGATAGCACAAGAACGCCCCTAAAGTTCCTAGAAGAACTTGTAACATTGGCGAATGAAGCAGGTGCGAAACGTATTGGATTTACAGATACTGTTGGCTGTGCTACGCCACATACGATAAAATATCTTTTCTCTCATATGAGAAAGCTGGTTTCTACGCCTTTCTCTGCACATTTACATAATGATTTTGGATTGGGTTTGATTAATGCAATTACGGCAATTAGCTCTGGCGCTACCCATGTGTGCACAACTATTAACGGCTGGGGGGAGCGAGCAGGTAATGTCCCCCTTGAACAGCTAGTTATCTCCCTAAAAATCTTGTACAAAAAAGACTTGGGGATCGATACAACTAAACTTTGGGAGGTTTCAGAAATGGTTTCGCATTTCACAGGATTGTCAATTCCAAAGATACATCCCTTGGTAGGCAGTAATGCTTTTACACATGAATCAGGAATTCACGTTGCTGCAATACTTGAAAATCCTCGAACATATGAATCCATATCACCGGAACTTGTTGGTAATAAACGAAATCTAGTACTTGGCAAACATACTGGAAAACATATAATAAGGCAACTATTAGATGATCATGGCATAGAGGCAGATGAGGAACTGCTTGTAGACATTGTTTCGCAGGTGAAACAACTCGGGGAAAGAAACGGTAGTCTTTCTGATGAAGAAATCACTCAAATAATCAACGGAATAACAGAGGCTCATAAAGATGGATAAAATATTCCGTAGCTATCATGTCTGGCCAAAATTCCCTTCGATTTCAATGTCTGGCGATAGTTGTGCACTGTATTGCAAACATTGCAATCATACATATCTAAATGATATGCAGAGTCTTACAAAACCTGAGAAATTTTTGGAGACATGCAGACAACTTGCTAATAATGGTACTGTAGGATTTTTATTGAGCGGAGGTTGTAATAAAAACGGGAGGATGTTGAACCTGAGAAAACTACTGCCTGTAATAAAACAGATTAAAAGAGAAACAGATCTTATAATAAAACTGCATGCTGGTTTTGTGGATACAACACTTGCTGAAGATATTGTGAGTGCAGGTATTGATATTGCTTCTGTGGAAGTAGTAGGATCAAACGAGACAATAAAAGAAATTTTTGATTTTAATGCATCCACTAACTCCTATGTGAATACGCTACAAAATCTGGAATCTGCAGGTATGCCATATATTGTCCCACATATTTGTATTGGACTTCACTATGGAGAGATAAACGGTGAATTTAAAGCATTGAAAATCATAAAAGAGTCCTGTAATCCATCTTTATTAGTTATGATAGTATTTAGACCTACAAAGGGAACTGTTTTGGAAAATTGTAAGATGCCTTCAATCAGTGATATATCAACTGTTGTAAAAAAAGCAAAAGAGATGTTTCCTTATAAAGACATCTCACTTGGTTGCATTAGGCCACGTGCACGATGTAGAGAAGAAATAGAACTTGCCGCACTACAAGCAGGCGTTACAAGGATGGAGATTCCTTCAGAGAATACACTAAAAGCTGCTGAGGATATGGGGTACACAATTAGAACGATTAATGCATGTTGTGCACTTCCAGAAGAATTGGAAGATCGTGCAATCGCCAAGTAATGTTACACGCCCATTGTAACCCTTAAAAGATCGCGTAAACCTGGTGAAAGACCTAGAATTAAAATACCTATTTTGAGAAGATTTGCCAGAGTCCTATAATTTTTTAATTCTTCTTTGTAGAGAATATCAAAGATGTATATCACGGCGATAATCAACAAAAATTTTACAATGGGAAATAGTGGAGGCCAAGTTTCCATCAAAATATTGGAGGCAGGATGTTTCTCTATATAGAGTGGTAACCCCATCTTCAATGGATCATAAATACTGACGTAACTTGTAAGCCCATCTATCATGTGGCCAACTATCATAGATATGTTTAAAGGTTTCTTGTAAACAGCAATTTTTTCGTTATCTTTGTATTTACGTGATACAAGGTATACTGCTGTTGCAATCAAAGCTGTCAGTCCACTAATGAGTACAAAGACGTCAAAACGCACTCCATTTGTCGGTCCCCATTGATATCCCGCAATCCACCTTCCAATTAAGTAGAGGGAAGGTAGTAAAATCAGTAAACCTCCTGAAAAAATGACTGTGTTTACCGTTAAGATTTTTTGTTTTAAAAACCTGTACAGAACCGGCACAAAGGCAAAAAATGATAGAATGCAAAATATCAATGGATTGATGATATATGTGCCATAGTTTGCTCCTAATAGCCAAACAATAGTGTGACAAATATCTACAAAAACAAAAATTGAAAACAGGTAGATAAGGATCGTTTTATGTGATTTTTTTCTGGATAACTTTTCCAAATAATATCCTATTATCAAAAAACCCAGAGCGTAGGCGGCAATTTGAAGATAGATCAAAGGTGAGATAAACCAGTACACAAATGGTTCATTAAAATAATCTGCATCCTCCAGTACCCTTGTTACCGGTCCAAATAGAATATATGGCATTAAAGCTAAACAGAATCTCCAGTCAATTGTTATTTTAAGTTTCTCTAGAAGTTTGTATATTGCATATAATGCAGTAATAAGTATAATGCCATATGTTATCTCAGATACCAGCGTGTATCCTTCATTGGCATAGACTCCGTTCCACGATGCCGAATGTCCAGCAGCATCTGAGACAATAGGTCCCCAATAGTATTTCCATATCCACTGATCATAAAAGAGAGATGGCACGAAAATGCATCCAGTTATTACTATAAAGACGACTGTAGATAGTATGCTTAAACAGATAGCAGCCTTATTTTTCTCATACCATTTTTTAAGTTCCATTGACATCGCCACAAAGAAAAAGATAATATATTAAACCAACGGTTTACCTGTTTGAATCTGACATGGAACGATTTACAAAGTATAAAACAATGGTGTTCCCGAGAGAGGTAATTGTAGGTCACAATACAACTGATCAGATCAAAGGACTGTGCAGACGTATTACCGGGAGTAAAAATGTTTTAATAGTTGCTGACAAGAACACGAAAAAGATATCTGGAGACAGAATTGCCAAAATACTTTCGGGTTCAGGCTATGATGTAAATACTACAGTAATTTCATCACCAATTATTAAGAAAGATGTCTCGGTAGCTTGGCCAACCATGAAGGAGGTTAATTCTGTTATAAAAGCTGCCACAAAAGTCGAATCAGATTTTTTAATTGGTGTAGGAGGCGGTTCCGTAATTGATGTTACAAAATGTGCATCCTATGAGCTTTCTAAATTTTATATTAGCGTTCCAACATCAGCAGCCCACGATGGTATGGCATCACCACGTGCATCATTAAAAGACAAGAAAGGATCCATTTCAAAAATAGCTGTCTCTCCAGTAGCAATACTGGCCGATACTTCTATAATATCTAAGGCTCCTTATAGAATGCTTGCCTCAGGTTGCGCGGATGTCATCTCAAATTTATCTGCAGTAAAAGATTGGGAGCTTGCCCATCGATTAAAAAATGAGGAATTCAGTACGTTTGCTGCCTCTCTTTCTGAAACCTCCTCTAGATTACTTCTTCATAAAGCTGAAGACATACGGTCCGGTTTAGAAGAGGCAGTTTGGCAAGCTGTAAAATGTATGGTAGTATCAGGAGTTGCGATGAGTGTAGCAGGAAATACAAGACCTGCATCTGGTTCGGAACATATGTTTTCTCACATGCTTGATCGTATCGCCCCTGGAAAAGCATTACACGGAGAACAATGTGGTGTGGGTGCTATTATGATGATGTATCTTCACGGAGAGAATTGGAAAGAAATACGAGATTTTTTAAAAACCATAGGTGCCCCAATCAATGCTAAAGAGCTTAGGATACCAAAGAAAAAGATTGTTGGAGCCTTGCTCGAAGCTCAAAAAATAAGACCAGAAAGATACACGATTCTTGGAGAACAAGGTCTCACTAAAGATGCAGCCAAGAAATTAGCGAAAATAACCGGCGTGATATAACGACTCTTGTGTCGCAAGTTTTCTCCTGTTGACGTGTCATTCTCTTGTATCGCCACACAAGAGGACATCATTAGAGGTAAATTGATTTTTTTATATAGCGTTATATGTCCAATGATTTCACTAATTTCTTTTTCATAACATTATCTCCGTTTCGCTCCATTGAAATCCTCATCTTAATATTAAATGTTTCGTTGATTTTTTTATTGAAGACATTTGTTCCACAATTTTAAAAATAGGGGAAGAAATGTCTGGTAGGTAAAAACTAAATACCATAACTTTCATAGGTTATATGGGGAAAGAATATGGGGAAGAATAACCTCATCAAGAAAGGATTGGCAGTTGTTATTATTCTTTTATTCATCTGTGTAGCCTTTGCTCCTAGTATCAACGCTGACATCAACAAAGCATCTGTAGATAGTGAATTGGTTGAGATTACTACAGAAGTATGTGGACTAAATGGTGGGGAGCATACTGTTCAATTAACAAATGAAGAAGCAGAAGAAGTTGACAGATTATTTGAGAATATCCGACTACGGTTAAATGAATCCACTTCAAGAGGTGAAGCAGAGGAGATATTCAAAGAGGCAGTCGTTGAATTGGATAAATATGGCTTACTTGGTAGTTTGATTGTAAAACAGGCACAGAAGTTGGTCACTGGAAGGCATCGAGACTCAAGAGCTATGAAAATATCGGAGGGGTTCTTTAGTAGACTCCAAAAAAACAACAGTAATTATCTTTGTCTCATTGCAGGAGCTACAAATGGAACAAATTTTGATAGTCAACTAGAATTATTCTGCGGTAGAATATCAGTTCTATTGAGCTTCGTTGGTCCCATACTTTTTAATAAGTTTCCCCTTTACACATTTTTCATTCTAAGATATTTTCTTCTAGATATTTTTAGTTCTGTTAATCCAGTAGCCATAGCTTCTCGAATCAATTTGGGCGGAGAAAAGGGAGGAGGATGGATTCCTGAGTTCGTTGAATTTTACGCTCATGGATGGATTATCACCATGGGTTTACTAGGAACACATAGATGCGATGGGAAAATGCAAGGTGCTATTCCATTATATGGAACAGGTACAATTTTCGAGGGATATCTTTATGCATTCAGTCCAGGAGTGCTTGGATTCACAGGACTTCATATTTACAATTTAATTCAAGCAAAACATTTCTACCTTGGCTCAGCTCTTTGGGTAAATTTCGAAGAAGTTTAGAGAATCAGTATGTTAGATATAATATCCGTTGCTGGCTAAAAACAAATTAGCGGTAATTGTTGTGTAAAGCCTTTATAACAAAGAATTTAAAAATAAAGGGGAGATAAAACCCCAAGTTTTAAGAAGAGATTACCTTTTCACCTATATCACAACACAAGTCAATAATGCGTTTCCCCTGTGATTTATAATGGCTCTTGTAACATTAATTGGTGAACAATTAGCTAAAGAAGATGAAGAATTCATTTATCTTGGACCCAACAATGAATGCAAAAACTGCAAATTAAAAACAGTATGTTTTAATCTTAAATCAGGTAGACAATACAAGATAACCAAAATACGAGAAAAGCAGCATAACTGCAACGTTCATGAAGGAAATGTCGTTGTCGTAGAAGTAAGTGAACTACCTATTTTAGCATCAATAGATAAAAAAGTATCAGAGGGAGCCAAAACAAAGGTTGACAAAAAAGAATGTAAAAATATTGGATGCGACTATTTTACTATATGTACAAATAAAGCTGTGCAAAAAAGTAAAACCTATACAGTAAAAAAAATATATGAAAAGATAGAATGTCCAGAAGGCTATGAACTCTATAAAATAGAATTAACAGATTAATGACAATGTATGTTATAGATTAAACCTTCTTCTCCAGTAAGATCCCCAATCGTTCCACTGGGATCCATAACAATCTTTTGCCAATTATCTGTATTTTCAATAGTTGGACTTTCATTGTTAGTAATATATGCTATACCAATACATATTATGGAAGTACCAGAAGTGCCACAGTTCCAAACCTCACCAATTATTTTTATTTTCTTGTTTTTAGTGATGTCCCTACCATCATAAATCATGTACATTGTCTTATGTGTTTTTAGTAGTGTTCTCTCTCCTGTAAGTTTAGTACTTTCATTCAGTTGTACACTATCTTGAAATGTCTCTTCTATAATTTCTATTGTTTTCTTTTGGAGCTCTTTTTCATCAGTTAATACCAATGTTTTAATGGTTGTAACTGTGAGAGATGCAGGATATTTACCGTTTATTTCATACACTGAGCCACACCATTTTTCTAATCCTAAAAATTGTGAGCCGGTATTTCTTAGAGATAAGTTCTCATACCATCCGTCGGTAATGACTGAATCTGGGATATATGCACAATTTATGCTTATACATCCAGAAAAAATTACTAGCAGTACAAGCATCAATGTAATTATCATCCATATATGTTTTTTATTCTCTCTGGCAACCATCTCGATACTTCTTTTAATCACGATATCTCTACTTTAAATTAACGACATTAAAAAATGAAATGGAAGAATGAGATTTTTATATCCCCGCCTCTTTTTTCAGCAGTTTTGCTTTGTCTGTTTTCTCCCAAGTAAAATCAGGGTCATCTCTGCCAAAGTGACCGTAAGCTGCAGTCTTCTTAAATATGGGTCTCCTTAGATCAAGTACTTTGATAATATCACTTGGTTTGATCGGGAAAAACTCTCGTATGAGTGTTTCAATCTTATCCAGGGGGATTTTATTGGTTCCAAAACAATCGATATTAATTGAGACTGGATCAGATACTCCAATTGCATAGGCGAACTGAATTTCACATTTGTCTGCAATTCCTGATGCAACAATGTTTTTTGCAATATGGCGTGTAACATATGCTGCGCTTCTATCTACCTTAGTCGGATCTTTACCAGAAAATGCTCCACCGCCATGTCTTCCAATGCCACCGTAGGTATCTACAATAATCTTTCTACCGGTAAGTCCTGCATCTGCATATGGTCCACCTCGAATAAAGGCACCTGTTGGGTTTACAAGAAATGTCGTATCTTTATCAATCCACTCTTTACAAATTGGTTTAATAATTTTTTCAATGATGTCTTTTTTTATCCTTTCATGAGCTACCCCACTGTCATGTTGTGTTGATACAACAATTGCATCGGCTCGTAATGGCTTACCATTTTTATCATATTCAATGGAAACCTGTGATTTCCCGTCAGGCCTCAGATATGAAATACTACCATTTTTTCTCACTTCTGAAAGTTTTTTTGCAAGTTTGTGAGCAAGTGAAATAGGCAAAGGCATCAATTCTTTAGTCTCGTTGCAGGCATATCCATACATCATTCCCTGATCGCCAGCTCCTTGCTCCCTATGTAAACCTTTACCCTCGGAAACCCCTTGAGATATGTCTGGACTTTGCTCTGTAATTTGGACCCACACCGAGCAGGTTTCCCATTCAATACCATATTCTGATCTGGTGTAACCTATTCCTTTTATAGTATCTCTAACAACACGCGGAATGTCAACGTATGCATCTGTAGTCATTTCTCCAAAAACCATTACTCCTCCGTTTTTTGTACCGGTTTCGACTGCGACCCTAGAATATTTATCTTGTCTTAATGCCTCATCAAGAATAGCATCTGATATAAGGTCGCACATCTTGTCAGGGTGCCCTTCGGTTACCGATTCCGAGCTTATGATGATTTTTCTTTTTACCATAATATCACCAAATTAATTGTCTCCCACGTTATGAGAAATTTGGAAACTTAAACTTACTTATTAACTTTATTAAAAAAGAAAAAATATTAGTTTAAAAAATAAAAATAGAGTTTAGTATCAGTCTATCTTTCTAGTGACCCAAACGTCTTCTTCTAATATGTCGTATATGTCTTCATCAGACACATTTTTCGGTTGTTTTTTATCGATGAGATAATTTCTAATGCCGTTCTCTTCTCTTGAGTATCTTGTGATAGTATCTTTTTTTAGCCGCCAGTAGTGTGTTCGCCATTCTCTTCCATCGTATAGTGTCGTTTCTTCTCTTTCAGTTGTAAGCATTCCTTCTTCTTCTAAGATGTAAAACAGCTGTCTATCTTCTGGGTCTAGTACATTGTCGATAACACGATCGTCAAATCCAAAAATATCCATTATAAATCCCGCATCTCTCCGTGCTTCTTCTATATTTATGCCCACTCTATTTGCGATAGCCTTCGATAAATCACCAAGTGTTATAATACTCATAAAATTCCGTTCCTTTTATCTCTCTTAATCCTTCTTCAATTTTTTTTGTATATTATGGGCACGAACTAGTATATATAATTTTCTATAAAATACTCATTCTTCGTTTTATTTTGGGTAAATTACTACAAAAATTGGGAATTTTCTTATATTTCACTAAGCTTTTAAAAATTATAAATATAATCGTGTATTTATAGAATTTATTTTAATAGTATAAAAAAATTTATATACTCTTGCTCCTTACACGCTCTTAAGAATGGGGGAGTCAAGAAACTTTTTTACATCTCTCCTCACCACCTTCGATCTTCCCCATTCTCTCCTTATAACTTCTAATTAAAGAGTATCTCCTTAGCTTTTTTTGATACAGCCTCCCTGTATTTCTCATCGGTTATAATCATAACAATCCAATCAGGGGTAATCCGCGATCTAATAGCTTTAGCTACTGGAGTAAAATCATCCAGCTTTTTAACCTTGTTTCTATCAATAACAGATATATCCGTTTTGTTTATCCTTGGTTCCGCTCTAAGTAGCTCAAGACGTGGCATATCTATTATTAAATGCCCTTTTGGTATATCAAAAGCATTTTCCAACTCCCGTTCCTTCCGCCGTCTTATGTTCACATCCTCTAAATCCTTAATTACGTTCATATCCTGTTCATCTAATTCATAAAGTGAAGCTGAATAAGCTTGTTTAAAGAGCATCCTGTATTTTAAGCGAGTAATAATTTCGTGTTGAAAATCTCCCATTTTCTTTAGTTTGTTTATTATTTCTGTATCTGTCATTCTAAAGAATTCGAATGGCTCGAGATCGGTTAACTCTTCAAGTGCTTTTGAAAGCATAAGCTCAGCAATTCTAACAGTTTTATGAAAATAGACAGAAGAATACATGAGACCCCGCGCCATCAATATATTTTCAACTACACTTACGCCTTTTCGTTTGATAGTTAAATTATTGTCATGAATAATAAGCGTCTGCAGTAATCGCTCGATATCTATCATGCCGTAGGCTACACCAGTATAATATGCATCACGGATAAGATAATCTAGTTGATCTGCATCAATGGCGCTATTCAAGATTTGACTCAGGTACGATTTTCGATAGGTTTTCCCCCGTATGATTTTAACAATCGCCTCTTTATCCATGTTGTTTTTGTCAAGGATCTGATTCACACTTTGAGATCGTATAAATTTTTTTTCATCTGATTCAAATATCTCGTATTCTCCTAGTATAAGCTGCTCTGTTAAATCTACATGGTCCACGCCAAACTTCTCCAGTAGAATAAATTCAAGGGTATGGGAAAAAGGGCCATGACCTATATCATGTAGCAAGGCAGCACATGTTACAATGTCTTTCTCATCGTTTTCTAAATTTAGTATTTCTGATATCTGGGAAGCTATTTTATACGTACCAAGAGAGTGTTCGAGTCGTGTGTGATGTGCACCTGGGAAAACCAAATGGGCAAAACCAAGCTGTTTGATGTTATACAGACGTTGTATCTCTGGGGTTTCCAATAGATTAACAAAATAACCTTTAATTTGTATATTTCCATGGATTGGATCTCTTACTACTTTATAACTATCTGCCATCTTGTCTTTATGATAATATAAGAAAATGATTGATATAGTTTTTTTAAATGTTAACATCAATCATAAGTAAATTATAAAAAAAACTAGGCAATTAAGTATCTCAGTCAGACATCATAGTCGAGGTAACTTTTAGTTGAGATGATAGAGATGAACAAAGCAATATTATTTTCACTTGAAAATTGTGTGAAATGCAGTCAGACAAAAGGACTTTTAGTAGATAGGGATGATGTAGAAGTAGTAACATTTCCTCATGACATCAATGAATGGAGTGATGAAAATCACGAACTTGCAAAATCTCACGATGTTTTTGATGATTTACAAAAAACAGCACCTATATTGTGGCTAGATGGTGAAAAAAAGATAGGATATCTACGAATTAGAAAGTGGTTGCAAGATAATAAATAGTCAACCCATCTCTTTTTCAAAGTCCTTCAGGGTGTTCTTCATAAGTTTGTACCAATCGTCAATACATGATTCTATTTCTTTTCTCACTTGTTTTGGATCATTACACGAATAGGTGTGATAATATCCGCCCGTTTCAATTGTTCTTGTTTTTTTAGTGCATAATTTACACGATGTTAATCTCTGTAGGGATCGATATATTGTACTCCGTTCCTTGCTCATTTTTTTTGCTAAAATATCTGCTCTTGATTCCTTCATTTCTTTGAGTTTTTTGTAGACATCTAAATCTAATTTATTAAGTTCAAAAACGCTTTGTATAACATCTCTACAGCATATGCTTTCATGTAATCGAATGAATTTCATTGATACACTGTGTATTATATTGCCAGCTTATAATGGTTGTGTATGTTTTTTGCACAAACATTATATACTACGATTACTATTATCTAAAAATCATGGATGAATTAGAAGAAATAAAAAAGAGAAAACTAGAACAGTTAAAAAAACAGTATATGAACGGAGGTAAAAATATGGAAGGAAATTTGCCAAACACACCACTTGAAATAACAGATGCAGATGTAGAAGACAATATAAAAAAATATGAAACCATTGTAATAGACTGTTGGGCACCATGGTGCGGTCCTTGTAGAATGGTTCACCCTATTATTGAAGAACTTGCAAAAGAGATGCAGGGAAAAATCGTTTTTGGAAAACTAAACGTTGATGAAAATCCGATGACATCAGCCAAGCACCAAATAATGAGTATACCTACCTTGTTGATATTTAAGAATGGAACTCTTGTCGATAGATTGGTAGGCGCGATGCCTAAGGAGATGTTGAAACAGCAGCTTGAGAAATATTGAGAAAATCGTTTCATGTGTAATTGAGTATAAGGTGATTATGGTAAGAAAAATTGGTATGCTTTCATTGATCACTTCGATCATCATTGTTCCTCTCCTCCTCTCTGGTTGTACGGAAACTTCTGATGATATTGGGGAGGACTTTGTGTTTACAACAATCGATGGCCAAGAAAAACATCTCAGTGATTTTTATGGGAAAATCATCGTGCTTGATTTAATGGGTGTAAATTGTCAGCCATGTTGGTATCAATTAATTGCGCTTAAACAGATTTCAGAAAATTATTCTAGTGATGTTGTAATAATCTCTATCGATGTGTGGGTACCTGGAGAAACAGCTGAAGACGTTCGTTGGTTAATTGATCATTTCCAACAAGAATATAATATTGAGTTAGACTGGACATTTGGTATTGACGATGCTGATGGAAGTATCGGCAATAAATATAACCCAACGGGTAGTGTTCCAACGCTATATATATTCGATCAAAATGGAAATATTTATTATTCAGATACGGGTTACATGGACTATTCAACATTATCTGCTAAAATAAATGGATTGTTGGAATAAAAATATAAAACGTAGGAGGCATAAGTGTATGAAGAAGACTTTGAAAAACGCTTTAGTAATAATGCTAGTAACTGGACTTTGTTTATCTCTTGTGGGAATAGCAACTGCAGATGAACCAACTGTTGGGGAGATTAATGTTTCTCCAGTTGATCCACCTCGTCAATCGGACGTAACATTTACTGTTGATGTCACAGGGGTTAGTATAGAAGAAGTATCGTTGGTTGTAATGGAATGTGTTGAAGAGGGCGGAACTGAAATTTGTCATCCTGGTGAAAACGTAAGTATGGCTATTATCACTGGTGATACCTGGGAGGTTACAAAAACATTGAGCTACGATGATACCACAATAGGGCATTGCTGGCTAGTAGTTAAAGACAATGGAACCTGGTATAGCTATCAAAACGATAATTCTACATGGACGAATTTTACCGTGGTGCCTGGCGGAGATGGTAATGGAGACAATGGAGATGGCACAAATGGAGGCGATAACGGCACAAATGGAACACCAGGCTTTGAACTTGTACTACTAGTAAGTTCTATAGTACTTGCGTTATTTATATATGAGAAAAAGAGAATTAAATGAACCTGAGATTTAAGAGATTAATTTCCCAGGTTATCTTCTTTCTTTCAACTAATTTAGGGTTTAGACTGGAGGGAGTTTTTCCAGGATTAAAAACAGGTTTTTGTTATCCTTTTTTTTATTGTCATGCTTGCCCCGCTGCTACCTCTGCATGCCCTTTAAGATCTATTGAGATCGGAGTATATCGTGGTAACTTCAATTGGAAGTTTATACTCTATCCCATTTTGATTATTGGTTTTGTCGGCGTCATTTCTGGTCGAGCTGTATGTGGTTGGGCATGTCCTATCGGACTTTTGCAGCGTGCTACAGGAAAAGTCGCAATAAAACTAAAAAAGAAGTATCCTTTTGTGAAAAAACTTGGTCAATATAGAATAGAACCATACCTACGATACATAAAATATGTTGCTTTCATTGGTTTAGTAGTGGTGACTCCGATTTTGATAGGCTTTATGTTTACTGATATATGCCCAATAGGATATCTTGTTGGAACCATTCCTATTTCAATTCTCAATCCTGGGGAATTCACTCCAAATGAGTTCTTCTACATAGCAATGGGTGTCTTCATACTTTTCCTTATATTGATTTTCACTGTTGAACGTGGTTGGTGTCGGTATTTCTGTCCAATTGGTGCAATGCTGGCTCCATTTAACAAGATAAGTATATTACACGTCTCTGTTGATAAAGAGGAGTGCGTTCATTGCAATATCTGTTCAAATGAGGCATGTCCTATGGGTATAGATGTTCCAAATATGGAAAGAGATCCAGAATGTATATTATGTGGAAAATGCATAGAGGCTTGTCCAAGAAATGTAATTAAATTTGAGAGGACATAAACTATGCAAAAGATGTTGGTCGCTCAAGTAGCTTTGCTGGTCTTGATTGCTGTTGGGTTTGGGGAGTTGGTTTTTGAATTTAGTGTATACGAGGAATTGACTTCCGATTTTGGTGTATATGATGATATTCATGACGCAATAGTTTCTACATTATGTCTAAGCTGCATTAAACTAGATCCAGTGTCACGTCTTGATTTCGTATTTGAAACAGCAAATGGGGAAGATCACCCTGAGTTCGTATTGGAGAATTTAACAAAAGGTCCGTTGTTTATTGAATACAGAAGTGACGTATGTAAAGCATGTGACGACATGGCGCCCATAATAAAAGATATTTTCAAACTATCTTTTGAAAAAGAAGAAACTTTGTATGAATTAGTTAACTATAATGGATCAGATGTACATTTCTACCATATAAACCTTGATCATGCCTCAAAAATACAGTGGGACTCATGGCCAATATATGATAAAGATCATATAAAGGGTGTTCCCATGTTTGTGGTCATCACCGTTAAATACAACCGAGGTATCATCGAGCCATGTTATACAGCAGCATATGGAACCCTTGGTCTTGACACGGATGAGGAACGAAGAAACTTAATAACAGATATGATCGATGATGGGATCGGGCTCCATGAAGATAACCATGCAGGATATAAATATCCTTAAACTTTCAAAAATGTTACAATAAAAAAAGATGGAAAGGTAAATCCCTTCCTTTAGATTTCGTTGTTTTTTATTTTTTCTTTCAATATATTGAATTGCTCTGGTGTTAGTGTACAAATGTTATCTTTCTCACCAATTATTACTTTATCATCTTGTACATCAACAGCAGGGCACTTGCTGGGAATACAAAAATCCCCAATACATAAAACTACTTTCATTTTATTACCGTCCCGTTTTATAGATACTGATTAATATATTATTAATTTTTTACTTAAATAGTTTTTGGTATAATTGCACGCGTTTTTTCAATTCTATAGTAATTTCCAAATATTATAGAAATGTACTCAATGATTTAAACCAATATTTCGTAAGGGTGCGAAACGTTGGCATGAACACGATTAAGATTTTTTAAAAAGTGAAAACCCATCTAGCACAATCTTAAAAATATCACAAATCATGTATTGTTACTAATAATTATCGTGCCAAATGAATGTGTGTGGGGAGGCTGCTTCATTTCTAATTGCTCTATGCTTTTTAACCGTATCAATAATTTAGTGTACGGTTATTTCAGAATCTAAAGAAGATCCATCATGGTATAGGTTCATAGCATCATTGGTACAACTATGAATCCATGGTTTAACTTCTAAATTTTCCCTACCCGACCAATGTATTACTTACCTTTGATATAACTACAGGAGGCGGTGTCGGTGATCTTGCTCTCACCGTTTTTATTTTGTCAACCTCTCGAACATTAATTTTAATGCCGTTCCCTATCTTCTTCATGTATTCTCTTCTTATCTCCTCAAACAATTCATTAACCGTTGGACCTACTTTGCGGAGTTGTTCATCTATCACTATTAAGACATCTAGTTCTTTCATACTGTGTTGAATTATTTGAAACTGTTGGATCTTATCCGTATGGAACCTATGAATTGCTGTATGGAGAATCCCAGTGACAGATAAAGGGGTGATGATTTCTCCAGTGGGTAAGATAATTGAATCAACTCTTCTCCCTTCAATTTTTTTAATGAGTGGAGTATGCAGGCCGCAGTCGCATTTTCTATCTGAACGTACGACAAAATCACTTATGCCCGTATACTTAACAAATGGTGTTCCTCTTCCAAACAATTTTGTTATCACTATATTACCACTATCTTCAGATATAGTTTCCTTTTCTCTCGGGTCAATAAAATCCATATGTACAAAATCAGAATTGATGTGATAGTTTCCTTTTTTACATTGAAACGCCATAGGACTGCATTCGGTTGTACCATACATATCAAAGAGTTTTGTATTGAACGCATTTTCAATATATTCTCTTGTGTATTCATCCAATAATGCCCCAGAAGTCGCCATACAACGTAGTTCTATTCCTTTTCCTTTCCCTTTTCTTTTTAAAATTGCCAACATTTTGAGAATGCCCGGGTATCCTCCAATAAACTCAGGGTTAAATGTTGTGATCGATTCTAAGAGTTTTCTTGGTTCTACGCCAACATGGAATACTTTTATATGATTCATAGAAAAAAAGGCGTTTAGACTAGGCAAAGCAGTGCTTGAAAAATATGTATCTTCAACGCTATCTGGAGATAAATCTGCGATAATTACCATCCTTGTTTTTCTCCAGTTGATATTATGTTCCCTGAGGATTCTTAAAAAACCTATGAACGTTCGAAAAGTTGTATATGGATCTCTATAGAGAGTCACAGGTTGATCAGATGATCCCGATGTTTTTAACATACTATACTTTTTAATATTGGAATCCCGTGGGAGTAATATTTCTGCGTTTTTTCCGCTCAAATCCTTTTTGGTCATCAAAGGAAGCTTTTTCAAATCTTTTATCCCTTTTATCTCACGTGGATTGACGCCTGCCTCTTTGTATTTTTTATGATATAATGGTACTGTATAGGCATATTTTACAATTTGTCTCAAGGATTTATCCCGATATCTTCTAATTTTCTCTTCATTACACTTCCAGACTCGATCTACATCAAAAAGATAACTTTTAGCGATTCTTCCAAGTAACACTGGATTAAACAACAGACTCATGCTATCAAAGGAAGTATGGAGTATTTATTAAACTTCTTCAACTATATAACCAACAGAATCAATTAAAAACAGCGAAGATATACTGGCTAGGAAAATCTTGATAATTTATTGCAGGTAACATGATGAAATTAGAAAAAAAGGGCATGTTTGCACCTTTCACGGTAATAACTTCTATGGTTACCGGAGCTGGATTCCCCCTTTTAGGATCTCTTCTCGCTCTTGATCTTGGGGTAAATGAAACTGCTTATATTGAAGGAATTGTTTTGGTGATGTTTGGAGGGTTTATAACTTATTGGGTCTTAGCACATACTATTCATGATCTTTATCATATCGAAATCGAAGAAAGAGTCACTTTATCAAAAAAGGCATTGAAAACGTTGATGGCTGTTTCTCTAGTAATCTTACTAGCAATAGCAATCTACCTTACAACACAGCGAGGATGGCCTGTTTTGGTTTTTGCAAGTATTGGTGCTATAGTTAGTTTGTATGCAGAAGGGCTTTTGCATCATGAATTTCAAATAGCTTTTGGCGCTATGTTTCTAGTAATCGGTGGATTTTATGTCCAAGTAGGAACATTAGATTTGGATTATATCATATGGCTCAAAGTTATGTGTATATCAATCTTTGCATTCTTATCTCAATATGGCTGGCTTCTCATATACCGATTGGATGATTATGGATGGAGTGAAAAAATTAAGAATAGAAGCATACTAATTACAAAATCTGCGCTCTTCCTCTTGATAATATATTTTCTATTGTAGACGGGTTCATTATTGAACATCCTGCTATTTCACTTTTTATAAAAAATAACCACATAAAAATCTCAGTAAATACTATTTACTGTAGAAAATACCACAATAAATAAAAAAGCAAAGGAAAAGGGTAACCAATAAAATCTTCTGCTGAAACTGAGACAAATAAGGTGTACCCAAAGACTCCATAAACCATCGTGGGTGGGAGGAACACACTGAACCCAACCCCCCAGAATCCAAGAGCAATCCCATCTTGTTTACCCGTGGCGATGAATCCCAGCATTCTAATTAATCCACCGCAAGAGGTAAATCCTTCTTCTGCTGACCACATGAAGAGCAATCGGGGGATTGGAAACAGTAGGATTGGTACTAGTCGTGGGAACACAAAGAATGGTCCAGTAGAGCCCGAGCCAAAAGAGATAAAGTTACATATGAATTGTGATTGGCGAAATCCTAGCGAGTCTACTTGTTTTGGTGGAATTGTTTTTTGCATGTGGAGAGAAGATTGTGGAAGAGAAGGAACCCTAGGAAGTTGGAAATCTTGCGGTAAAAGCTCATTTTGTTTTGCAAAGTTTATGATCTCTGTTTGCAATCGAGAGATATTGTCATTAGGGGATTGTTTAGCGATCAGGGAATTTAACTCCGCTAATTTCATAAATAATATTCTGATTTCCTCTGCTGAGAGGTTTTGTTGTTGTTTAATATAGGGATTTTGAAATCCACTGGCATAACAGGTGACTGATGCCTGCTCTATATCATCAAGTTGTGTTAGAAAGGAAAGTGACCCCTTATTTTGATCCTCATTATAGTTTGCTGTGATGATTGGAGAAAATGAAGTGATTATTAATAAAAATAATAATCCAAACGTAACACTCTTGAGAAAAATGTTATGTCTCATAGATTTTTTCCTCCAATGCAATGCTAATACATATCAGGTATTTAGATTTTATCCCAGATTTGATGATAAAATAAGGAATTACCGCTCATTATCATAGATTCTTTTTGATTATAACCAGTAATCAATATTGTTTGATTTAAACCTTACAAAGATGCCGAAGATAATACAGATCCAATTAAATTTTCTATTGAAACCTTGAATTTAAACTTGTAGAATTTCAAATATATCGAGTTATTTTATATCTACTTCGATCTACTTTTGAAATAATACGAGGTTTTTGTTTATCAATTTTTTTAACCTCCTTTATAAATATTTCAACTTGTGGACCGATCTTCTCTTGGAACCTTTGCTTCAAAAAAGAAAATATTTCCTCAACAGATGGACCTAAGTTTCTTAGTTGCTCATCAATTACAATTTGAATTTCAATTTTTGTTACACTGTGCTGGATTATTATAACATCCTTAATCTTATTCGTTTTTAATTCATATAAAATTTTACTGAAAATCTCTCCAAAAGATGAGGGAAGTAATAATTTACCATCAGAAAAGATAAGCGACAGATCATCTCTACCATAAATCTTTTCGATTAAGTCGCCTGATAAACCACAATCACACTTTCCATAGAGTGGAGCAACAATGTCGTTAATCGCATTGTATCTTATAATGGGTGTTCCCTTACCATATAACTTTGTAAGAATCAATTGCCCGGGTTCTCTGGAGTCAACTGGTTCGCCATCTTTTAAAAATTCAAGATGTACAAGATCAGACATGACATGATAGATTCCATGCTTGCATTGAAACGCAATTGGTCCTGATTCTGTAGCTCCATATGCTTCAAAGATATGCGCATCAAATATTTCTTCAATAAATTTTTTGAGAGTTTTATCCAATACAGAACCTGTTGACACAATATATCTCGGAGATATATTTTTACCATATCCCTTTTCTTTCAGTACGGCCAAGTGGCCAAGCATTCCAGCATAACCGCCAATAAACACCGGTTTAAAACGATTGATATCTTCGACTATTTTTTTCGGTTCGTCGTTTGTGTTCAACCACTGAATGTTTTTTAAAAGAAGATCAAGCTTTAGCTGAGGCATCAACCCTCTGGTAATATATCCACTCTCTGCAGTGTGGGGGGCGAAATCTCCAATTATAGTAATTTTGTCTTTTCTACAATTAATTCCATATTCTTTTAAAGTTCGTAGATATCCAAATAGCCCCATTACTATGTCAAACATATCAACATAAATAGAAAGAGATTTTCCAGTAGTCCCAGAAGTAGAAACTTCAATTAGCCGCTCTCTCCTAACTTTAGATGATATAATTCCTTCAGGATAATATTTTTTAATGTCACCTTTGGAAATCAACGGCAATTTTTCAATGTCCTTTATTCCTTCAATGTCTCTTGGATGAACCCCTGCTTTTTTGTATTTATCATGGTAAACTGGTACCGTATATGCAAATCTTACCATCTTCTTCAAGTGCTTATCCCGATATTTCTGCAAATCCCTTTCATTCAGTTTCCAAAGTCTGTCGATATCAAACAAATAACTTTTAAGAACCTTTGATATGAAAATTGGGTTTTTGAAAGGATTCATATTTTCACACGCAGATATTTTTGCGTTATTAGAAATGTAAGGTAACTTAAATATATGTCTCTCATATCCTAGTGAACATTATGAAAATATTAGTAATAGAAAACTTTTGGGTGGCAGGTAGAAAGTTAAAATCCTTTGAAATACTACTATTAAATACGTTTTCTATTCTTCCCACATTATACGCCCGTCAACTGGCTGCTATTACACCAAAAAAACACTCTGTAGAAGTTGTGGATGAGAGATATTCCACTATCAACTTTGAAGAAAAATACGACATAGTTCTTATAAATTTTAACTTTTCAAGTGTCATGCGAGCCTATGAAATAGCAGATACGTTCAGGAGAAAAAGCATACCGGTTGTACTAAGTGGTTGGTATGCTTCTGCTGTACCAGAAGAAGCTAAAATCCATGCGGATAGTGTATTGATAGGGAGAGGGGAACTCAGCTGGTTAAAACTTTTGGATGATTTTGAGAAAAATAATTTAAAGCCGTTTTATCAACCAACAAAATATGATAACTCAGTAAAAATTCCTCCAACAAATGTTGATATTCCTGGTTTTGTTATTACAGGTGCAATTGAAGCTACGAGAGGATGTCCCTATCGGTGTGAGTTTTGCCCAGAGGCAATTGTCCCTGGAGGTTCTCAGTATTATGCACGACCTGTAGATGAGGTAATGGCTGAGATCAAATCTATGCCGCAAAAAACCCTGATGTTTTATGATAATTCTCTCACGATAGATCCCGGTTATAGCAAATCTTTATTTAAAAAGATGAAAGCATTAAACAAAAAAATTTTTTGTAACGGAAACTCAGATGTATTAGCACGTGATAAAGAACTTGTTCGCCTCTCTAAAGAGGCGGGCTGTGTGTCCTGGCTTGTAGGTTTTGAATCTGTTTCACAGAAAACTCTTGATGAAATTGGTAAGACTAGTAACAGAGTGGAAGAGTATTTTCAGGCTGTGAAAAATATACATGGTCATGGAATGGCTGTTATAGGCTCTTTTATGTTTGGTTTTGACTCTGATACAAAAGATGTTTTTGATGAAACTCTTAAAACAATAAAAGAATTGGAGATTGATGTTGCGGATTTCTGTATATTGACACCTGTTATTGGCACACCTGTTTTCAATAAGCTTGAGAAAGAAGGCCGGATATTAACTAAGGATTGGTCAAAATATGATATGAAAAACGTTGTATTTGAACCAAAAAATATGACTCCAGAAGAATTACTACAGGGTGTGAGGAGGATGTATGCTGAATTCTATTCAACTTCTTATACTGTAAAAAGAGTAGTTAAAAGCTTAAGATTGGGATTGTATCCGTTTTTCCTAGTTTTAGCACGAAATGCTGTTGCTAATATGAACAGTAAACTATTGTTTACATCTAAGAAATAAAAATAATCATTTAATCAGAAAAATCGTGTTCTAACTTCTAAACTAGCATCATCTGTTTTTCCTTCAGTATCATATGCTTTTACAGTTATAGTGTGTTTACGTGGGAGTATAGGTCTTAATAACCCTGCTTTTTTAATTTCATATTCATATGGGGCTTCTTCATCTGTGTATTTGAGATCCCCGTCGAGGTAAAATTCAACTTTTTCAATGCCTGAATCATCTGATGCATTAGCCTTTATTATCATTTTTCCAATCAGAATTGTCTTCTTAAGCAGTATAAATTTCCAAATTGGTCGGCCAAATATATGCAACGTACTTGTCTCTGGTAAACTTATACTTACACTTGGAGGCAGATTACCACCCGGAACTATCAATGTTGCACTTGTTGCATCTGCGAAATACGCATCAAACTCTCCATGTTTATCACTAGATGGATAAGAATCTGCTTTCACTGATTCAGAACTAAATATAACCGCAACAATCATTAACTCCTCTGGTGCCAAATCTGGGACAGCAAACTCAGTAATGTTTCTTTTATAAGTAACTGTGATATCTCCTTTACCAGCAATACTTATTTCTTCATTTATAATATAATCTAAAAAGGCATAATGATATGGTTTAGTATTTGCTTGATTCCATCTTGAAATTATTTCTGTTAAATAGATTCTAAGTCTGCCAGTATATTTTTCAGTTTCATTACTTACTGCATAAATGGTTGTTGATAATTCACTTGTGTTTTCGTTATATTTTACTGTAATATTAATATTAATTTCAGGAGCATCTCTCGATTCAGCAGCACGAATAGCATTTACAAACTCTGATTTTTCAATGCCGCCCCCAGAAAGAACTTTATACCCTCCATCAATGAATACCACCGGATATCCATAAACATTATACTCTTCATCAAGCCTTTTTTTTGCTTTATCGCTCTTATCTTCTATCAGACTTATGTAATAAAAATTATACTCTCCTGATTTATACAAATCATCTATAATGGAGGCAATCTTCGTACAAGGGGCACAAGAGGTATATGATGCTTCTTCAATAAAAACAGTGTGAACAAATTCTTCTTGATCATCCTCATCCTCCAAGATAGTTATCGTATAATAGGCGCTGCCATCAGTAGAAGGGTCACCAACGGGACCATTACCGGCAGCATCATCAACTGTTATATAGTAATACACGCTTTCTTCAGAAATCAATGAAATGTCTGCACGTCCACTTAAAATGGATGTAGAACTCCACTCATCAGCACTTGCGGTACTGTAGTATAGTATTGCTGTAGTAACATTAATATTGTCGGAGAACGTCGCAGAAATAGTAATTTTCTCACCTTTTTTCCCCGCAGTATCGCCAGTAATAGTGTCAATTGTAGGGGGTTCATTGTCAACGTCTTCACCATTATTTCCATTGTCGCCATCCCCATTGTTTTCTTCACCAGTGAAAAAAATAACATAAACTGATGATGTTAGCAGAATTGCTACCACTATGATTATTGCAATTTTTAACGGAAGGCTCAGTTTCATTTACATATTAATATAACTTTACAGTATATTTAAATTTAATGATTGATAATTACTAGTTACTTATCAGAAAAACGTTAACCTACCACTTCTGTATATGGAATGCAGCGATAATTGTTTATATCGCATACCCATATTATTAAAAAAACACCGAAGGAGCCCTATGGATTGGTTCTTATTAGATAATATAATTTAAATGTTTGGCATAAAATAAAAACAGAGGACAAATCTACAATTTTATTTCATCTATCAAGAGATGGTTATTCATGTTTTTCCTTCTTTTTCCCTTTATCTATATCTCTCCAATCATACCCGGGGTATCTCATTGCTTTGAAATCTTTTAAAAATTCGTCAAACGCTATTGAATTACGGAAACGGAGTAATCTTACTACGTCCCCTGTTTTTTCATCAAATAACTCGATTACTTTGTAACTTCTTTTTCTAACCATTATTCCATCTTTTAAACTAGCGATCCATAACACCTCTTCCTTTAAAAATCTATAACCCACGAAGCGTGATAATATTTTAAGGAACTAAAAAAGAAAAAAAGAAAGATATTTAAATAAAGATTGTTAAAATCTAGGTGATTTCGAAAATTTTATCTAAAATCTTTTTGGTTTGCGTTTCTGAAAACATTCCCTACAATAGACAGGCCTGCTACCATCTGGCTTGAAAGGAACTTCTGTTTCCTTACCGCATTCTGCACAAGTTACTTTGTGCATTTCTCTGTTTTCTCCATACATTTTTACAATTTTCCTTTTCGTTCAATTAGAACTTTAAATCAGGTAGATTAAAGATTAGTATTTAAGGATTCCTCATAATATTTTATTACAACATCTGTCACAAAACCAATTATTAGTGGGCTGATTTCATTTGTACACTATGAAATTAAAAAAAGAAAAACAAAGGTTATAACAGATAGAACATTGTGGTAATTATTATGGATTGCAAAAATGTTAAAATCATTCGTAGTGAACGTAGGAAAAAGACAATTCAAACTAAATACGCTGATGGGAAACTCTGTATCTATCTTCCAAGTGGTCTGACGGAAGCAGAAGAAAAGAAGTGGATTGACCGGATGATTACAAAAAGTGTGAGTAGACAACGGAAACAAAAATTGAACAGTGATGGTTCGTTGTGGAAGTGTGCTCAGGATCTTAATAAAATATATTTTGGCGGTAATTTAGATTTTGATATAAAGTATGTCACTAATCAGAACTCACGATTTGGTAGTTGCACCCCTGAAAATATGGTGGTCAGAATATCTGATCGTATTGCAAATATGCCTAGATGGGTAAGAGACTATGTTATAATCCATGAATTAGCACATTTACTTTATCCGGATCATTCAAAGAAATTCTGGGAAAAAGTCTATCAGTACAAATATACCGAGCGAGCTAAAGGATATCTCATAGCAGTTGGTATGATGCCTGATGAAAATAAACAATAATGTATTCCTGAAATAATAAAAGTATAGTTTATTGATTCCATATCTATAACTTAGGTTATAAGGGAGATTTTGATGCAAGTTTACTAGTAAAAATAGTGCAGGGGAAGGGATTCGAACCCTTGGACCTCTGCAGGACAAGGCCCTGAACCTTGCGCCGTTGACCAGGCTTGGCTACCCCTGCTCAAACACAGCAATTGGATATTTGTTATTTTAGTTTGCCGCATCTGTAATGCATATACTTTAAATATCTCTTCAAATATTGCCTCCATCTATAAAAATATGGCCCGGGTAGTGTAGCCTGGCAACATATGGGACTGTGGATCCTCTGTGGCGGGTTCAAATCCCGCCTCGGGCCCATCAATGATTATCCTGGTTTGTTTTTAAGGACAAAAACGACCCATTATTAGTTTAAAACATCTTTTAATAGCAATAGCTAAAGTCCGAATCCCGAGACTTATATGAAAAATGAATTGTGACAGGTATTATAATATTATTTTCTACCAAACATTTAAATTAAAACAACGGATAACCATTTTTACCAAATTTTAATATTTAGGGAAAGGAGGCAAACGATATGAAAAAGAAAATATTAGGTGTTTTAGTATGTATGCTGTTGATTGCAGTTACTGTTTTTCCAGTAGCAGGGACAACGAATAATAATAAAATATTTGATGGGACATCTGCTGATTATATCTATTCAAGTGTTCAGGAGACGTCTGAGGCATGCTTCATTATGGAAGATTGGCAGGAGCAAGCTAAGCTTCTAGCTTCGGATGGTGAAACTAATGACAGGCTAGGTCTCTCTGTTGCAATAGATGGGGACTATGCCATCGTAGCAGCGGCTAACGACGATGGCGTCAAGGGTGCGGCGTATATATTCAAACGCACTGGTACAACCTGGACTGATGAAGCTAAGCTGACAGCTTCAGACGGTGCACCTTGGGATGGATTTGGATTTCGTGCTACAATCGGAGGAGACTACGCCTTCGTAGGAGCAGGTCAGAATGATAATGATAATGGAGTTGATGCCGGCGCAGTATACATATTCAAACGCAGTGGTACAACATGGACCGAGGAGCAAAAGTTACTTGCCTCAGATGGCGCATCTTACGATTACTTTGGCTTCCACGTTTCAATTGATGGAGATCGTGCTATCATAGGAGCAGATCGCGATGACGACAACGGAGAAGGATGTGGAGCGACGTATATATTCAAAAACGACGGAACATCTTGGACTGAAGAAGCAAAATTGACAGCTTCAGATGGTGCAGATTGGGACATCTATGGTTGTTGTGACATTAACGGCGACTATGCTATCGTAGGGGCAAATCGGGATGACAACAGCAATGGAGTTGATGCCGGTTCAGCATATATATACAAACGCACTGGTACAATCTGGGCTGAAGAAGTCAAGTTAATCGCCTCAGACGGTGCAGATAACGATTACTTTGGTTTTCCTGTTATAATTGATGAGGACTATGCTATCGTAGGGGCAAATCGGGATGACAACAGCAATGGAGTTGATGCCGGCGCAGTATATATATTCAAACACACTGAAACTGGTTGGGTTGAGGATGTAAAGATAACTGCATCAGACGGTGAAGCTGGCAGCTGGTTTGGTAATTCCGCTTCAATCAGTGGTGAATATCTCGTCGTATCAGCACCTTACAGTGATGACAATGGTGATTGGTCTGGTTCAGCATATATATTCAAACGTTATGGAACAGCTTGGATTGAGGAAACAAAAATAACGCCCTCAGACGGTGCGGCTTGGGATATGTTTGGTATTTCTGTTTCGATTAGTGGAGCATACTCCTTACTAGGAGCATGGTGGGACAATGAAATGACTGGTTCAGCATATGTGTTTAAGAGAACATATATACCTGTTAACGTTGACATCAGACCTGATGACTACCCAAATAACATTAATCCAATGTCCAGAGGAAGAGTTCCGATTGCTGTACTTACAACAGACGACTTCGATGCTAGCAGTATTAATCTTAACACTGTAATATTTCTTGGTGCCACACCTGTGATGGACATCATAGAAGATGTTGACAATGACGGCGATGATGATATTTTGTTCTTTTTTAAGATACAAGAGTTAGACTTTGACTTACTTGAATATATTGAAGGTCAAGAATTTCCATTTGCTACTTTAACTGGTGAAACGTACGATGGTACACCTGTCAAAGGTAAGGATACTGTAAGACTCATAGGACCATTGGAGTTTTTGTTAGAAACAATCCTTGTAAAGCTCTATCAAATATTTGAACGGCTAAAACAAATATTTGAGTAAAAAAATCTGAGGTTATTAAATCAGTGATAAAATAAAAAACATTTTTTCCTTTTTAACTAAAAAACGATTCGAAGATACCCAAAAATCACCATAATCTAACAGATATAAAACATTGAAATGTGATGTCATTTAGCCGTTCGTATCCCGATGCGGGCGTAATATTATCACGCTGCGAATCCAGGCAAGCTCATAGATTTTTATAAGTTATAGGGATAAGCACGTTTTTATTCATATTGCTATAACGAACCGTTCGATATAGTAATATTTATATATCGGCACAGGCATATAGTGTACTATGAACCTAATGCAAAATAATCCACCAATATTGTGTAAAACAAAGGGAATACTTACACACTATTTGCTTTACTCGTTAAATAAAAAACCTAAATCCGGTTACGAATTAATTGAAGAAATAAAAGAAAAAACAAAAGGAGCTTACATTCCAAGTAAAGGATCGATATACCCAATTTTAAATCATTTGGAAGAAGAAAGATTAATCAAAGTTAAAAGTATTGAAAAACGATCAAAAAGTATTTATGAAGTTACATCTCAAGGGAAAAAAACTCTTTTATATTTCAAAAAACATAAAACAGAGATGGAAAAAAACATTAAAAAATTTAGAGTTTTAATGGAAGATGCTTTTGATATGAAAGATGATGATTTGGGTAAATTATTTTTTGATATAAAAATTCACTTTGATACATCATCTTCAGAAAAAAAAGATGAAGTTGTTAAATTACTTAAGAAATGCCGCTCAGTATTAGAGGAGAAATAATGATAACCAAAACTGTTAAATGCCCCGAATGTAAAACCCATATAACCGTTCAAGGAAATCCCGGAGAAATAACCTTTCTATCATGTCCCAATTGTAATACAAAAGGGAAATTTACCTTTCAAAAAGAAAAAGCTGAATTAAAAGCAATTAGCGATCATAATACAATTGAAGTTAAAAAACTTACAAAAATGTTTAATGGTTTTAAAGCTCTTGATAATGTTTCATTTAATGTAAAAAATGGAGAAATATTAGGTTTTGTTGGCCCGAATGGTGCTGGAAAAACAACTACAATAAAGTTGCTGACAAATTTACTCATCCCTACATCAGGACAGGCTTATATCAATAATATCAATGTTAATAAAAATCCTACAAAAGCGCTTTTATCAGTTGGATCATTAATAGAGGTTCCTGGAGTCTATGATTATCTTACTCCCCATGAGATGTTAACATATTTTGGAAAAATCCATAAAATGAATAAGAATGAAATAAATCAAAAAATTAAAGAAGTTTTGAAAATAGTTAAACTATCAGATTGGGAACATAAAAAGATAGGTTCATTTAGCACAGGAATGCAGAGAAGATTAGCAATAGCCAAAGCGATATTGCATAATCCGGATATATTGATTCTTGATGAACCTGTTATTGGTCTTGACCCTAAGGGAATAAAAGATGTTAGGGATATGTTAAAACAGTTCAAAAGTAAAGGAGTAACTATTTTTTTAAGTTCACATCTGCTAAATGAAGTAAGGAATACATGTGATAGGATTATTTTTTTAGATGGTGGTAAAGTTGTTACACAGGGAACTATTGAGGAGATAATGAATAGAATAAAAATTGATGCAATTGAGGTTGAATTTTTAAATCAGTTAACTGAAGTTGATATTAAAAAAATAAAAAGTATACCTGAGGTTAATAGTATTGAAAAAGAAAATGGTTTTTTTAAAATAAAATTTGATGGTAAACCGGAAACTAGCAATAATATACTTACAAAATTGACTAAGCAGGGTTTAAAAATAGTTTCATTTTCTATTAAGAAAGCTGATTTAGAATCTTTTTATGTGTCAATTATGAATGATGAAAAAGGGGTAATGTAAAATGGATGTTAACCATTATATTCCAGGTGTAGATGATTTTAAAAATACGTATCTTACAATAAAATTTGAGCTGTTAAAACATATTAAAAGAAAAAGAATTCTGATAACATTGATTATTGCAATTCTGATACCTCTGATTTTTTTTGCAGTTCCCCCACTTCTTGGTCTGGATTATGCTGATACTGCGAATGGTTTTGCATCCAGTAATCTAGGGTTTATTAACATGTTAATAATTATTTCTGGTGCAATATTTGCAGGAGACTGTATCTCAGGTGAGTTTGATAAAAAAACAGGTTTATTGCTGTTTCCGACGCCTCAGAAAAAAACAAGTATCTTTGCAGGTAAATATATAGCTTCAATAATTGCGACATGGCTAATTGTATCTATATATTACTTAGTCACAGCTTCAGAAATTGCAGCTATTTATGGAGTATCGGGATTCACTGTAGAACTTGGTCAGTCATTTTTATTAGCTTTGCTCTATGCTAGTAGTGTAGTAAGTATTATTTTTTTCTTTAGCAGCATTATGAAAAAACCAATAACATCCACACTTATTGGTTTCTTTCTTTTGATGATGATACTACCAATTATAACTACTGTTTTTACAGTTGCAGAAGTAGATCCCTGGTTTATTGTAACTCATAATGAAGGCCTAATCGCAGATGTTTTTGGAACTGTAAATGAAGGGGGTTTTGGTCCAGGTCATGAATTTAATTTAACTACCTTTGAACCAGATTTATGGAGTGGCATAAGTGTTATGTCAGCTTATACAATTATACTATTTTTAACAGGTGTGATGATGGCTGATCGGAGAAAAATGGAATAACATGATAAAAGTGTTTAAAAGGAGAAAACACCTATAAAATGGTACCATTAAACGACCGCATCCCGATGCGGATATGACTAAGATATGCCACTATCCAACTCTTTATTTTTATGTTAAAAAATGTGTCGGGCTTTTAACTTTTGGAAGGTAAGCCCGCCCCGAGTCTTGTTACTAATTAGCAAGATTCATTCTTTATTTATTGTGAAAAACCTTTTTCATCGAAAGATTTAAATAAATTACATCATATGGCTGTGACACTATACTCTATGTGGTAAACATGGACGCAACATTCGTCTATATGTTTGATTGGTCTTTACTGGCCTTGCATTTGCCCCATAGGTTATAGAAGAACCCCACTCCCCCTGTTTTTTGATGTCTCTTTTGACGGTTTATCGGATATAATCTCTTTTTAAACAGGTTTATCGTGCTTCAAAGACAGGGAGAGATTCTATAAAAAACTTGGAGGTGAAAGGCATGAAACAAAGAAACATAAAAATCGTGAGCATAATGCTCTGTACGCTAGTGATCGCTACCATGATGCCCATGGCAGAAGCCACAAACATCGCAGAAGAAAAAATAGGTGAGAATACGACCTTGTCTTCTATCAGATATTTTATGGTTGGTATAATACGTTTACATTACGAAGTTATCGTTGATTATTGGTTTATTTATGGTTTTAGGACAATTGCAGTCTTCTGCATAGAATATCAAAATGAAACCCCTGTAGGCTTTTACCTGCTAGGACCTCGCCACTACATAGACTTTGACGATTTCGGTTTTGAAGGCATACTTGGGCCATTCATTATTCGTGGAGTATTAACTAAAAGATGTTCATTTATGACGTCATAATCATCTACGGAACGCTAAACCAACTAACCCCCTCCCTCTTCCTTTTCCCTTTTAGTCAATAAAAAGCATAAATCACTCTCTGCCGTGTTTTCTTTCATTTTTGATATATTCCAATTGATTAAACTCAGAGTGACCTAGAATTCACATATATGATTATATATATAAAAATATATATTGAAATACTAACCGAAAATAGAAATGAAAATGAGGGAAAGGAGGGGAGGTAAGGAAAGAAAAAGGTTTCCCAAAAATGTCATTCCCCCATTATTAATATAAACATATTGTTAGAGGTATATAAATATTATCTCTTGTAGCCCTACTTTTTCCCCCTTACATACGATTATTCATTTCTTTCTTCTAAGTCATCCTCAAATATAAATAACTCATCAATAGTAGTTTGTAACGCTTTTGCAATATCATGTGCCAGTTTGAGCGAAGGATTGTATTTTCCTTTCTCTATGAAGAGAATGGTTTCTCGTCTCACACTAACCTTTCGTGCAAGATCCTCTTGTGTTAAGTCGTATCGTGCTCTGAGCTCTTTGATTCTTGTTTTCATTTTACTTACCTGCCCTGTCGTAGTAAAATACAGAGAAAAGGCACACCATCAAGCTTCCTCCAAAAAGAAATACAAATGCTGGAGCGAATAGTTCAGTACTGCTGTGTGTCAGGTATATATACACAATTGTTCCAATTCCAAAAAATATCGTGTACATAAAAGCATTCCTTGTTGCCCTACCAACAATCATTTCTAATCTCTCGTCGCTTAAATTGTACATTGAAAAGTAGGGAATGAAACTAATAAAGCATAGGAAAACTGTCTTTCCCTCAACAAAATATAACAGGCTTACAACAGATAAGAAACCCAGATACCAAAATACGTTTTTCATTTCGCATCACCCTTTCTGCTAAGGTAAAGGTAAGATGCAATAAAAACGAAACCTGAAACTAGTACCACGACTGCTGTAACTCGGCTTCCTGGTAGTTCATAATCAAATAAGATTTCAAAAAAGAGAGGGCCGAAAACTGCACTCCACATTGCAGCAATAAAGGCATAATATCCTGCCTTGTAATTTGTTAGTATCAATCTTTCATCTTTTGCAGGAAGTCCCTTTTTAACATTTTTTATTCTATCCCACAGTATATACATTGCTGAAGTTATTAATATTAAAACTATACCTATTAATGTGATTTCATTTAATTCAATGTTACCTACAGATATTACATAAAGGGATAGTGTCGCTAGTACCATGGCCGCTATTCCAATGCCTACAACAACTCCTATTTTATCTTTCATTTTTTTACCTCCGTTTCTATATTAGTTAGTGATAACTTTTTATTAGTTATCATTAACTTTTTATTTTCTATTTCTAACATTATGTTATATATATGTAACATCTAGTATTTATAATTTTCTAATTTTCATATGTTTAAGGAGAAAAATAAGGTTGATGACAAGAATATTTAAGGTAAAAACTGTGTATAAAGAAGCATTATTTCTAATAACTATCTTCAGAAAAATTAAATAGGGGAGGAAGGAGGGGGGAAAAATATGAAGAAAAAAAATCAAGATTTTTCCCTTCCTCACCAGTTATAACTTTCTTACTACAACTATTTAAATTTATGTTGTAAATATTACAAAATGACAATATGGCAATTATTATGTTACATTCGTCTAAAATTATAATATGTTATTGCATACTTCAAACAAAAAACTTGACCATCCAATATCCACTGTTCTCGTTACATCTTATACATAACAAGACCAGAAAGCATCTTGGGTAGGAAATAGGTGGATTTCTGAGGCATGTGCTCGCCTGCATCTGCTATTGCCTTTAATTCTTCTATCTTAGTGGCATTCATTAAAAACGAGAAGTCAAATTTTTCTTCTTCTACAAACTGTATTGCCTCACCGTCAACTCTCGTATATTTTACATGATCTTCAAGGTTTTTCTCATTGATGCCTAGTAACTTTTCCAAGATGATC
This sequence comes from Thermoplasmatota archaeon, assembly GCA_030601705.1. GTDB lineage: Archaea > Thermoplasmatota > E2 > DHVEG-1 > DHVEG-1 > JAGLML01. Next base: position 42,166 of record JAUWBM010000011.1, read on the forward strand.
TTGTGTAAAATGGAAACATCCAGTGTTCTCCAAGTTGAAGAGCGATCACCTGCAAGTTCGTCCATTGCCCTTTCGTCTTTTAATGTCAAGACATAGTATTTGTTTTTACAATACAATGCAAATTTATGTCTACCCTTTGTTTCTATGTCCTTCATAACGTTTTTTCCAATCTTGTCATACTCTTTACTTTTACTGTCTATTTCTTTTTCTTCAACAGTAAAATATTTGCCCAGTTTTTTAATAAGCTTTTCAGGATCAAGACCGGGCATTTTAAGTAGTCGATGTGTTGGTAAAATACTAAGTCCCTCATCAAACATGTTTGCAATAATAACCATGCGGTAGTTGAACGGTGCGTCATCGTTATTGCCTGTCTTCTCTTTTAACTCGTTGGCATAATTAATCGCGGTCTGGTATCTATGATGTCCATCTGCAATAAACAAAATTTCATCTTTAAGCTTGTTTGTAATCATGGTGATAGTATCTTCGTCATAGAGTGCCCATAATTTATGAGTAAAACCATCATAACCTGTTACATCTACAATGGGATCATCAAGAGCCACGTCCACTTTCCTTCTTATTACATCTTCTCTATCTATATACAGCAGCTGAATCGGCTCGAGATTTGCATGACAAGCGCGCATAAGATTTAATCGATCTGCCTTTGGTTTGGAAAGTGTTCTTTCATGCGCTTTTACAAGTTTATATTCAAGATCTAATTTCAGTAAAACAAAAAATCCACTCATCGTTTTTGTTTCGTTGTTTATTGTATATTCAATTTTATAGGGGTAAATAGCATTTTTGTCTGATTCTAACAATATCGATTGTTTTTGCCATTCATCAAACAGTTCTTTAGCCCGAGTATATCTATTATTTTTTTCTGCATCATCTGGAAATTGTTTACCTAAAATTAGTTTTACAAAATTGTATGAATGTTTCTCATACAGTTCACTTTGCATCTTTTCAGATATAATATCATACGGTGGTGACGTTACATCATCAAGTTTACCTATCTTTTCTTTATTGTATGTTATACCTTTAAAAGGGGAAATTTTAACCATCTGGGTTACCTCCCTATTTTCGCTTTGGTATATGATGTACTATTAAAAATGTTGTTAAGGAAAGATATTTAATTTCTTAAAATAATTATTGCCAATTTTGTTTTTAGCCAGAAGAATTAATTGCAGTATGGATAACATGTCGACCTAAACGGGTGTATTATATCACATTTATTTTTAAAAGTTAGATGGGGAGAGCTCGACTGATTTTGATTTATTTTTATATTTTGAAATAAGAATTAGGAAGATTTAAATATATAGAATTATATAATAATAATTACAATTAAAAAATAATGGGGGCTCTATCAATGGAAATAATATTAAGAATCCTACTTGGTCTTGTTCTTGCTTTGATACTACATGAATTAACTCATTTAATTGTAATAATACATTATAAAATTCCGTTTAAAGCAATTATTATAACTAAATGGACCGCTATTGGATTTCTTGTTGATAATGAAAAGTATATTAATAATAAAAAAATACTAATTTTATTGCATTTCTCGCCTCTAATTTGGTGTTTAATGGTTGTAATAAATCCAACTGAACCTTTCCTTTTAATGTTCCCCTTAGTTAATATATTCGGAGGCGCGGGGGATATGTATTATTTCTTTAGAATGATATCATTACCACCCCAAAAAAGAATCGAATGGGCTAATAAAAGTGATGAAAAAATACTTAAATCAATTATCTGGAAGAAAGAAATTAAAGGGCAGTAATCAATTGTCCCTACATAAATTAGACATTCCTTAGAACTCTTTTTCTCTTTGTTGTTACCAACCATTATCGATATTATAGTCAGCGACATAAGTAATTGGAAGGATTAAGATTGAAATCATGCCCTGATAAGAATCCCTTAATTTTCATTTGCATTTTTTCAATGCTCTGAAAATATGTAGAATTAGTCACATTATGCCGTATAACTTTCCAA
>JAUWBM010000100.1 GCA_030601705.1 Thermoplasmatota archaeon
CATATTTCAATTGAAGATACATTAGATGTTCTTCCTTCTTCGTTTGTGATAGATTCTGTTCCTATTTTTATTTCTTTGATTTTTGCATCTGCAACAAATCTGTTTCTTGTAATTTCCGCCGCATCTACTGCTCTGCTAATCGCTCTGCCTCTAGCTTTTATTACCACTTCAGTTGAAGCGCTAAATTGAGTTACTACTGCAAGCACATAACTCATTGGCGGCTTATTTCCAACATATATTACGTTTTCATCTGTTCTTCTTTCTTCAGATACTTTTCCTTCTCTGGTTTCTTCTACCATAATTTTTTCATCACTAAAATCTACAATTTAATAACATCTATTACTTATATAAACCCAACCTTGTGTTTTTGAGGGAGGATAAAAAGGGATTGAAAAACAAAGGATGTTTATTCATATGCATACTCAATTAATTTTATCCAAGCAAAATCATACATATAGTCGTTTCGGTTAATACCCTTAACCGAAAACAAAGCTTCCAAGTTCAACCTTAATCTATTTAGTTGGTGTTTGAACGGTCTCCGTGAATGTTTTCAATACCGGAATATCTTCTAGAATTATAAGATAAGAATAGTTTCTACCCAAGTAAAAAACAAAAGGGGTCGAGGTGGGAGCCAGAAATTCTAAAAAGATTGTGGTTGGTTCATACAAAATCTTTCAACCTTAATATTAAAATTGTTTTGGGTGATTTCAACAATTGTGTCATTTGACAACATCAACACAACCAGTGAGGGGCAATAGCCCTTTGCTGGTCATGAATATGTCTAAAAAAGGGTCGAATCATTAGACATGCGGATGTGATCTAGAGGTTATGAGTAAATAAAGAACCTACAAAAAATCGATGAAAATTTTGACGGTATTTTCGACGGCATTACTAAAATCTTCTTTTTTCTTTTTATGATCGCATCAGGTTTCGAGCGCCTAAATGACGTCACATTTTGATGTTTTATATCTGTTGACTAATGATGTTTTTTGGAAAGTTTCGAATCGATTTTCAAAAGTTATAAATAAAATGAAGTAAAAAAAGATAAATATATGTATACTTCTCTAGCTATCTATTCGTTTTCAATATTATTGATGACCCGTTCAGTATCATCTATCAGATACTTTATTTCTTCACCAGAGAGTTTATTGCAATTATAACGATTTCAGTTAAATTGATAAATATCGTAAATTATTTTTTAGAGCAGATGTAACAATAACTCCCATTACAAAAAAGAATATATTATCATCTTAACCTTAAAACGGTACATAGTAATTTTATTTGCAACATATGTTATGTTAATTTATTTTAGATAACATATTAAATATCGTAAAAAAGTTTATAATATGGTATAAGCTATCTTTCCTAAATAATTAACCGGGGAGGTTATTATGGGTTTATTCAAATCTGCAGACGAATTAGTTGATAAAGGCCATAATTTTTTAAAACAAGGTGAATTTTCAAAAGCATTAAATAATTTTGAAAAGGCTACTGAAAAATTCAGAAAAGAGGGAGATGTACAAAATGGTGAAAATTCTAACGCTTTTGCAAAATTACTAAAGATACATTCTAATAAAAACGACCCGAATGTCTATATTTCTGCTAGTGAAGCATTACAACCCTTGGGGGATATTGAACTTAAATTCGGTGTTAGAGATGTTAAAGCAAGTAATATAGCAAATGAGTGTTCAGTAAAAGCTGAAGAATTATCTATCTTAACACTTCCGACAGATGATTTATCAAGTTTGGAAAAACGTGGCAGAGAGCTCCAAGAGATGGGGACGAAATATCAAAGTTCAATCGGAACTAATGTAATGATAATACCAGAAATATTCGAGAAAAAGAAAATAACGGGTATTCAACATGCATATGCCTTAGCTGCTGAAGGTCAGGAGAACCTAGCAGAGGCAATAGTTTGGTCTGATCCTAAGAAGGCAGCAGAATATTATCAAACTGCGGCAAATTATAGAAGACAGATTGGAGAACAAAATAAAGAAAAATCAGATACTGGAAAAGTACAACAATTTAAGAAAGCTGCTAAATGTTGGTTATGTGGTCGTGAGATTTATGGAGAAGATATACATTTTTTCCCGATGCGTTCAGATATTACTGAATTTCAGAGAAAAAGTAAAGAAAGCAGCCCATTACCTTCAAAACATGAATCTGAGAACATGATTTACGCATGCAGAGCTTGTCATGAAGCTATATCGAAAAAAGCTGATGAAATAGCTGACCATTATCATCAAATTGCTATAGCTTATACTAATGATGTTAAGGATGAACTACAATCTCAAATAAATCAAATTGAGAGGGCATTGCGAAATTTAAGATAAATTTTGTTGGAGGTTTATATGCATGTCAGAATTTAGTGAAAAAGAAAAAATTGGAGATATTATCCCTTTAAGGTGTAAACATTGTGCCGCTGCTTTAGAAGTTTCTGATGAAGGAAAAGAATATGTAACATGTAACAGCTGTGGAACTACTCAAAAAATGTTGGATGCCAGGGCATTTTTAGATCAAATTATGGGACAAGTCCATAGTTGGGTTAGTTCTGCCATACCCCAAGGATTTGACCTTTCGAATGCAGAAAATGTTGACCCTATTGCGCGGCATAATATTTTTGTTAATAATATAAGGCCAAAATTGGAAACTGAATACGGCGAATATAAATTTAATGGTCTAAATCTTTTCACAAATATGTTATTTGTACCTCCTTTTATGATAGACACAACTATACTGCCATTAAATAATGTAAAAGATGTCTTTGAATTCAATGCTAAGATAAAATCAGTTAACAATTTTGCAATTGATGAAGAGAGTAAGAATTTAGTGAATGAAGCTGATGGACTCTCGACTGCATATGCTTATGTATTGAACAATATTGAATTGATTAGAGAAAATAAACCGGAACGATTTGATTTAATGTCTCGAAATTTTGATGAAGCAGCAAAAGTATTAGATGGAAATGAAAAGTTATCCCCGCTTCATGATCGAATAAAAGGATTATACAATGTGTCTATGTGTTGTAAAAATTTAATGCAGGGAAATCTTTATAATGCAAAATATCACATTTTACAAGCTCAAGAACTTTTCAAATTGTCAAAAAACAAGGTTATTAGTAATTTTGAATTTGGCATAATGTCTCAGGCAATAGAAAACGAAATTATAATAGGGAAGGCCATTAGTTATATTGTGGAAACTGCTGAACGTGAACCATCGGGTAATCCGCTAGATACTATGTCCCTAATTGAAAATTTGATGAATGTTATGAGTCTGCAAGAAACCTATGAGCAGGGAAATTGGAACAATTATTTAAGAGACAAATGTAGATGTGAGGAGATTCTGAAATGGGTAATGGAAATTCGAAATGCTCAGCTTGGTGACCAATCTATAAAAATATTAAACGGGGGTAGCTCTATTTTATTTCCGTTTTGGGTGGTAAATTTACCATATAGTTTTAAGACTGGGGCATTATGGATGAAAAAAGGAATAGAGGTTATTGAAACTATTCTTATCTCTGCTGGATTTACTACTAATGAAGCAATATTAGGTCAACCCTCCTTAGGAGTTACTGATGTTTTTGCTGCCCGTGACGGCGGTGGATTTTTTTCAAGCATAACTGGAGGTGAAACATCCATTAGTAAAGGGGGACCAATTAAAAAAGTTGTAGATTCAGCTATTCCAAGTAGTGCAGGAGGGAGAAAAATCGTTCCTCCACTAAGCACAAAAAAAGAAGCTAGTTATCTGATAGAGAATTATATCGATCAAGCTACAAAAACAGATAGAGTAATTGCAAATAAGCTTAGACTTAGCGCTCCACGTGTTGAAGATCTAATATTTATCTCTGGAAATATAAGCGGTTCTTCGTTTAATTTGGATATCGATATAGGAAATCTTTGTCCTCAGTGCGTGGGAGATCTTTCTTTATTATCAGATGTTATGATGTAAGGAGAATCTACATGGAAACTAATAACGATAGGCGTAAAAGAAGCCTTCTCACATTGAGTATTGTATTAATTGCAGTTGCTATTTCAATAATCCTTGCATCTCTTTTTAATGTATCATATTGGATAATTGTCCCTTCCATTGTTTTGCTTTTACTTGGAATTTGGAATATCTTTCTTGGCATTTCAATACCGAAAGAAAAAACACGTGAATTTTCTTTCGGTCCAAACGAATCTACGTATTTGAAAGGATGGGGTTCAATAATTTCTATTACAGGCATTCTATTGTTATTCTATTGGTTTTTTCCAGAAACTGATCTTGTTATTTTTTTTGCGTTATTCATATTATCTCTAGGTATTGTATCATTATTTGCAAATGTATTTAGATGGAAATAGGAACGGATACTCATGACGAAAGAAGAAAAGTATATTGAAAAGGTAAAGGACGATCGATCACTTATGGAACGCATTGCAATGCTAGTTCCAGGTTTTAGAGGTTATAAGGAGAAAGAGCTTAGGAGAGATACTGATCAGCTCATCCGCAATAAAATCTATTCAACATTAAGAGCGGGTCTAAGGGATCTTCGATGGTGTTATAGAGAAGTGATTAACTCAGATCTATCTGATAAAGCAGAGCAGTTAAACAGAGTAATAATGAAAACAGATCGAATCAATGAAAAAATACATCATGCAAAGCGAGGATACTCTGGGATTTGGCAGGCAGTTAAAGTTAGCGAAGTGGAATTATCTGAACTATTGCGATTTGACGCTTCACTAATCGATATATCAGAGAAGCTTAGAGAAGATATATCTATGCTTAAGGAAAAAGTGACGAAGAAAAATTTTGATGAAACATTTAGATTAATCTCTGACTTTGATATGATGATAGATGAGTTTGATGATAAATTTTCCGAGAGAGAGGAAGTAATAATTGGATTAACAAAAGGAGGAAGTAAATTATGAAAAATAAAGAAACCAAGGTCATTCAATGGGAAAAACCCAGTTCAAATGATATCGTGTGGAAATATCCGAATTCAGATATTAGATGGGGCGGGGCATTAATAGTGAGAGAATGGGAAGGTGCCGCTTTTTTGAGAGATGGGAAGCTGTTTGATATCTTTGGACCTGGAAGATATATCCTTACTACGCAGAATCTCCCCCTTCTTACACGTGCATATAGGGCAATTATGCGGTATAAGGAAACTCCTTTTAAGGCTGATATTATTTTCTTTTCAAAGAATATGTTCAATGGTCAATGGGGCATAAGGACGATGGTAAAAGCAACTGAAGACATGAAGGCCCCGATGCCACTAATGGCCAATGGTGATTATCAATTTCGAATTGAAGATCCTGCACTGTTTATAACTCAGGTGTTAGGTGGTTTAGATAATTATACAACAGGAGCAGTTAATAACTTCTTACGAGGTTTCTTTAACGAAAAATTAATTCAAGAATTATCCAAATTTACTTATTTGGATGTATATTCAAATCTTGAAGGGACTTCAAAAAAAGCACGGGTTAATATTGCTGACCCATTTAGTCAAAGGGGAATTGAATTAATATCATTGAAAATTGTTGGAGTGGATACAGAAGAAAAATATAAAGATGATTTGTATAAATTCCAACGGTTTAGATCCAGAGAAGGAAAAGATTATAGACAATATGAAGTGATGGATAAAATGGCTGAATCCGTTGGAAAATCCAGTGGTGCTGGAGTCGGAACAGGAATGTTGTTATTTCCACAGATGTATCAACAGATGTCTAAGGAACAAGAAACCAAGATTATTTGTCCACACTGCAGATCGCAAATCACCCCAAATAGCCGATTTTGTCCAAATTGTGGAAAAGGAATTAGAGGATCTACAACTCCAAATGTAAAAACTAAAGAATCTTCAGTTCAAAAAGAAAGTGCAGATTTTAATATTTGTCCGTATTGTGGAAAAGAACTAAATCTTCCAAAAACACCCAATTTCTGCCCTTATTGTAAAGAGAAATTGCAATAACTTACTATAAGTATGTGAAATATATTTTAAAGCATATAATTTTCGTTTCTTTAAATTATACAATTCTTTGATCTAGATCTCGAGATTTGAGCATCTAAATGACGTCACATTTTAATGCTTTATATCTGTTGGAATAATTTTTGCAGCTGTTATTATAATTTATACAAAATGGAATTTTATAGATCCTTTTGTTAGCATTGGTATTTCATTGTTGATTATTTATTGGGCATGGGGTATTTTAAAAGAGTCTACAAGAATATTACTGGAAACTGCCCCAAGAGGAATTGATATTGAGATAATAAATCAAGATTTAAAAAAACAATTTCCTGAGATAAAATCACTTCATAATGTTCATCTTTGGACAATTATTCCAGAAATGATAGTATTTTCAGCTCATATAATACTAAAAAATACAAAAAACATTGAAAAAGAAAAACTAGTTGAAAAAATTAATAATTATTTGGCAAAAAAATACAATATAGTAGAGTCAACTATACAGATAACTTCAAATGACGATATTAATATTTGTAAAGTATAATAATTGTCAACGAGCCTGGCGGGATAGGGCATTTCAACAGGAGAAGCACTGCATACAATATGGTGTTTTTTGTATTTGTCTGTTTTTATACCTATTTTACAACGTTATTATCTGTAAAATAGGGAAATCATACTAAAGATATATCGGGGCTTTGAAAGTAATACCATTAAAACTTGCCACTCAAACTATTTTTTCTTCCCCCGAACAATCTCAACTGCTAACCCAAACATTGATAATTTTACCGCATCAAGGATTTGAAAACCTGTACTTTGCAATGCGTCTTGAACAAAGATTGGTCTGCAGTCAAAGTATTTTGGAAGCTTTTTATGTAGCCATTCATAAAGCCTCATCATTAAACTATTGTCCCCTTTTTTAGACATTGCGACAACACATATATGTCCATCGTTTCGAAGTACCCGATAACACTCATTTAAGACAGTTGGAATTTCAGGGGTATCAAAAAGCTCCAGAGTGAAACTCATAAAAATCGCATCAAAAAAATCCACTTTAAAAGGAAGTTTTACCGCATCACCACACGTTAATTCTACTATTTCTGATAATCCTTCTTTCTTTATCTTTGATTGAGTGATGTTACACATGCTTTCTGAAATGTCGATTCCATAAACTTTACCTGAGATCCCAACTGATCGAGCCAAAGCGAGGATACACTCTCCCGTGCCAAATCCAATCTCCAGAACGACATCTCCCCCCTTAGTGTTTAGTTTTTGTAAGCCAATATCTCTATATTTCTTCTCAAATCGACCAGCTATTACATCATACCATTTACTCATCGTATTATAACTAGCTTTTGCATCTTTTTTTGACCTGGTAACTCTGCTTATTTCTGTTTTATTTTTGTTGGACATATTTTTCAAATATATTTTAGATACTTCTATTAGAGTTTTTAAACCAATGTTGCGTTTTCAAACAGATCTTCACAAGCAATAACATTACTGGAACTTCCATTAAAACTCCGACAACTGTTGCTAATGCCGCTCCTGAAGATAAACCAAATAGCATTATAGCAACAGCTATTGCAACCTCAAAATGATTGCTGGCACCAATTTGTGCTGATGGAGCTGCATCCTCATATTTTAAACCAATTGACTTTGCAGATAGATAAGTTAGCCAGAAAATGACCTGGTTTTGAATGAATAACGGTAGAAATATAATTGCAATTATCAATGGGTGTTCTAAGATTATGTTTCCTTGTAAACTAAACAAGAGTATCAACGTTATCAGCAAGGCAATAATTGCAATATAATGTAATGATGGTGCAAATGATTTTTCAAACCATTCCTTGCCTTTACGTTTAAGTAATTGTGAACGTGATATATATCCAGCAATAAGTGGTATTCCTACATAAACTCCCACAGATAGCCCGATGGTTTCCCAGGGAACAATAATATCAGTTACTCCAAGAAGAAAACCGGCTAATGGGGCATACAAAATAAGCATGGTCAATGAGTTAATTGCTACCATAACAAGTGTATGACCCATGTTCCCTTTTGAAAGATAACTCCAAACCAAAACCATAGCTGTACAGGGAGCTACTCCCAGTAGGATCATACCTGCTGTATAGCTTGATGCTAAATCAGGGTCAAGATACGAGGAGAAAATAACGCTCATGAATAACCAGGCAAAAAATGCCATTGTAAATGGTTTAATACCCCAGTTCACAATAAGTGTAATTGCAACAGGTTTGGGTGTTTTACCTGCTTCAACAACTTTTCTAAAATCAATCTGAACCATGATGGGGTAAATCATAAAAAACAGGCAAATTGCAATAGGTAGTGAAACTTGAAAATACTGTAAGGTATTCAAAAAATCTGCAATGTTCGGAATGAATTTTCCTAATAATATGCCAACAATAATGCAGATTACAACCCAAATTGTGAGATATTTTTCAAAAGTTCCAAGTGTTCTTTTTTCCACCATGTCATTCATCGTATTAAATTATTGTATATAATATCGTTGTAATCTGTTAAAACTTCACTTTGAAATTTTTGTTAAAAAAACTACGAGTCTGGCGGGTTTCGGGTGGTGACTGAATCTGGTGGTGAATACAAGGGTGGTTTTATTTCATTGCATTATTTATCTACAATCCATTCTCTTGCTTCGTCCATATCGTCAAAAAATCCAGATTGTAAATTCCATTCATTCACTATTTCAGACATTTCTGTAGCTAAATCCTGATAATACTTCCTTTTCTCCTCATTTTTACCCGTTACAACCGCAAATACACGAGCACCGATAGATGCAAGAAACGGTAAACAGAAATTTTTCAAATATTCCCTTGTGGCATCATGTACAAAATCCAATTTAGATACATCACAAATCACCTTATAAAACACTTTACTCTTAATTTGAAAAGCCAATTTATTCAGAATCTCCTTATCAGTATTTGCATTAGGTGAAAGTTTATTTCTTATATATTCTATACAATGGTCAATATCGCTTTTTTTTAACTCTAGAAATTCATCCTGATATATGATTTCCATTTCGTATCCCCTCTTAAGCTATTTTTCCATAACAAATAATTCCAATGTAATTTATTAACATTGCTAAACTTAGTCTGAGATAAAATTCAAAAATAAAAATTTAGCAGAGAATTTCAACATAATTGAATCTACTATCCAGATTATATCCGAAGGCGAAAAAGAAATCTGCAATTCATTAAATTGATTTTTCATCTAGATCATCAAACATAAAACCAGATAATTCCGCCATTCTGTTATTA
>JAUWBM010000161.1 GCA_030601705.1 Thermoplasmatota archaeon
GGTTCCAATATAAAGCCAATCATCAAAAACAGCCGCTGAATATGCAGCATGGTTATTTTGGTTACCGAAACCGCTTGAAAAATCACCATCACCATTTTTATGAATTAAAGGCTCCCAAGGTCCCTCAATCGGATTAGTTGTCCTCCAGATTTCACAACCTTCCCTAGGATTCCATGTGCCAGCATAAAGATAAGTATTGTTATTTGATGGAGGTTTATATGGGAGCAACATTGTTAATTCCGTATTATTCATATTATCAAACCCACGTCCAATTGTTGCATATATTGGATCATCCCCAATAGATTGTTTCCACGTTAAACCGTCATAGTACCATAATTCACAGCCTTGACTTGAGACACCTTTAAAATATTTTTCCATTAGGCTGACTACAAGGTTGAGAATAAATTGATTAAACGACAAAATACCGGTGTTTTTAAATTTCGCGAGAATAGCTGTCATCATCTCCAGACCAAACGGAGAACCAACTAAATTTCCTGTTCCAAGTAAAAGATATTCTATATCATCAACAGTAAAAGTTGTTTTCCCCCTAACCGCAACATTAAATGAATTATTAAAACCATTATCCATTTCACCATTCGGATAATCACCGATAACTTGTACCCATCCATTAGACACTGACTCTTTCTCAATATCTTCACGTACAGGAACTTTATGCAGCCGCCAGACTCCAGTTTTTTCTATCAATTGTGCAGTTATTTTATTACTTGAAATCACTCCTGTAACTGGAGAAATACTCGCTCCAACAAACAACATTATTATCCAAAAAACTAACCCTTTTTTCCACAAATTTTTTACCATATTTTATATGCCTCCCAAAATATATATTCTTAAGGTTGTTATAAAATAGTTAAATTTAAATGTTTGGCATAAAATAAAAAATGCAACATCTGTCACAAAACTGATTTCATTTCCACAATTACAATTATGGAATTCAAGAAGAAATGTAGAGAGATTAAGAGTAAGATAATCAATCACTCTATTTTCTTATATCAAAAAATATAATACTTTAAAGCCGACTAAGGAAATTGAGTAATCTCACCCTGTCCCATCGAAGCCAGGTAATTGATTTGTTGACAAGTATCTCGTTAGAAGGTGGTGTAACCTCTTGCCAATAATGATAACTCCAATTCAGATATTCTGATGATCCACCACCAACAGCTAAGGTAAAAAGCTCGTTGATATGAAGACCGAAGCAAAAATGTCTTAACCATGTATAGTCATCCCGTGTTACATCCACTGGTACCCAACCATAAGATGGCAAATAAATTTCCACAATTCTATGATACATTGTATCAATATGTGGCGGTTCTTTTTTATACAGTGAACCACCATTGTATCTCGCTGGTATACCAGCTGCACGGCAAAGTGCAATGTAGGCAAAGCAGTACTCTGTGCATGAACCGTTACCGCGTTTTAACACTGTAAGAGCATCATCCCATTTGTCATCATGAACATAGTCTAAATGATTGATAACATAATCATGTAACTTAAGTGCTTTCAATAATAAATTCTTGGTGTCACCCACCACATTGTTTACGATTTCTTGTATGTAAGGATCATTGATCTTGTATAGAGAATCATCAGCAGTATAGTTTTCTTTAATATCGTCCGGAATAACGCCTCTAATTCTCCAGGGAATTATAATGTATCGAACCGTATAAACCGTGGCATTAGCCTCCCATGATAATGTGATGTTTTGAGCGGGTGGAAGGATATATTCATAATAGGCAACTGTTTGACCCCAGCGATCTGTTGCAAATCCATCTGGAGCAGGTTCATATCTTATGGGACCTTGTATTTCCTGATTATCCAAAGAACATGGTTGAGCTAAGAAAGTAGTTATATTAACAGTATAGTTCCCCTCGTTTTCTATGGTCATATTATATCTAACTGTGATTTCCCTAGCATTCCAACGGTAGGACAGTATATTATTAAAATTAGCATTTTCACTGATTTTTTTTTCTTTAAATGTACTTGGATCTATTAACTGAGCCTTTTCAATAGGAATTATACTGGTAGCAATAAAAATCACAATTCCTAAAACCAGCCCTTTTCTCCACACGTTACTTAACATTTTTACTTGCCTCCCTTAAAATTATTATTTACAAAGCTCTAATTCCTAAGGGTAATTTAAATGTTTGGTATGAAATAAATATTGCAACAGATGTCACAATATTAGTATGCTGATTTCATTTCCACAATAAAACCCTATGAATTTAAAAAAGAAAAAAAGAGAGGTTTTGGTTTGTCACTGGGATTCAGGCATGAGGAATCTTCTAAGGCGATCACGTAGAGGATGAAAAGTAGAGGTTGTATCTGAGACGATAACTGCTTCGAAACTGCCAAATATGAAAGGCTCCTCTATTAACCCGTTGTAGTCATTTGATATTATTATTTTTTCACCAGAGAAGTACCCCCCGAATTTTATGGGATTTAAAGTTAGCCATAATAAAAGGTCCGCATCTAAAGAAGAGAAGTCCTCACTTGATTCAAAATTAGAAATAAGTCCTAGGAAAAAAATCATATCTATAACAGATCAAGGGTTTAATGATACGGTTCATGAGGCAGCACGTAGAGCGGGGATAGGTAATGGTAACGGAAAATATGGGAGAATTAGAATCCATTGTCTACGGAAGTTTTTCATCACACAAATGACCAATCATGGAATGGAAGATAAAATCGTGAACTTTTTTACTTGCCATAAGATCTCTGAGGTTGACTGTGTGTATTGGAATCGACGAGTAGACACACTCAGACAGATCTATGCAGAGAGACACAACAATATGTAAATCCCATCAATGGTAAAAAGAAACATTTTGATATGAAGCAGATGAAGGGAATACTTGCTAAGATCAAAGATTTAGAAGGAAGAATAGACAGTCTCCCCACTAGTGAGATGGTTAAGAAGATAGTGAGTAAACTATTGGAAGAGAATGGAATTTCTAGGAATCTATTAGGGGAATACGAGAGTAAAATAGTGAATACCAAGGAGGAGGTTATTCGATTGAGCAATCTTGGTTTTGATTGCCAGCCGATCGGAAACCGTGAATGGTTGATGAGAAAAAAAGTATTGGGGCAATTGCCAAGTTAAACTTGGGAAAAACTTATTTAATCCAAAAACCAACCTGCGTCAGTCGCAGGGGAGGAGTTTAGTATATGTTGAACTTCGGCATATATGACAGATAGCTCTTCCGAAGGTCCCTATAGTCAATGTGGAAGTAAATATCAAATACTTCTTTTGGCTTGTCTCCTCTGAGTTCCCCGATGTACTCCCGGCTCATCCCCGCCTGCCGGAGATACGTTGTGAAACAATGCCGAAAGTTATGGGCTGTAAAATGGTCTTCTAACCTCGTTGATTTTTTATCATGTATCCCAAATTGTGCCGCCCATTTTGCGATATGAGAGGCAATAGCCTCATCGTGTAACCTGTGGCCAGATTCAGTTACAAACAACGCAGGTTCCTCCGGTTTTGCTATCATCTTACGCCTCGCCAACCATCGTTTCAAAAGATGCTCAGTCTCCTCATCAAAGTACACCGTTAGATTAGTACGCTTATGGAACCTGCCATCCCCCTTCAATGTAATGGAGTTGTCTTCAAATTTTATTTCACCAACATCAAGACTCACCAACTCATCCAATCTGAGACCCGTTTTAACAAGCACAGTGCAAATAGTTTTATCCTCTAGATTAATGATGCTATTCAGAAAACGTGACATCCCTTCCACGTCTATAATCTTCCGCTTCGCAGGAGCAGCCCCCTTTTTGTACGATGTAATATTCATTTTCCTAACAGTAAGAACAATATTCTGCTTGATAACCCCATCATATTCCAAATAGCTATAAAGATGATTCAGAGCGGAAAAATACACATTAAACCGAGAAAATGAACGCACTCCATTGTCTCTTAAATGGTCGATAAACGCCTCCAACAGATCCTTATTTTTCATACCATCGACATCCACAAGATGTCGTCTCTTACTGTTAAGGAACCGCCTGAACACTTCAACCGCATAGGAATACGTCTCAATAGTCTTCTCCGACCTCCCCTGACGTATACAGTGTTTAACAAAAGACTGCAGGATTTGGTCATCGTTTACTTTAGCCATATATATCCTCCTTTATAGCGTTTGATAAGATTGTAAGCGAAGAGGTTGTCCAACTGTTGGTTTATTGCTTTTATTGATACGGTATCACTTGGATCAATGTGTAAAAGATCTAGTAGTTCATGTTCCTTGACGACATCTTTTTCTTTTAGGAGTTTGATGAGTTTAGGTTCATATTCCCTGATACCTTCAAAAGAGCTTTCATCCTCGAACTGACGGTTTTTCAAATTCCTAAGATCTTCCTCATACCTATCAGTCAAGACATCCAGCATCTTGACCCGCTTAGCCAAAGCAAGGTTTTCGCTTCTCAACCGACTGTTTTGCCCCTCCAACTCACTTAATCGCTTGTCTAAATCCCCCTTGGAAGCAACAGTGCCATCATCCCCAATATGGTTCTCT
>JAUWBM010000026.1 GCA_030601705.1 Thermoplasmatota archaeon
AACAAAAACTTGAAAGGAAACTATAGAGCAAGCCCAATTAAAACTTGTGAAGAGAGCTTGCAATTAGAGCTTTGTTAGCAGAGCCTTAAGCAGAGCTTGCAAGCAGAACCTGCGAGGAGAGCCTGAATAGGACCTGAATAGAACCTGAGAGGAATATGGAGGTGGCGAAGAGCAAGGCGAGGAGGAGGTTCTGTGAGGAGAACCTGAGGAGGAGAACGGTGAGGAGAAAGAAAGAGGAGAAAGAGAAGAAGAGGAAGGAGAGGAACAGAGGACATCCTTGAGATTGAGAAGAAGGAAGTTGAGAAGAGGGCTGAGAAGAAGGCTGAGAAGGGGCAGAGGACGGGTGAGAAAAAGTGCTGAAGAGGAGCGGGAGGCGCACAAAGAGGAACGTAAGAGAGGAGGAACGCAAGGTAGCGCGAGGACGAGTGAAGAGCTAGGAACTACGTATATTAAGCAATAATAGTAAACAAGTAGCAAAGGTGCAAGTAGCAGACAGTAGTAGTAAGTAGCAAGTAATAACAAACAGGAGTAACCAGTAGTAGAGCAGGTAGTAGATACAAACAGTAGAGCAAGTAGTAGATAACGAGTAGATAGTAACTAGATAGCAGGTAGATAACAGGCAGATAACAAGCAGAAAGCCTGAGGAGGAGACTGAAGCTCAGGATGACAGTTCTTTCGGTTAATAACTTTAGCCGAAAAAATAACGTCAAAATGTATTCCGAATTTACGGTGTCTTTTTAGGTTACCTCTGCAGAGTCCCCAGACGTCTAAAATGAGGGTTAGGGCTTGTTGTCTTGATGATTCAACTAACCAGCACTTGATGTGTCTCAACGATTCACCTGGAAGTTACTTGATTTGTTCTGATATTTCACTGGTTTTAACTTGATGGTTTATTTGACCACACTTGATTCGTTCTGACGATTTACTTGATCCAGAATCTGATTCGTTCTGACAAGTTACTCGACCCCTCTCTAGACTTGTTCTGACGGTTCTCTCAATTCGCTCTCAATTCGCTCTGACGGTTCTCTCAATTTGCTCTGAGTGTTTTCTCAAATCAGTTCTCAATTTTTTCTGAAGATTTTCCTGAATCGTTACTAAGATTTATCCCTGTTAGCACTTACTCCTCCTCACTGCTTCTGCTCAAGCGGTTTACTTTTACTACCTTTAGAGCATTCATTGATTCATGGTTTCATTCATGGTTCATCATTTATGGTGATTTTTTGATTGTCATCGTTTGATTGCTTTGATAATCCTTTGGTGAATTATTGAGTCATCTATGATGATTTTTTGATTAATCATTTGGTGATTCATGGTTTCATTCATGGTTCATCATATATGGTGATTGTTTTGATGATCATTCATTGTTTCATTTATTGATTATCATTCATGTGAATATTTTGATCACCATTATTTGATTACTTTGATGAATCTATTGGGATTTTTTATAAGGGTTTTTTTCTGTGATCTCTCCATATGATAATAACAGCATTCAAACGAAGTTCATGAACAACCTACAAGAGTCTGAGAAGAACGAGACCAAGAGGGAGTCAGGGTTGGAGAAGCAGATAACTAGAGGATGCTAAAGACCGATGCGTGCCAGTCGATGGTTGATATATGGCCAATTGCAGATTGAAATTGGTTAGCTGCTTGCAGTTAATACCCAAAACCGAAAAACTTATTTTTTGAACCTGTTAAGGTTAAATATACTTATTAGCCCTTAAACCCGCTGTTAGGCGTAGTGCTCGGCGAATTGTTTCTAACCATTCTAATTTCATAATCAGTAATAATGCTTCCCTTCAGCGGTCCATATGTGATTGTTAAATTTCATTTATTCAATAACCCTGTAATTCTTTCAGTTCTATATTTTAATAGCTTCTTGATATTTGACTCCCACCCTATAGGCAATGATGGTTCATTCCAATTCAATTTGCTGTACCAAATTGGCACAAGTGATTCATTGAAACCACTACGACCATTGAGCGGCGATTCACCATAAAGGTCAATATAGCGTTTATAAAATGCTGCTTTAATATTTTTTGAATTATCAGTAGGTCTTACCGTCCCTTTGGGTAATAGTGCCACATTACAAGCACATGAAAAATCACCGTATGGATTTAAATCCTCTTGAACTGTTGCAAAAAACTGCTTTTCAAACTCGATTTCAGATTCCTTATGTGTAAACACATGGGCAAGTTCAAACTCACATAGCCCTGTATCTTTCCAGTTTGGTCCATTATAAGTTTTGCCATTTTCAAGAAAGCACCATATATGACGAGGAAAGGTATTGTCATCGATTATAGCCTTGTACTCTACGTTGTAAGATTTTTTCTTGCCTTGTCCACTAACGTACCTCCTTACACCAGGAAAAACACAAGCAGAACCTTCAAATAAGTAATGATCTATTTCAATTTTGTTAGCGAATAGTTTCTGGAAGTAGCCATACTCCTCTTGGTTTCGTGATTGTATACGCTTAACTATCTTAGGATGTATGTGAAAGGTAAGATGGGCCAAAATAGAGCATATGTCTTCTTCGTATTCTGCAATTCTATTTTTAATGAACATGTTTAATCCTTATATGAAATCTAAAATATCTATTAAGACTCTTTCTACATAATCTTTCATAATGGCCGAGCCATGGAGGGCGAGGCACAAAAAAGCTATAGCCGAGCATTACGCCCAACGTATCGCGGGTAAAAGAAGTTCGCTGATAGGCGAATTTGGGTCGAGAGACCGCAAGTCCTGAGCCTGTTAACCGCTGTTAAGTCCCCGAGCGGACAGCGAAGAAGTCGGTTGATGGTCGCTAAAAAAATAAAAACGATCGCTTCAAAAGTAATATTTATAAAGTTCTGTTGTTTAATTCTAATTATGATTGAACAAATCGATAAAAAGATGGTAGGTCAAATATTAAATAAGAATTTCGGATTTACGTTGAATAATAAATTTATTGACATATTCGATTGTCCTATTATCGAATTAGAAGCAAAGGAAGGTTTTAATTTTGTTCAGACGGTAAATGGATTTTCTGGTTCTGATGGTTCATATTACCTCTCAGCAGATGGAAAACCGAGAAAACCGATAATTTATTATGAATTATTTTTGAATGAAAAATCAATTTTAGATTATTATTATGATTTTCCAAATTTATTCAAAGGGATAAAATATCTAATCCCTTTTAAGTTCAATAAAACGATGGAAAAGAAAAAATTTCAGATAATCTTTGAAGAAATTAAATCTGCACAACTTAATCCTGAAGATTGTATTGTAACCGAAATATCTTATGCAGAAAGTGGTAGTTTAGAAGCATTTACTGAATACATTGCTTCAAAATTGTTAATAAATGAGGGGTTTATTGTAGAAAATCAGGCTATTTTTCCAGGGTTACAAACAAAAGGTGTTCCAGATTTCGGTGCTTATAAAATACCTGCTACACAAAATATTCTGATTAAAAATGACTTTATGATTGGTGGGGGATTTTTACACGAGTTAGCGTTATTAAGAATTTTTGGCAAAGTGTCTCCCAAGCAATTTCAGGAAGACGGCGAAAATACTTTTATTGCAGGCGAGGCAAAAACGGGAAACGATGGGAGCTATTCTATAATTAGTAAAAAGGAATGGAAATATTTAAGCGAAGGATATTTTGATAGATTTATGCAAATTACACCCCGTTATCCAAGACACAAAGAATGGTATGATTATATAGAGTTTTATAAAAATGGAAAAGTCAAGGTAAGATGGTCAAATAAAAAGAAAGATATTTTGGAGTGGCAGGCTGAGAGGAAAAAAGAAATTGAAAAGTGCGTAATTCAAAAAGTAAAATCCTATTTACTTCAAAATTTAACGTTTAAGGAGTTATTAGATGTGGCTAAGCCAGCTAAGCCAAAGACGATTTATGAATTTTATAAAAATCTATCATCCTTAGAATTAAGTCAGACTATTGAGTTAGTTAATACGGCTGCCCCTTTAAAATAATTTCTTTAATCTTAACTTAATGCGACCCGAAGCCGATTAGACTTAACGTCTTGCGGATAAAAGAAGTTGCCGCAGAGTTCGGGGGGGCGAGCCGGAAAAATTACTTTCTCTTTTTCCATAATTATCTCTCTTTAGATGATAATATCCCGAGTAAATAAGGCGCTTTCGTCTAACGGTTGGCGTGTATCTGAAGTTTGACCGAAGGGCAAATTTGGGCGAAGGTGCGAAGCACCGAAGCCAGATACCAGCTTGTTATATGACCGAGCTGAAGGCGAGGCAAGGAAACCGAAGTGTCCGCAGAGTCATAGACGAAATTATTTTCAAGGGGCATTGTATTTTTTTGATTATAATATTTCTAAATTTCTTAATATTTTATACAAAAAACTGTTCATAATAAATATTTCGGTTAATTATCATAACCGAATTTTTTTAGGGATTTCCAAATAAACAACGGTAGTTTAAAGATGAATCAGGCAGAAAACGAAAAATTAAAAGTTGAGAGGCTTATTCAAAGCTCTCAATATTATCCCATATTCATTGTAATAATCGGAAGTATTAAAAATTTCAATTACAATCAACAATCTAGATCAGACATGTATAATCAAGAATCAACCAAATACAAATCCGATAAAAGTAAATTTCATGGAAATAACGAGAAAAAAAGAATGAGCGGAAATTTTAAACTAGCTAACTTAGAATGAAAGAGTTTAATTAGAAAATAGAATATTATGATTTGATATGATGAAATCCGACCAACAACTTTCAGATTCTACATGTTACAATGCAGATAATCATATTCAGGATAATGAATTCTATTTTCAATGGCATATCACTGAGAGGTGCAACTTGAGATGCAGCCATTGCTATCAGAATGATTACTCGTCTCCATCGGAACTTTCTATCGAAGGCTTAAAATCTATTGCTGACAAAATCACCGATGCTCTTACAATGTGGAAGAAAGACGGGCGAATAGCAATTACAGGTGGAGAACCATTTATCAGAAGAGATCTGTTTAACCTAATTAACTATTTAGAACAAAAGCCCGAGATAAAAAAAATTGGTATTCTCACAAATGGCACTCTTATTAAAAATAATGTTCATGCTTTAGAGAGCCTTACTAAGCTTCATTATATCCAGCTATCTTTAGAAGGTGGTAAAGAAAAAAACGACGAAATAAGAGGCAGGGGAGTATTCGATCAAGTTATCGAAAGTACCAATCTTTTGAAAAACGCCGATGTACCTGTTAGGTGGATGGTCACTCTTCATAAAGGTAATGTGGAAGAAGTTCCTCATATCATTGATCTTGCTCTTGAGAACAAGGTGGATTTTCTTACTTTTGAACGGTTAATTCCTACAGGATCTGGAAAAAACATGGACAAAAATGTATTATCACCACAGGAATTGTTAGAAGTATTTGAATACATAGTAAAACGTTCTAATGAAGAATATTCCAAAGATTCTACGTTAACCATACTTAAATTACGGGCACTGTGGGTTTTAATTGACCCGAAAAGTGCTGAGAAAAATGCTCAGACACCTATTCAAAAAGAGGTAGGTGCTTCATGTTCTATAGGTATCGATAGCATCTGTATTCTTCCAGATGCAACTGTGTTGCCTTGTCGTAGGTTGCCCATTCCAATAGGTAATCTTAAGGAGGATAGCCTTTTTAAGATATGGTATACTTCTCCATTGCTTTGGGAGATTCGTAATAAAGACAATTTAAAAGGAAAGTGCAAAGATTGCGAATATGTTCCGCGATGTGGTGGATGTCGAGCAATGGCATATTCAGTAACAGGTGATTATTTAGCGGAGGATCCACAATGTTGGAAACAAATAAAATTAATAGTTTAAGAATGGAACTTAATGATAATCTCTTTTTATACAAATTAGATGACTCGTTAGCTTGGCTATTTAATATAGAAGATGGAGAACATTACAAGTTAAATGACAGTTCGCATTTCATTTTATCTCTATTTGATGGTAAAAAAACGGTTGACGAGATTCAAAAAATCTATATAAAAAAGTATGGAAACGAAGGAGTTGAAGAACCGATATTATTAAAAGACTTTAATGAATTGCTTGACCGTCTGATGAGAAATAATCTTCTAAATACTTTAAAAAATAAAGAGGAGTAAATAAAGGAGGATGAAGATGAAAGAAAATGAAAAAATGGTTACATATGAAAAGCCACTATTTGAAAAGCAATCTGGGATGGATTTTCCGATGCAAATAGTGGAAAAATTTAATGGTGGGCGTTTCTGTCTGCAGTGTTCTGGTTGCCATGGCTGTAGATAAATTATAATTTAATTCTTTTTCATATTACTATAAGGGGCGGCATGTCTACGGCAAAAGATGGTATAGATATAGATCTTATCAATGAAGCTATTGATGCCAGTATTAAATTTGAATCACTTATGGAGAAGATAGATTTCAATTCTTGGTATGAAAGGATTGGCAAAAATGAAGAAAAAAAACCGGACACTAAGGCTAATCTTTCTAGTATATTTGATAAACAAGCCTATGAACAATATGGTAAATGGGTCAAAAAGGCTGAAAATAAATGTGAAGATTTCATAAATAATGACTACGAAAAATCATCTTATAACAAAACTGATGTAAAACCATTTGTTAAAAGTTTGATACATTACCTTTTTAAGGCAAAATTAAAAAGATTAGAAGCAAGGCGAACTTCTTATCCTAAAGTTGAAAAAAATAAATATATTGAAGTAGAAAATTTACTGAACTCAGCACTAAACAAAATACCTCTTATCTATTTGCAGAATCCTTTAAAGGGAAGTAGAAAAAAAGATTTTGATTTGTTGATAATTCTTTTTTATAACGATTTAAGCATATGTTATGCTGGCTTCAAAAATTCTTCAATGTCTCGTGGGTTTGCGGAAAAGTCACTCGATCTTCTTTCTGAGGACGGAGATTATATCGAATTTAAGCGGGAGATATGTAATCTAGAAAGTAAAATAGAGAGGGGTAATGCAAGAGATCAAGATTATAAAAAACTTATAAAGCTACAGTTCGTATCTGGAGAAAGTAAGAAATATGATTTATATACTTTTGCACTTTTTTGCAAAGCGGTAGCTGAATTCAGATCATTTCTAAAGGAGGAATCTGAGAAAACATTTGGGACTGTCATTGATCTTGTGGATAAGTTTAGATGTCCAAAAAATTCTGATTATATTTCCGCTCTTCTTCAACTTGCTTCATTACTGAATGATCTCAGTCGCAGTAAAGAAGCTATTGATACTATTCAAAAGCTGCAAAAAAATAATCTAGATAAAATGGATCGTCGTTGGGCAGAAGGTTTGTTAGAAAAAGCTTCTGCATTTATAGATCAAGGTTTGTTTATCGAAGCACGTAAGATATTAGAAAAACTATCTGACTTTAAGAAACTGGAAACAGAAAAAAAGAGTTTTTCTGAACCAGTTTTAAACGGCTTAGTTTATTATGGAAGATCATATTTGGAAGAATCAAAAAATATAATACATAAAAAAGGTAAATTAAAAGAAGATTCTGACTTGAAAAAAGCAAAAGGGTATTTAGAAGAAGCATATAAACGCTCTGAACAAAGAAAACAAAAGAACTTGATACAAAAATCGGCAAAATATCTTGCAGAGGTTTACAATACAGACAAGGATAATTTAAATACATTGAAGTATTATTCTATTTCTATTTCTGAAAGGGGAGTAAATGATTTCGAAGATCTTCTTAAATCGACAGACCAAAAGTTAGAATATTATGTACAACATTGCGAAGATGGAGATATATTAGAGAATTTTTCAATGAAAATTTCAGAAGATATTATTGATAATTATGAGACTAAAAAATGTAATGTAGATTTTAAAAAAGAAATACATTTTTGTATCCTTTTATTAGATAAATTGAAGAAAGAATCTAAGGAAAAAGGGAATGTTGTTCTTTCTGAAAAAACTGAGCAAATAAAACAAGAAATTGAATTTATTACACAAAATAGAAATAAAGATTGTGTCGTCCCAAGAACACTTGAAGAACCAGATTTCACTAAATTATATGATATTTTGACAGGAAATGTTAAAAAAGAAAAACCAGGAGAAAAAAATTTTCTGAATAGGGAGCAAATGAAAGAAAGATTAGATAGGAACGAAAAAACGTTTGATAATGTTTTATATGGAAGGACAGATAAAATAAAAAAATCACTTGTTGAACTAATAGTATTAAGACGATGGAATTCATTTAGTCCTGGCTTATCAAGACGACATGCTATCAGTCTTGGTGGAGGTTATTTGCTTAGGATTTGGGCACCAAAATTTCAAAAAGCAATTGAAAAAAATTTAGACAATCGAAAAAACGATAAACAAGATTCACGGTTACTATTTAATATAGTAATTGATCCCGGCTACAATTTTCTTCATAATTTTCATAGTGAAAATTTTAAGATACAAGATATAGACGCCATAGTTGTTTCACATTCACATCCAGATCACTGTGCAGAGCTTTTTGGTGTAATGGACCTTTTGAGGCAAATTAATAAAAGACAAAAAGACGGAGAAAATAGGAAGCGGGTATATTTATTATTGAGTGAGGGAGCATATAAAAAATTTTCACCGTATATTCATGATTGGAAAGAACAACTTAAAGATGTAGTAATCCTTAAAGATAAAACTGAATGGCCTAAAAAGAACCAAAACTTAGAGTTTAAAATTACAGCAATACAAACAGCTCACGCAGATCTGGGCGGGGCAAGAGCAATAGGAATAACTGTAGAAATAAAGAGCGAGAACGATTTACTCTTGGGTTTTACAGGTGATACACCTTGGAGAAAGTATATTGAAGAAAGTTTTAAAAATTGCGATCTTCTCTGTTTGCATATGGGGGGGATTAAAAATGAGGAAATTGGATATGATGAAGATGGAGAAAAAAGAATAGATGTTCAGAAAGTTAGGTGTAAAGAAACAACGAAAAGAATTAAAAAAGCTAACCATCTACTTTTCTATGGTTCTAAAGATATAATCAATAGTTGTAAGACGCCGGGTTCACTTGTAATAGTAGGTGAATTTGGCGAGGAATTAAAGTATGGCTTGAGAATTGATCTAGTTAAAAAGCTAAACTTTCCCAGAGATGATGATCCGTTTTGCATACCTGCGGATTCTGGTCTTTATTTAATTATAACTGATGAAGATAAAAAACAAAATAAGAAACTAAGGTGTGATTTTTGTAGAGAATTTGTTCCTCCGAAAGAAATCGAGATCTTTGCCTACGGGTTAATAGATTCTCTGCATTATATTTGTAATGCATGTAATCACACACTCACCGAATCTCAAAAAAGAACTATTATAGAGTATCAGTTGACTAGACACTAAAATTAATTTATGAGTTAAAATGAATAATAAGGAATGTAATAAATATCAAAAATCGATTCAAAAAGGATTAACCGCTTTATTTTTGATTTTAAAACAATATCTTGAAAAAGAGATTGAACTAGAGCGTATTATTAGAGTTGCTCTTCTTTTAATAAAAAGTGGAGTTAATCAAAATAATTCTATTTTTCAGAAGATATTAAAGCGCTGTCTAGCTGAACAAAAAAATGACGGTGGTTGGATTGGTGTTGAAGATAGCATCTGGTGTGTTGCTTTTCTAAAGGAATTTGAAGAATATTCTGAAGAATATAAACGTGGTTTGAAATGGATAAAAAACCAGAAACTTGAAAATGGTGGATGGGGAAAAACAAAGAGAGATATCGGAAGAATTCCTATAACAGGAATTTTACTTCATTTATTGCCCGAATTATCAAACAATGATAGTCTAAGATGGCTAGAAAACGAATGGAAAAAAGAATTTTCATATACTCCAAAATTAACATACAAAAGTGCTTTTACTCTAATGACTTTAAAAAACAATAATTATCAATTTGATGATAGCGATCTTTTAAACAATACTATAGATTGGTTAAAATCTCAGCAAAACGAGGATTATGGATGGGGACCTTGTAAAGGGCAACCTATTGGGAGCACCCCTTTTTGCACAGGGGTATCAATGATCGGACTTTTGCAATATCCTGATAGAGTTGATCAGAATGTAATTTCTAATGGTTTGAATTGGATAGAAAACAATCAATTAGAAAATGGATTATGGCCAGATCACTATATAGAGGAAGGAAGTATCTGGAGTTTGTATGCCTTAACTGAAGGTTATAAATTATTAAAGGTAAAACAATGATTAGTCAATTAGAAAATGAAATAACTGAAAATATACGAACTATCCCACAGGTTCCAATAAGTTTGTTACTATCTGGAGGAATTGACTCATCACTAGTTTTATCATTGCTTAAAAAGGTTTATCCAGAGATTACAATCCATACCTTTTCATTAGCTAGAAATAATAATTATCCTGATATCGTTTTTAGTCGCGAAATAGCAGAATTATTTGAAACAGATCATCATGAAATCATATTAACTCACTCTGAATTTGAGAAGTATAAAACAGAATATGATAAAGTTCGACAATACAATTTCAAAGGTGATGTCAATGTATATGTCCTCTGTTCCATCGCTAAAAAATATTCCAATGTAATTGTCACTGGAGATGGAGGAGACGAATGCTTTGGTGGTTATTGGCTTCATCAATATCCCTTGGGACATCGAGAAACAGGAAAAATAACATGTTTTGAAGTGATTCACCCTGAAGTCCAAAAACACTTGAAACAAATGAACCAATTAGGATTCAGAGATCTTCTTTACAAAGCTAAATCTGCAACAAAAGATTATGATACAGTTTGGGAGTATTTCGTAGAAATTCTCTTGCCTAGACATCTAGAACCACTTTTACATACTGCCAAAATCTTGGATATTAATGTCTATACCCCTCTTTTTTCAAAAAATTTGTTAAGCTTCATGAGGGCACTTCCCTATACAGAAAGAACCAACAGAAAAATCGAAAGAGATCTAGCTTCAAAGTATCTACCGGAATCAATCATTGAAAGAGAAAGTATAGGATTTGATGTAGCTCTAGAAAAAGAATTAATTGTCAATTAATATAGGGCTAATATTAAGGTTAGTAAGATGAAGATTTTAATAACAGGCATAGGATGTATTGGAAAGAGTTCCTTACGTGAAAAAATATCATCTGATTTTCCAGAAAAGGTAATCTCAGTAGACATGGATTATGAGAATGAAATCCCCGATATTAAAAATAAGATTGCGGTTGTGGAATCAGTTCATGGTCTAGAAGAGAATCCCCAGATATTTGATAAAATCTTGTATCTATTACCGCCACAAGGACATCTACTTTTTTGGTTAAGAAGAGGATGGATTTGGTATGCTACTGGAATAGTTGATATTTCAGAACCGAAAGGGAGAAAAAAGAAATTTTACCTTTTGAATATTCCAATAATCATGAAAATATTGTTTAGAAATATATTTATGAGAAAAAAATGGGTTAATGATGATCTATACCATATAAAAAAACGATTTAAAAATAAAACCTATATTGCTTCGTCAGTTGATGATGGATACAAAAAGTTAAAATCTTGGATTTTGAGAGATAAATATGAACATCTGCATAATTGGTAAATATCCACCTATTGAAGGCGGAGTCTCTTCAAAGGTATACTGGCTTGCAAAAGCACTAGGTGAGCGTGGGCATGCGGTTCATATTGTTACTAATGCACTAGAAGTGGAAGATGAATATCGCGAAACATTGGATATCAATGATCCTAATTACACTCCTAAGAATGTGTATATTCATAGCACAGATCCCTCACCGACAATTGAAGCAAACCCAAGTCACATACCATTTTCAAAAATGTATTGTGAAAAACTCGCTAGTCTGGCAATTAAAGTAATCGAAGAACACAATATCGAAGTTATTGATTCCTGGTATCTAATACCATATTGTGTCTCGGGTTTTATTGCTAAATCTTTTACCAACATCCCCCAAATCATACGATATGGCGGGAGTGATTCACAGCGCCTATATCCTTCACCATACCTAAATAACCTCCTTGATAAGATTATAAAAAGCGCTGATGCCCCAATAACTAATACAATATCTATGCAAAGTGTGACCGTTGATACACAGGCATTTCATCCGAAAGTTGTGCCCATGAATTTATCATCACATGTTACCAATCAAAAATATTTTTCTGGCATTCCTTTAATATCATATATAGGAAAAATAACACATCATTTTGAAACCAAAGGTTTATGCGAGCTTTTAGAAGCATGCAGTAAAATAAATAAAGATTTTTTACTCCTCTTTGTTGCAAACGGTAAAAAACTGGACGAGTTCAAAAAACTAGTTAAAAACACCAATCTGGTAGAAAAATCAATTTTTTTGGATTTTGTTCCACCATGGCAAATTCCATCAATTCTACAAGCTTCCACATGTGTAGTAGCATTAGAAAAAATAACATCCCCGGTATTGCAATATCATACACCTGCATTACCTGCTGAGGCCTTGGCAACTGGAAAGTGTGTATTAATGAGTAAAACATTACAAGAAAAAGAGCCGTATGATAAACTAAAAGCCGGAAAAGAAATTTTGACGGTTGATCCAAACAACACGGGAAAAATTAGAGAATTAATGGAAGGGTTAATAGAAAATCCAGAAATGGCTAACACTATAGGCATGGGAGGCTACAGGGCTATTTCAAAATTTGATCAATTTAATGAATATATTGAAAAAACGATTGAACTTTACAAATCAACTTTAGATATCTCCTGTTTGACTTAGTAAATTAGCTAGATATTGCACCCATATCTACCCAAAGTGGTGATAAATAATCATGATTTGTAAAATTTGTGGTGTAGAAGAAACGGATAATCCTGATGGTATCTGTGATGATTGTAAGTTCTCGATAATCAGCAATGATGATATTCCCCCAAATTTTTAATATTATAGGGGGGCTATTCTATCTCTTCTTTCGTGATTTTAGCTCCAATTTGGGAGATTGTCTCTTTCACCTTATTCTTTATTGTAGTTTCAGAAACGCCTTCTGGTTTGTTGATATCAATTTCCATATTGAATTCAAAACCACCTACTTCTCTGCTAATTGGCATTAGAACCCCTCTATTCAAATCAGCAATCTTGGACGATGGAATGCCTTCTATCCTGAGTGAAATTTTTTTGTATCGTTTTAAACCTTTTTTCTCTTCCCCTTCTGTTTCTTCATATTCAGCCTGCCCCTTTCCAATTTTGCTTGGTTCTTGTGTAGCTACTTCGCTAATTCCAGCCAATAGATCAGACGCTGCACTCTTTGATATAAGAATCTCTCCTTCATCAAGGGAAATAGAACTTGTAGGAATATTAGATTTGAATTTGAGAGTGTCTTTATCTACTTCTTCTTTTACGGTGTAGCCAAGGGCAAATGCTCCCTCTGCGATGCCTTGTTGGATTGAACGTTTAATAACTTCAGGTGATTCGGGGATAACGAATGCTGGATCTTTGTAGAATTGATCGATAATAACCTTGGTCTCAATTTTCTCTTTTCCTTCCATGAACTTATTTACCAGGAATCGGTAGTGAAGATTGGCAGCGAGTTTCTCCCTTGACTCGAGCTCCATTTTGAACCAGTTGGATAGACTCTCCTTGCCTACTGTGGGTTGACCCAGTGGAATCTTTTCTTGTCCCACTATAAGTGTATTATACATTCTTCTGGCGTTGAACGAAATGTCGTCTTTAATTCGTTTAATTCTCTGAGATACTTCTGTAGCTTTATCGCCTAACCCCGTTTCTTTGTCAGTTTTGATGTCTCCTTGTATTTCACGAAGTGCCATGTAGGTTTTCACTTCTTCTTTAAAGGCACCGAAGCCTGTAGGATCAGCCATGGCAAATATCAGTGTGTTTTTGTATGTTCTGAAAGTGTTTCCTTTCTTTTCCAGCCATTTCTGCGGGGCATCTTCTTTTTCATTTGGTTGTAGAATCACCAGCTTAATTTCTTTGTTGTCTGGGATGTCTTCAGATTCTGTTGGCCAAAGGAATGAAATAAACGCATTTCCCACTTCGTTCTGGAGGATTTTTTTCATTTCCTCTTTGTAGGTAATGTTGTAGAGTTCTTTTCTGTCGAGTATCATTCTATTGAGATTTGGAATCTTTGAGAATCTATACATTTCTCCCTTTTCGTTTAGATACCAGAGAGACTTGTTTAATCTTTGAAGAATCTCGGTGACCATGGAAGGAATGGTATCCTTACGCATTACCGTAAATTTAATATGTTCTAGTGTTGCACCTTTTTCGGATTTATCTCCTGAAAATGAATAGAAAAAGATTGATGTCGATATGCGTTCGGCTAAGTGTTTCCAGCCTTTATTTTCTTTATCAAGGGAGATTGATTTTGCTTCATGTCCAGAGATATCAGAACCGATGATGCTTTCATACTCGCCTCCAATATGTTTGAGAAATTCCTGTCTAACTTTTGGTGCATCTAATTCAATATCTGAGGGAAGGATTATGTCTATGTTTTTCTCTTTATTGTATAGGTCTTCTATCACGTTAGCAAGTAATCTCAAAACACCCCTTGTTCTTTGGAATGAAGAAAAAGTCCCCCATTTTTCATAGAGTATATCTATGACTTCTGGATGAAATGGATAAGCAAGTTCCATTTTTCTTTTATAGTCCACATTTCTTGCTTTTGCAGGTATTTCATCCTTTTGTTTCTGATAAAATTCAAAATAATTCAAAATGATGTTGTTTTTCATTTCGGGATCATGAATATCTGAGAATAGCCTTCTTTGGATGATTGAGTAGATCTCTTCACCTTTTACAGTCTCCTCGTAAGATTCTACTCGTCCAAATGATTTTTCTAATTTTGCAAGGGATTCCTCCTCCCGTTCAGTGTAATCTTCGAGATAACTAGAAGGGAGACTTACGATTAGCATTCCGTTCTTCAACGAAGATACTGTTTCTGACAGCTCAAATAAAAATGCAAATGTCTGTGAGGCCAAATTTGTTTTATGATATTCTACGCCACGTGCTTTTGTCATATATTCTAACACTTCATCAAATAATAAGATGAAAGGCTCACAGGTTTCCAAAAAAGCTCTTAATTTCTCCTTACCTGGTGCCACTCTATCCTTATCATTCCTCTCAAACTGTTTATATCCATCTTTTCCTCCAAGTTGATAAGCAATTTCTCCCCATAGAGTCTGTATGTTCAGCCCATCTCTAACATGACCCTCTACAGGATTTAAATGTGTTCCGACAACTACTGCGATAAATGCATCAATGGTCTTTAGACCCTGTGGCAACTGGCTTTTCACTTTAGAGCCATTCTTCAAATAATGATAAATTGATATGAGAGCATGGGTTTTTCCCCCTCCAAATGGTGTCTTTATTTCAACAACTGAAGGCCCTTTTCCGTTTTCCAATTTGTTGTAAACTGTAAAAAGAAGTTTGGTTATTCCCTTAGTGAAGTATGTCTTTTTAAAGAACAGAGCGGGTTCGTTGTAATCCACTGGTGCATTTCCTAAAGCAACGTCACCAAGGTCCGCTGCGAATATAGCTTCATCAAATTCTCCCTTTTTTATATCCTGATGTGGTTCTACCACATCATACCATGTGGTCATATTATCTAACTCCATATTGTTTTAAATCGGTCTGGGCTTTTGAAACTTTAACCTCTGCCCTTTTATAATTATCAATACCTATTAAGAAACCTTCTAATAACTGCTTTTCCTTGTTACCATTCAAAAGGGATTCAGCTACTGCCTGACAAAATTGTTTGAAAGCAGAGCCCTCTGCAAAACCAGTTTTTGCAAGAAGTTCAGCAAGTTCATTTTTTTTGCCCTCTTCCCATAGTAAAAGACATTTATGCATAACGTCTACCATACTTCGTATTGAATCTACTTTACCTCTCTCTTTTGGCCCCATTATAGAAATCTTGGATCCACTCTTTTTTACAAATCCACCAGGTCCCCAGAGTTCTTCAAGATTTACACCACTCGCACTTGCCAACTTTCTTGCATTATCATATTCTACTGTATTGTCGAGATAAGTCCAACGATATGCAAGATAGAATTCCGATGCATTATCTATCTTAGTTGAAGAAGCATCTTTTAGAAGTTTCCCAACAATAAAATTTGTTGATACTGACCGAATAAAGTCCAATAGCTCAGCTGTAGTTACTGGTTCTCCAGATAATTTTTCTACCCTCTCATATTGGCTAAATATTTCCATACCTGGTCCAATAGCTGATATGAAGAAATCTCCACCAACAATTCCCTCATTCCAAAATTGAGTTAGTTTAGTTTCAATTCTTTCTTTTATTTTTGGTTGAATTTCACTATAAAATCCTACTTTCTCTCTTTTTGTTTTGCGACAGACCATGTAGATAGAAGAGGCAAGAACAGCAGAAGACGCGCTTCGTAGTCTCCCTCTTTTCTCTGTATGTAAAGGCCACGAAGCAGTTAATACAAAGCCAGACCGAATTAAAGAATTTAACATAGTCTCCCAACCTGAAGTAGTTTTATGAGCATATATGATGACTGCAATTCCTCCAGGTTTTAAAATACGATTAATTTCAAGAAAAGAATCTGTAAGAATGTTTTCAAATGATTCTTTATTTTTTATATCGTATTTTTCATAATCGGATTCATTTATATCTGTTGCACGACGAAGTAATGTACTATTTTGGATACATTCTTCTTTTTTAGGGACTAAAGGAGTAGAAAAAATTTCAGGAAATAATTCGCCAACACTTCTTTTCAACCATACATAAAAAAAATCGGAAAGATCACCATAAGGAACACTATCATAATATGGAGGATCAGTAAATACAGCATCGAAATAATCATCTGAGTAAGGTAAATGTGTAGCAGAAGAGTAAGAAATTTTTGCTGGATTGCTGTTATTATATGTCAAAGTATCTAATACCATCAATGTTCTTTCAATAGCCATTGGCCAACTGGCACCATTTGGATTGAAAATATTAGATTCAAAATAATCCCACGAAATCATCGGTAATGTATCTCTTCCGAATACATGGACTGCACCTCGGCCTCCTGTAACATTTAGAATGCATAAATTGTTAGAATAATCTATCACTCTATCTAACATAATTGCTAAATATCCAATGATTGCTTTTGCAAACTCATCGCAGTCAGAAATTGTTTTGTTCTTATTTAGTGCTAAACAATCATTTTTTATGTTTTCATAACTGGATTTAATTTCATCCATAATAGTAATGATTGCTAATTGTTGTCTATAATTGAAAAGATCTTTCCATCTATTAAAACCAAAATTAACCGGTTGAAGATGCACAAAAAATGCACCCTTATCATTCTTTATTTCCTCACCGGTTGGAGTGTTTAGAAGTTCATCTGGTAAAGGGGCATCAAGCCATCTCCAATTATCTATTTTTTCTTTTAAAGATTCTTTTGATTTTTCGTATAATTCAATATCCTCTGTAGTAGCAATTCTATATTTTTTACCGCTACTTTTTTGATTTTTGAGGATGACAATGATTAGTTTTTCCCCCAGTTTTCCTTCTAAAGCCTGTCTTTTAATATCCTTTGATTTTGTAACTTGTTTGCAAATTAAACATTGTGCTTGACCCATTGAGATTGTACCATTTGAAGGATCAAAATCAATTTCATTACCCTCTTTTATTTCAAATCTTATTTTTTTATTTTTATGATCGCAAATTGGTTTAAAGGCAATATTATTTGGTTCTTTTATTGCAAGCCAAAAATTTCCAGTTAATGGAATTTCAGCGTTACAAGCAGGATTTTGACATTTAATAGTTCTAACAAAGTAATATCCAACGGGTATATCTCCATTTTTTTCTGGATAAAACTGGCCGATTCTTCTCTTTACGTTATTTAATATAATATTTGCCCATTTCTCAACCATGTAAAGTAAAAAATTAACTTCTTTAACATCCCCCTCTATTTTCATTTTTTTATCGGGATGTGGAATCATGACACCAAATTTCTGTGGCCATTCTAATGTTGCTTTCTCGATAAAAACTGCAACAGGATTGTAATCATTGGAATAAGTATCACATCCAAGTCTAATTGCTTCAAGAGGTATTGAGCCTCCACCAGCAAACGGGTCCAAAATCTTTGGTGGATTATTACCCCATTGCTCTTTGATTATTTGTTGGGATTTTTTTATATTCTTGTTATTACCATCCCTAATTGTTTCCCAGGGTGATATTTTTTTGATTAGTTCAGTCATTTCCTTTCTTTTCTTAGGGTCATCTGGTAAATCAATTAATGCTGCAAAATTTGTTGCTCTTGAAGAAGCAAAAGGTTTACGCGCCCACCAAATGTGTAATGTGGAAGGATTACCCTGTCTAATGCTTTTTTCTCTTGCTGATTCTTCTGAAATTTCTGCTAAAGGTAAATTCCATTCAATAAAGCGTTTTTTCAGTTTCTAACAACTCCTTTGATAATTTTTTCTTTAGGAATAATATAACCAGTTGCATGTATATCCTCATCAATTTTGAAAACTTCTGTTGGATTCTGAATTCTTTCTAATTTTGGTGTTGCACTTCCTGCAAAAGTAACCACATATAGCCAATAGTTGTCTTTGAATCTCTTTGCTTTCTTCCATTCATTTGCAGAAATACGTATAGCGCCATCTTGTGCCCTTGCTTTCACTTCGACATATCGAATATCCTCAAAAGTCCCATCCTTTCTATATTTCGTAGACCGGA
Organism: Thermoplasmatota archaeon; assembly: GCA_030601705.1. GTDB lineage: Archaea > Thermoplasmatota > E2 > DHVEG-1 > DHVEG-1 > JAGLML01. Next base: position 18,614 of record JAUWBM010000026.1, read on the forward strand.
TATCAAACCCAAGGTTTTCGGTATGCACATCTTCTGGGGTCCATCCATTATCCTCTTCGTATTTCTTGCAAAAATCCATCCCGACTTGTTCAATCTCTTCATCACGCGCCATCCCACCGCCCGCGGGTTTTTCAGCCCCTGGTTTTAAACGATTCATTGGTAAAACCGCAGCAGCACCTATAATCTTGGGTTCTGAGACGGTTAACTGTTTTTCCAGCTCTATTTCCTCTACCAACTTTTTGCGTTTATCCTCAAGATCTTCTTTTCTTCGTTCTTCATTGTAAATCACTATCTTCATATCCTTGCCTTCTTCCATTTGCTGTTGATAATGTAGAAGTTTGTCATTTGATTCTTGAAGGAGAAAATCAAGCGAACGTAGACCATATTTCCTTTTGATATCGGAATCTTTTTTTCTTTTTTCTTCTATTTCTGCCAGATATGGAAACATTATATTTGTCACAACATGCCCTTCAATCTCATTTCTCTTGCTGAACATGCGCTTCAAACTTTCGCTGAGAACAACACCATCGGTTGGAGCAAGATCCCAAATTACAGATGGATTAATTTTTTTGAGTTTTCCCTTCACGTCTTGAAACACACAGAAAATTCTCTTCCCAGCAATCTCCCCCAACCCATCAGTCAGTTCACCCTCAATAAACCAGAGAACGCCTTCCATCGCATTGGTTTCATCGCCAAAAACCGCGACAGCTTCAGAATAACCCATACTATCAATAGCCTTTTGATTAACAGACTCGAGCAAAGGATGTCCAGGCGCTACATACTCATAGTTTGAATGAGCCTTGGCATTCTCTTTATCAAATGTGACGTTAGCGTATATTCTTTCAACTTTACCATAACGAGACCTAAAATCATAATCTTCATTAAACTTGCGAAGATCAAATGGGACAGATTTAATCTTGTAAGTATCACCACTCTTATCAAACGTGCCACCAAATCGCTTAAACGCTCTAAGAAAATAATCTTGAATATATTCTGGCATCAACCTATTTTCATCAGCTTCTTGGATGGATTGCATAACTCCAGAGTAATCTATGTGCCGTGTTGCCAGACTTGTCATAAAGATTTTTTCCATGGTTTTTTCCATTTCCTCTACATTAATTTCATCCACGATATCATAGATCTCTTCCATTCGTCTCTGACCAGTAATTGCATCCTTTAAAATCTCCTCAAGAGTAGATCCAGGTATAATTTCACCAATGACATCAAATACCTTATCACCCAACGCCTGCCTCATACTATCAAGTTTTAGGAATAACCTTTCCAAAATCTGCCCCTCTCTTGTATCCTTGCTCACCATGTTATAGACAAAAACTTCTTTGTCCTGCCCATACCTGTGAACCCTTCCCATTCTTTGTTCCAACCGATTTGGGTTCCAGGGAATATCATAATTTACCATTAATGAGCAAAATTGTAGATTTATACCCTCCCCAGCAGCTTCTGTAGCAACCATGATTTGCGTCTCATTCTTGAAGAGATGTTCAGCTTCTATACGAGCCTCCATGCCCATGCTACCATGTATGGTGTTCACCTTATAGCCCCAGGAGTTCAGCTTCTCCACAAGATAGTCCAATGTATCTTTAAACTCAGTAAAAATCAAAAGTTTTTTATCCCCAATATTAGAAAGAATTTCATCTCGGAGCTTCACCAATTTGCTTTCAATTTCTTTTTCTCTAACAGCTTTTGCAAAGCTAATAAGCTCCTCAACCTTTCTAATCTCAACCTTCACTTCATCGAGGTTCTGTGCCAATGTCAAATGCATAAGTTTTTCTTCAATCTTCCATCTGTCCTCCTCTTCCATGTCTTCAAGATCTTCTTCGGTGTAATTCTTCACAGTTTCGTAGTCTTTATCTTGATTAATTTTTTCAGGTAACTCTAACAACTCCTCCAACCGTTCCTTCCTTCTCTCCAACGAACGAAGAATAGCATGAGTGCTGGACGTTAACCGTCTCTGAAGAATCATCATCGCAAAGGTAATTGATCTGTTCTCCTTAGCTCTATCAAAATAATCCTTAACATACGTTGTAACCTCACCATATAACTTCTTCTCATCAGGTGTCAACGGGAAACTAACCGTGTTAACATACCGGGGTGGAAAGAGCTTGTTCCCTTTGAAATCTTCCATATCCTCTTTCAATCGTCTAATAAATAGCGGGTTCTCATCCTTTTCAATAGACTCTTTAAGTAACTCTGTCTTTGAAAAAAACCCAGGTCTCAGCAAATCCAAAAAGAGTCTGAAATTCTCTTCATCCCCACGATGAGGTGTAGCTGTTAAAAACAACATATGGGTTGTTATATCAGAAAGAATCTCACCAACTCTATATCGCCTAGTCTTCTCAACTTTATCCCCCCTTCTCGTTGTATAACCATAAGCAGACATCTTATGAGCCTCATCAACTACAACAAGATCCCACGAAGAAGCCTGTAATCTGGGGATAATATCATCCTGCTTTAGAAAATCTATAGAGGTAACACAACAATGGTGGGTCTCCCAAATGTTTTGACCCCAATTCGATTCCATCAAACTACGATTCACTAGAGTAAAATTTGTGCCAAACTTACTCTTCATTTCTCTCTGCCACTGATATTTCAGATGCCCAGGAGCCACAATAAGAATATTCTTTGCAAGATTACGATACTGTAATTCCTTAATGATTAAACCAGCCATTATAGTTTTACCAGCACCAGCGTCATCGGCAATAAGAAATCTAATTTTGGGATCTCGTAAGGCATATGAATACACTGCTTCAATCTGATGGGGAAGCGGATCAATCTGTGATATATTTACTGCAAGCAAGGGATCAAACTGATGGGCAACCCTTAATATGTTTGCCTCAATCCAGAAAAAGAAATCTTCACTGTTTTGAGAATAAGCAAATGTATCCGTTGTTACAACTTTAATTTGTTTAAGCTGGGATTCAGAAATTCTGAGGGATTTGAATTTGCTACTTTTAAGAAGAATCACTTCTAGCAAGAAATAACCAACTCTACTTTCAAATTTTTTTACTTCTGCACGCTCGTTCAGAAACGGAGCGGATATCACCTGCCCCTCAAACAATTCCATTTCACTCCTCCCGTTTTAGGTTATTTAACGGTCTTGTTCAGCTATTGTATCATCAAACCGGCAAATAGCTAAATATGTTTATAAATGGTCCTATCTTCTGTATGGTATTATAAGACCATATAATTTAGTTATGGTTTAGATTTCAACATTCCATTTTCTTTTAAACTTGTAAAGGTATCTTTTCCTATTATTGCATGGTCTAAAATCTTAATTCCCAAAAGTGATGTTTTACTTTTAGTTTCAAAACAGATGAAGGTTAAATCAATCTTCGTAATACGTCCAAATAACACACGCCCATCTTCTTGAACCAACCTAACCTTTTGATTCAAATATTCACGAGGAATATACTTCATTTTTCAGCCTCCCGAACCAGATTAGCATCGGTGTCACCCGCAGTCTCTTCAAGTCTGATATAAAAATTTAATTTTGTACCACAAACGATGCAAAAACCTTCTTCTGTGAACCAATATCTTTGTTCACATTCAGGACAGATATACTCAGTTATTGTCTTGGTCCGTTTGCCCTTATCAATCCAAAAAACAATTTTGCTTTTCATTTTTCAGCCTCCACAAGGCGCCAAAAAAGTCCTTCTTCATCTACGCGACGTATTGGTGTAGGATTCTTAGGATCACTAGCAACATTCCACAAAATAGAACTGATTTTTTTTCTACCCTGCAGACCTGCAATACCAAGACCATCACAGATATCGTTAATCTTCCAATCACGCCGTGGTTTTGTCTGCATCAATTCAATGATTTTTACCAAAAGTACGTCTTCTTCACTTTTTTTGATTTTTTGTCCCACTTCTGTCGCAAGGGACACCGATGTCCCTTTGTCCCTTGTGAAATTAGGGGGTATATCTTTTTTTTGTGTATTTTCATCCTCTTTTTTCAACTCTTCAGCTTTTTCTTTTATCTCTTCTATTTTATTTTCTATATAATGAATGTATTCTCTCCTATTCTTCTTGATGATATCTTTGATAAGAGATAGGATTCTAGGGATATCATTAGTATATATTGAATTAATAGAATCAAGAGTATCAGGATCTATATTTTCAGCATTATCCTTTAGGAATGTATCAATAGTACTGTCTATGGGTTTGTTATATATATTATCAAAAGATAGGGGCCTCAATTTCATTAGGGACAAAGGGACAAAAGTGCCCCTATCTCTTCTAGTAACTGTTTTTTGGGTTTTTTTACCATCGACTATATTCATGAGTTTTTTAACAAAAAATACCCCTCTCCGCGTTAACGTAATGCCTTTTCCTCGCACTGCCTTTATTAAATCAAATTCTTTTAAGATTTCATACTTTCTCTTTACTGTTTTCTCTGATATGTTTAGTAACCGGGCTAACTCTGGGGCACCCCGTGATCTTGCCATAATCAAATTTAAAATTTTGAAATGTTCTTTTTCGAACTTGCTAGCAATTTCTTCCATTTCATCTTTATCCACATATGTTTCTCCCTCCATCATATTTTTATACGTCCTTAGTTCAATGTCCTCAAGCATGTTAGTGTAGAAAGTCACAGCTTCCTCAACATCTCGTGGTCTAACCATAACTGTGATACAATCTTCCGTGCTGTGGTTCAGAATGGCCATCGCCACAGATAATCTCGTGATCACGTCTCGGGTCGCTGGATGAACGACGGGGAGAGCGTCCATTTGGTATTCGTTCATTATTTTCTTTGTTTCTCGTTTGATTATTTCCTTTGATTTATCTTCTATGATGATATTATCGGGTGGCAGACTCCATGACCAGTACACATGCTTCATGAAAACATCATCAGGTATTGGTCGCTTTATTTCACCACGATCTACGATTTCTTCTTGATTAACATCATCAAGGGCGAAGGGCAACCATATATCCCATCGTGTGATATCTGGTAGATGCTTGAATACATAGGTATCTACAATTGCCTGGCATTTGCATAGGTATTCTCCCATGGGCTTGGGTGGGTTCATCGTTACGCTCATACGTGTTCGTACATTTGCTGCACCTTGGATAGCCATAACAACTTTCACCCGCATATCTTCAAGTACCTCTCTAAATCTGCTCCATTCCTCTCCTTTAAGTATATTTATAGATTCCAGGCCAACATACCCTTTGTCGTTCAGGGGCAAGATGCCCCAGGCAATCGTCTTCTTATCTGTGTCAACGTAGAATAAGAGGCCGGACCGACTCCCTGTCTCTGACGAGCACCACTCACCGAAATGATACTTGTCGATAATATCCTTGACACTCTGGGATTTATAGGTTTTAGTATCACCAAATAGATTTTCTCGTATGCATCCCCTGATTTTCTTCCCATTTAGATCATTGATCCAAATTGGAGAATGTAGCACCAGCAATCGGGACAGCCTCGCCATATCATGTCCTACCATATCTGGCGCGATCTGTCTCAAATTTTTTGTTCCATTGTCTCTAAAGTACTTTATAAAATCGCTTTTCATTTTTTCATCGAGAACAAGGTTTTCAGCACTCGTTTCAACTTCATTGATTTCATTTGCTAGCACTACTAAATCAGCACTGTACGGATCCACGACAACCTTTCCATTAATTCGCACTATCCTCCCTATGGGTGCCTCTGTTCCTACAAGTGCTACCTTCATCTTGTTTTCACTGGCTTTGAAGTCTGCCTGATCCTCTAGTCTGTCACTCAACCATAGGATATTATAGTCGTCATACTCTTTGATGTTTCCAAACCATGAGGGCGTGAAATCCTTGTTTTTCTCTTTCCGTTTGCAATCAACTTTTATGCGTCTACCGATGGTTTCGCTCATTTCTGCTACAACACCTATGATTGGGTGCTTCCCACGGAAAATGAAAGTTTCCTTATCGAATACCGGCAGTTCTTCGATACAGTTTTCGTCACACCTTCGGCACTCCCATGCAATTATACTTGGTATGGCCTTTTTCCGCTTTTCAGCGATAATCCTTCCGGTTACCTCGACATCTTTACCTTCAAGTTTTGCGCTGATTTTACTTGGAATGATCTTAACAATATTCTCTTTCTTTTTCTTTCTTTTAATTTCAAATGGGCACTTATCACAGAAATCCGCTGGAGATGACCCGATTTCTTGAAATTTCTTTTTCAATGTTTCACATTTATAAGGAGTGATTTTACCCTTTTTCCGTAGTTCTTCAATCCGGTATTGCACCTTTTTATAATTGTAATCATCCTGTGATTTGAACGCTTCATGTATTTTAGTATCAGAGCGTCCACATGCCACTAATTCATTTAGAAATGCATATCTTAAATTATGCCCTGCGCCACCTTTCAGCTGGATTTTTCTTCTTATTATCGCCTGGAAGCATGGCCTGAGTTCTGTTTGCCCGTTAGCTGGAATGTCATGTATGATTTCTTTTTTTCCTTCCCTTTCGGGTTTAAAATGGTTGAAAACTTTTGTGTTACTTTCGATAAGAAGATCCGTCAAAGCGTCTTCATGCGATTTTACGATTTCAGCTCTTCGATAGTCAGCCTCTGATATCCCTTTTTTGATATTCCACGTGCCAGGGATTTTTACACGCCTAGCTATATCGGCTGAAATACAATCAATGGTTGTGACATCATTATCAAATTTCTCTTTCAGGAGATCGGCTAGATGCAGTAACCTCCCCTTGATTTCAGAGTTGTCCCATAACTCTTTGTTTTCATCATCGTTTTTACTGGTAAAGAATCCTTCCAATGATATAAAAATAGGAACCCAGATGTGATAACCATTGCCGCTATCTACCAAGAGCGATACACGTAGATTTATGGCCTCCTCCAGCTCTTTGATTATCGTCATCGCTGTTCGTTTTGCAACTGCTTTGTCTTGTGGTGTTGAAACGCCATCTTTCTTCCAAGCTGCCTTGACATCAACATCGAATAATATGCCGGTAATCGCTATCACGCTGTCTGTCTTTGTCTTTTCCCTTAACCTTGGGTTGACCGATATGCAAGATATGCCTTGTAGGTTGTGTTTTTTGCAGAGCTCTATTAGCCGGTCAGCGTTATCTACATCTATAGATTTGCTCACAGTTCCATCTTTCTTAAAAGTTTGGAACTTGTAGTTTTTGCATTTTCCCTGTAGGGTAATAATCTTCCAAAACGTCCTGATCTGCTCTTCATCCACATGATATTTTTTTTCTGCATTCTTCTGGTCCTTTTGAGATATTTTATGTGCCACTTAGTTCCCCCCTCCTGTTTAGCGGCACAACTTCTTTTATCCGATTGAATGATAGCATTATTTTTCTACCATCTGTAAAAAATTCAATGCAGTCATCATGTATCGCTGTGATTTTTCCCCAAATGACGAAACCGTCATCTTTGACGAGCTTTACCCTCTGATTTAGAAATTGACACAAGACTTCTTTCACACCACCTCACCTCTTTTTAGATGACGCTCTATTGCCACCTTCTACTTTGTAACTGCTATCCTTTAACTTTGCGTATCCTATAGCCTTCAGTACCAGAATGAAAAATACCCACACGTTTTCCTACGACAGCTTTCAATTCTGCCTCTGAGATTGCCCCTCGTGGAATTTCAACAGTTTTTTGAATCATAAAAATAAGTTCGATATGATTTGTTTTCTGTCGGATCTCTGAAAGCGTTCCAACGATTTCTTGCTGCAAATTTAATTGCATTATTTTTCCTCCATATCCCTCGATAGTGGCCTTATAACCAACATCTCGTTCACTTCGAGCTCTACCTCTCGAATGGATTGTCCCAGCTTTCGTTCCCAAAATGTCAACCAGCCTTTTGGAATACAAACCACCCTCGCATCTCCGTGCCGTGTAAGCTTCCTAATCATTGCCATGAAATGCAGAATAATTCTGTAAAATATAAATACTCGTAAATTCATAAACCTTGCTGAGTTTACAATTGGTGAGCCTATGAAAAAAAGAGGGAGAAAAAAACCGTATAAGTATGGAACCGGTGAAAAAATAGAGAGTCCTGAAAATCTATTTGAAAGAGCTCCTTATAATTTTTTTATCGAAATATTGAGATTAGCGAAGCAAAGATGTACGGCAGGGTTAAGAAATAGAGAGTTTCGTTGGATATTAAATAAACCTCATAGTAAATACTATCCTCGATATAAGATAAAAGAAATAATGTTAGATAAATTTGATGGAGTGAAGCTTACTACAAAATACGAACAAAGAGGCTATTTTTTAGATTATCTAAAAAAGGTGGGAGTTCCCGTTAACTCGCTTAATATGTATCCGCAGGAAATTAACAAGTTTTTGTTTATTCTTAGGCGAGAAGGAATCGTTGAAAAAGACGAAGACGATGATAAATATAAGTTATCAAATCAGTACTACCCAAGATGCGTCAAGATTATAAGCAAAAGATTGATCGACCTTTATCCTATTGACTCTATACTTTTTCACCGAGACTTGGAATCTGTAACCATATATGGCATAGATAAAAAATTATATACAGAGAAGGATATCACAAGGATAGAAGAAAAGGTGACTCCTGTTATAAAAAATGCAATTAAAGCACTTCAAGATATTAAATCTGATAGAGTGGTTGATTATTGGAAGGAGCTGATTAAACCTGTTGAAAAATTATCGATTCCCCGGGATTTGATAAATACTATTAAGGGATTGGATCCCTTTCACATATATCTTCTTTTATGGGATGATGTGAGTTCCAAGAAAAAATGGATAGAAGAAACCCTTTCGCCTCAGATGGATCTAAACCTAGATAGGTATAATATAGATAAGCAGCAAAAAAAGAGAATTTGCAGTATTTTATGGGACGCAACAAAGAAAACTCAGGAGAGGTTCCATCCAAAGACCGGCATCACCTTAGTTGTAGCGGCTGTACCGCCTTATGGTGCGATAGAATTGAAGTGTGGTGAAGGTGTCGCTGAGATATGGTAAAGTTGATGCAGGATTTATTTCATTGAAATATCTGGCGAAACAGAGTTCTACAATACCTTTCTCAGCCTTAGTTCACCGACACCAATGGGTTCGATGCTTAGCATATCGCCGGCTTTGAAATTGTAGAGATCACAAACCTGCTTTGGAATGGTGACAATTAAACTACCTGATAATTCACGTAATTTTCTTTCCATATGATTTTCTATATGGTAAAAGATATAGATAATCTTCACTATTTGAGTGTAATTAGCCATTCTCAGCATATTAAAAATAGTACCTCTTCAACAGATATAAAACCATTAAATTTACTAGTAAAGTGCCTCACGAACAACTATTCCGAGGATTACTAACTGCTTTTTCAGAATCTTTTTACCTCCATTTCCAAATTTTGTAACCTTCTCCTTATTTAAAAACGTATCTTAACGGTACTGTATAATATAGCGTTGGCAAATCAGGGTTGTAAAATTTAGGTTGGTAATCAAGCAATATCTTATTTTTTAAAATTTCCGATGAGAAGAACTATAAAACCTATTGCCCAGATTACAAAACCAAGGTAAAAATAAATATCCATATTTTTTCCCATTCCCCATCCCCAAAGTGCTATTGAAAGTGCCATTAGAACAAAAGCCATACTTGTATAACTTTGTTTTTCTAATTTCCTATTAATTTTTTCTAAAAGTTCTTTATCTGTTACCATTATTATCTCCCAAATTTAAAACATCAACGAAGGTTATAATATTTTTGTCAAATTAGTATGCGACATTAATTAATGGATTAATTGTATATACTGGGTCATGCATATTCTTTTTGGTGCACTCATGAATTTAGCTAAAAGAAAAGAAAGGGAATTGATTGTAAAATTAAGGGAGGACGGTAAGACTTGTGTAGA
>JAUWBM010000171.1 GCA_030601705.1 Thermoplasmatota archaeon
TGTTATTCCTTCATATGTTGACCATCGCACGAATAATCTGGGAATGGGTGTGAGAAGTATAGGTATGAGCCTTGGCAGGATAATAATAGGCAGTGATGTCCCAGAGCCTGTGGAAACGTAGTTACAAAACATTTCAGATGCTCTATTTTGTAAACGAGGCAGTGTAATTCGAGGGTGTTGTGGACGCAAAGTTGGTGTAAGACGTGACTTTAGTGTTTCCGCTGATAAGCCTGCTGGCAGGAGGTCATGTTCATCAGCAAGTGTGATGATCTCATGCTGCAACTGCTGTGTTTTATCAGATAGTGGGTCACGAGCTGTTTCAATTTGAAGCTCTTTTATTTTATTGTACAAAAATTCTGCGTCACTTAGAGACATGGTAATCTCTTGTGATGGTTCTCCAGGAAATCCAAACGTACGACAAGTTACTAGCACATTCTCCTGTGATTCACAAACATCTTCAATATCAATATCTACTTGATTGGTTTCTTCTGAATACCCACCTATGCTCGGGACAAAACTTGCACAGATAAATAAAACTATTATACCAATTACCCCACTTTTCTTTAAAAGGTTGACTTTTTCCATTTTCCTTTCCCCCTTTACAATGCCAATGTATATCACATATATAAAATTATATGTCAATCAATGACGAAATGAGATTTTATACTCCTAGATGTAAAAAAACAACCGTTGAGCATTATTTATTGCAGTTCAAAAAGAAAGATAAAAAAGATTATGAAGGTTTAGCATATGTCTAAAAAGACCGTAATCAAGAGTTATGCGGATGTGATCTAGAGGTTATGATTAGGGCCTTCCAAGCCCTCTGCCCGGGTTCGATTCCCGGCGTCCGCACTCATATGCAGGGGTAGCCAAGCTTGGCCAACGGCGCAGGACTTAAGATCTAAGGAAACGAAAGGTTCGCGATGAGACATCCTGTCTCGAAGGAGTCCAAGGGTTCAAATCCCTTCCCCTGCACTTTTTTACTAGTAAAATTTATATAGCCATAGGATATACTTTTACTGATTAAATGACCGAGAACAATGTAAAGAAATCAAAAACCAAGACAATAAAACAAAGATCAATCTACGTCTACCTTCCGTCACAAGAGGCGGCAACAAAATGGAAGGAATCAGCCGATAAACAAGGAGTATCCATATCCAAGTTCGTCATTGAACATGTAGAAAACTCATTACGACAAGAAAAAGGAGAAGAAAGTTACATATCCAGAGTCGAGCTACTTAAAGAGCTGAAGGAACTAAGAGAAGAAAACAAAGAGCTACGTAAAAGAAACAAGATAATGGACACTGTAGTAGATAGACTTGAAGGAGAGCTAAGAAGATACAGGGTCAAACCATTTATAGAAGAGGATTTCTCAGGAGTAAGAACATATGAAAAAGAACTAATCGACCTGTTTAAGGAAAAAAGGGAGATACGGAAAGAAGACCTCCTTGATTTTTTAAATATTAAAACAAGTGATAACACAGCAGTGAAAGGGATATACGCTCAAATCGAGAGTCTGGAAAGCTACGGGCTGTTGAAAGACCTAGGGGGAAAATGGAGATGGAAAGCATAAGTGATACCGAGTTGATACAACGATTCATGGCGGATTGCCAGATACGGAATCTGAGTAGATATACCATTGAGAGTTACAAATCCACTTTGAATCTTTTTTCCTTTTTCCTACGTAAAAGAAAACTTTCATTATTAAATGTAGATAGAGAGGTATTACGAGATTATATCTCATTTCTCTTGAAACAGGGGATTGATTATAAGACCATTGAGAATCGGTTTTCCACCTTTTCCTCATTCTATGAATATGCAGTCTATGAAAACATAGTCGAAAAAAACATAGTGCTAGATATACGGAAAAGATATCTGCGCAGATATAAGAAGAATGACAACAATGGAAGTAAAAGGAAACTGATAGATGTCGAGGAGATGTCTCGTTACATCAATCAGATTTTTGATATAAGGACCAAAGCAATAGCAATCTTATTTGCAAAGACGGGAATAAGGCTGCGGGAGTTAATTGCCATTGATGTTGATGATATAAACTGGGATTTGATGAGTATACGATTGAAACCTACACATAAGAGAAGCAATTTGACCGTGTTTTTTGATTATGAAACAGCCATCCTTCTAAAAAGATGGTTGAAAAAAAGAGAAACAATTGCAAATAAAAACTGCAAAGCCTTGTTTGCTTCCTATAACACAGGGGGAAGACTGGGGCGTCATGCCATCTATGAATCGTTCACGAAGTGGGCGGAAAAAGCAGGGCTGCATAATCCTCATTCTGATAGTCTTGAGGAGCACTTTACGCCTCATTGTTGCAGGCACTGGTTTACCACTCAGCTCAGGCGAGCCGGGATGTCTCGTGAGTTCATCCAAGAATTAAGAGGAGACAAAAGAAATTCTGCAATGGATATCTACTATCATATCGACAGAGAGGAACTGCGAAAATCGTACCTTGCTTGTATTCCTCAACTTGGCATTTGTTAAACCAATTCAAGGTTTTTAGTTTCTTTTTAGGTTGTTCTAGTAGCATTTTACTTCGAAGATACCACGATAGGGATCGTTGAATGAAAGCCCTCATGGATCTGACAGTAGAAGTTTCTATTAATGTTTTGATAAAATCTAAATGCTTCTGATGATTTTATTGCAAAGCTAACACTTTTCATCTTATCTGACTTTGGTGCAGGATTGTTCCACAGATTATTCCGTACTTTTTTTCCTCTCCGTTTTCCCACTCTCCATGTAAAACATTTATGACCTCCTTTAGAATATCTGATGGAGAATCATTGTATTCACTGAGAGCATTGCGTAAGGGCAGAGGTAGTTGAACAGATCTATATTGACCGATTTAATATTCTAAAAGCACTTTACTAGTAAATTTAATGGTTTTATATCTGTTGAAGGGTACTATTTTGAGTATGCTGAGCGTAGCTAATTACGGTCATATAGTGATGATTATCTATTTATTTATCCATATATTTTTCTATATGGATAGAAAATTACGTGAAATAAGCTGAAGTTTAATTGTCACCATTCCAAAGCATGTCTGCGAGCTCTACAATTTCAAAGCTGGCGACATGCTAGGTATTGAACCCATTGGTGCTGGTGAACTTAGGTTGAGAAAGGTAAGTTAAAACCGTCTTTTATATGCTTTTATGAGATGGCGAATATCGGTAAGAAATATTTCATTGTTTTCAACTATAGTTTATACTTTTTCAGGAGGAGTAAGAAGATGCAAACGGTGCCTATCAATAAAAATTTTATCTATTCCCTTCTGTTGGAGAAAGCAATATTTCGGTTTATAATTTTAACCGAAATATAAAAAATGATATATTTATATACTGGTTTTAGCATTCTAGTTTATACTAAAGTGAGGTGATTTAAAAATTGCCGCATAAGGAGAGAGAAAAAATAATAAAGATAGACCAGGCATCTTTCGGCGTCATTTTGCCACGGGTTTGGCTCCAGTACTATGATCTGGACGATAAAGATCAGATTGAACTTGTTTCAAATGGGGTCATAACAATAAAGCCAATGGAAGGGGACTAATGCAATTAAATTCGTATCAAGAAATTGTTGGAACTCTCGTAGAGATCCTGCAGAAATCAGACCATACCCAACTCATTTTCACAATTCAAAAAACTGTTGAAATTCCGCGCAAGGCAATCTCAGAGGCAGAATTGCAGGCGAACATAGGGCAACGGGTAGGGATTTTCCATTCTACTGATAAAAATTATACGATACGTAGGGTTAAAGTAAAAACAGTAATATACAATCCGGTGAGATGATTGTTGGAGAAGAATAAGCTGGCATTGAATTTATTCTCCTTTATATCCACCATCCAGGCCCTATCTGCACATAGATATCAACTACTATCAATTCCAAATCAATAGGTTTATTTATCACAGATAATTTTACAACATCTAT